>JASHQE010000184.1 GCA_030037705.1 Acidobacteriaceae bacterium | reverse complement strand
CACGTGGTTCCGCGCTCGCGCGGGGGCAACTCCACTTGGGAAAATCTCGTCGCCTGCTGCCACACCTGCAACCGGCGCAAGGGCAACCGTATGCTCCACGAGATCGACGATATGATCCTGCTGCGCGAGCCGCGGCCTTTTTCGCTGCACACCAGCCGGCAGATCATGCGCATGTTAGGCCGCGGTGACGACCGCTGGCGCAAGTATCTGTTCTATTAAAATTTGACGCTGTGCAGCGGGAACTTTGATTCAGATGAGTCCGTACCTCTAAAAGTGCCGCATACTTTCGGGAGGTTTGCCGGACCCGTTAAAAACCCTCATACCCTTTCTGTACTTTCTCTTGTTTTGATTCTGCTTGCCTGGCCTGCCGTCCCGGCGAGCGCGCAGGCTCCGCAGACGTCGGAATCATCCCCACCGGGAACTGAGGCGCTCCAGGCCGGCGTGGTCCTGTGCTGTATAGTCAAGAAGGAATGGGAACAGCCTCTAACAAGGCCGCCGCGGGTGAAGCCCGGCAGCACGGATTCGTTTATCTACCTTTAATTGCCGGATGGCTTGTACCGGGAGCAGGGCATTTTGTGCTCGGTAAATGGGGCCGCGGCGTGCTGCTTTTCGTTTCCATTGTCACGATGTTTGCCCTCGGCCTGGCCATGGACGGCAAGCTCTACTCCGGCGCGCAGGATATCCTGGACCTGCTCGGCCTGGTCGGCGATCTTGGCAACGGGCTGATGTTCTTTGTAAGCCATGCTATGGGCCTGGGTGGCGATCCGGTGCAGTTCACAACCGCCGACTACGGCACCAAGTTCATTGTCGTGGCCGGCCTGCTGAATGTCGTCGCCGCCGTCGACGCGCACAATCTGCGCACCGGGAGGAAATCCTAGTGCTGCGGCCCTCCCACTTCACGGCGGTTCTGCTCTTTGCGCTGTTCGCCTCCACCGTCTTCGGCATCACCCAGCGGGAGACGCCGCGCAAAATGATGCGCTATGGAATCTACTGCTTTGTGCTGTTCGCAGGTTCGGCGATCGTGCTGAGCTGGGTCATGTTTCTGATCGCGCGGTAGTCGCCCGCAACACCCAGCCTCAATTCTCTGAAGGCCTTTCAAGCTGGTCGCTAACCAGGCATGTTCAAGCTCGCTCACGCCATCGCGCGCCGTCGCCACACCGCCGCATCGAAGGTGTGTTTGCAGAGATAGCCCTCGGCAAGATAGAGATCGATGGCTTCGGCGTTGGCTTCGGTTACGGTAAGTGAAATTTCAGTGGCGCCCTGCCGGGTGAACCAGTAGGCAGCCAGAGAGAGCAACATGCGCGCCAGGCCGCGGCGGCGATAGTTGGGATGCACGCAGACCTGGGTGATGTGGCCGCTCTGCGGGCTCACGCGCGAGCCAAGAATCAATCCCACCACTTCGCGGCTGCTCCGCTCCACTACGACATGCGAAACCTGGGGCGAGAATGCACCGCAGCCGGCATAGCGCACGATGTTGTTCAGGAAGCGCATCGACCCATGAACCGACCGGTACTGATCGTTGATATAGCTATCCGGATGCCCGCGATAGGCCTCTGCGATGAGCCGCGCCGCCGGCGCCAGGTCTTCATCGCTCCACGCGCGCAGTTCCAGGCCGCTGGCCGGGCTGATCTGCGGTGGTTTCAGTGGGCCCGTGAGGGTTTGCACCATGAACAGCCGGCGATAGATCTGGAATCCCGCAGCTTGAAAAATGGCGGCATGGGATCCAGAAGGGTGCAGTAAAAGCTGCGACTCCACCCGCTCGACCTGGGGCGAGTTGAGCAGAAGTTCCAGGAGATGCCGGAGCAGCGTCTCTTCCACCGAATGGGAGGAATCAGCGCCCTCAAGCTGGTTCGGCACGGCGAAGACATCGCCAATCACCGCTTTGCTATCCTCATACACACAGAAGACGTAGCCGGTTACCTGTTCGTCCTCAATCGCTGCATAGCCGGGAAGCATATGGTTGTCGAGATATTGCATCAGCAACCGTGCTGAGGTGCGGTAGTCCCAGTGCAGGCGTTGCTTCCAGAGCTCTCCTTCGGCGTCCAGCACAGGGCGCAGGAGCGTCGCGGCGAAGTGCCGCAGATCAAGAATCTCGATGGAAGCGCCCAATGCCATGCTTCTCCCGTTTTCTAATCAGACGCTCTTTGCGCGCTGAGCCTGGTCCTCCATATCTGTCATTCTGAAAAACTCAGCGCGATTTCACCCCGCAAGAAAGCCCTTGCGACACTTTGCCACGACTGCACTTACAAGTGCAACTTGTTGCATGAGTTACCGGGCGCCCACCAGGAAAACCTCCAGTCCCTGTTCCGGCCAGTTGAAGAGCATCTCGTAATGCCGGCCCTCCAGATATTCCTGCAGCGCGTCCGTGGTGTGGAGGTCAATACCATGCCGACCCGCGACACGCGCGACCAGCAGGTGTTGTTGATCCGGCACACCGCTCTCCTCATAATTGACAACCTCGCGGTTGCGATAAAACGACAGGCCGTACTCGATGTCGCGGTGGACGTGAAACACGGCGACGATGCCATCCGGAGGCACGAACTCCGCGATCCGCTCGGCCAGCGGACGCGCGGAATAGGTGCGGTCAAGCAGGCCGATGACGCGCTTGGTCGCATCAATTTGAGGAATGCCAAAGATCGGTCCCACGCCGTATAGGAAAATCATGAGGACCATCAGCACTCCGCAAGTTGCCACGCGGAGGCGTGCCACCCCATAACCATTGGTGACGATAAGAATAAGGAGCGCCGCACCCACGGCGGCCAGCAGCGCGGCGGCGATCGCATGGGCCGGCGGCGCCGTTGCGCCATGCGCCACAAACCAGGGCAGCAGCAGCGTGGCCATGGTCAGCATGCCGCAGAGCGCCGCATGGCCGCCCAAAAGCCACCGGTTCAATCCGGAACGGCGGCGATAAAGAAAATCTCCCGTAAGGATGGCGATGGGAGGAATAGAAGGCAGGATGTAGCCGGGAAGCTTGGATTGTGAAAAGGAGAAAAAGACGATCGGAATGAGCGTCCAGAGAACAAGGAACTCCGGAAAGGCATCGCCCGGCCGGTTGACCTTAGGCTTCGGCTTGGCTTCCGTGACGCGGCGCAAGCGCCACTCGGCCACGGAGGTCAAGATGCCATCAGCCAGAGCGCGGATGGCGATCACCGTCCAGGGCATCATCGCCAGGACCACGACGACGATGTAGTACCAGAACGGCTGTTCGTGCTGGTACCGGTCCGTGGCGAAACGCTCCAGATTATGTTCGAGAAAGAACTCGCGGAAGAAGGTGGGGTTCTGGTGCTGAACCGCAATAAACCAGGGAAGCACCATGGCGAAATAAAGCAGAATCCCCGGCCACCACAGCGACCGGTAGAGGATGTGCCACTCGCGGCGCAAAAAAGCAAAGGCGGCGATGATCAGGATGGCCAGCAACGGAGCCACTGGCCCTTTAGCCAGCGTGGCCAGCCCGGTGAAGAAATAAATGTCGTAGAGCCAGAACTTCGAACCCGTCTCGTACCACGCATACCAGCCCAGCAGGCCAATCGCCAGCGGCGCCGCCATCTGCATATCCGTCGATGCGCCGCGGGCGAAGCCGATGATTCCCGCACAGGCAACCGTGATGAGCGCCGCATCCAGATGTCCGCCGGGCCGGAATCGTCGCATGTGCAGGTAGATGAGCCCGATCATGACGAACGCGAAGGTAGTCGAGGGCAGGCGGGCGCTCCAGTCGTGCACGCCGAAATCCTGAAACAGGAACATCGCGCGCCAATAGTAAAGAGCCGGTTTCTCCAGCCAGGGCCGGCCATAAAGATAAGGTGTCACGCAGGCGCTCAGGCGGCCTTTGAGCGTATGCGCAGAGTCGAACCGGTTGAGCATCTCGTGGGCAATCTGCGCGTAGCGAGGCTCGTCCGCGCCTACCAGGCCCAGGCCATCGCCGCCCAGCAGCGGGGTGAGACCGTAACCGAGAAAAAAGATGGTAAATGCGAAAAATACGATGAGTTCAGCAACTGTAGACCAACTGGGCAGGCGGAATTGCCAACGCTTTTGCGAATCCGGGGCAGCAGGTTCCAATGCAGTTTCCATCTCCAGCAGATCTCCAACAGGAGGGCGAGCCTGTTCCTCAATCGGCGCCTGCAGCCAAACCTTCCAACGGCCGTCGTGCGCGACAGGGACAACAACCGGTCTCATATTGCCTGCACCGCGAGTTGCGCAATGGCGAGACCCCGACAACAAGGCGGGTCTCAAGCGTCTAGCGAGTGAATGGATCCGGCTTATGAGGCCGGTTCAAGGCTAACAGATTCGGGTGGAATCTCAATGCGGCGACGCCTCTCCGGCGGCACTGGCCACGGCGCGGCGTAATTCCTCAAGAATCTCATTGATCGCGCGGCCGAGCGGTCCATCCAGCGTGCAGCCGGCCGCATTCTCGTGACCTCCGCCGCCCAGCTTGCCGGCAATGGCGGCCACATCGATCTTTCCTTTGCTGCGCAGGCTCAGCCGGATGCGTCCCTCCGGCAGTTCGCGCAGGAAGACCGCAGCCTCCACCCCCGCAATACCCAGCGCAAAGTTCACGATACCCTCGCAGTCCTCTTCGGCTGCCCTGGTGCGCGCCACATCTCCATGAGTGATCCACAACCAGCACAGGCGATCATCGCGATGGAGATTCCCGAGCGCCGCACCCAGCAGCATCACCTTCGATGCGGGCACAGAGTAATAGATATCGCGGGAAATTGCGATTGGGTCCGCTCCGGCCAGCACCAGCTCTCGCGCGAGCGCAAATGTGGCCGCGCTCAAAGCGCCATAAGTAAAGCTGCCGGTATCGGTCAACACCGTGGTGTAGAGGCACGCTGCCATCTCCGGCGTAACGGTGGCTCCCGCGGCCTTGACCAGCCGATAGACCAGTTCGCCCACGCTGGCCGCTCCGCGGTCGATCCAGTTCAGATCGGCATAAGGTCGTCCGCTGATGTGGTGATCAATATTGATGAGAAAGAATGCTTCCAGGCCGCGCAGGCTCGTGCGCTCCACGCCATCGCATTCAAGCAGAATCGCCGCGTCGTACGGCCCATGCACGCGCAGGGCGGAGCATATGCTGCCCGCGCCCGGTAACTGGCGATATACAGCGGGAATCCGGTCGGCCGTTACCAGATCTGCCCGTTTGCCCAGTTGCTCGAGCAGCATACCCAATGCCAGCATACTGCCCACTGCATCGCCGTCAGGCCGCGAATGCGAGCAGACCAGGAACCGCTCGCCCCGCGCGATAACGCCGAGAATCTGTGCAATGGGATCGGCCGGATCAGCAGTTACGTGGAGCGGTTCTGTCTCCGGCTCTTGCGACCGCGATTTGGGGGAAGGAGGATTCATGCGGCTATTTGAGCGGCGCTTCGTGCGCGATGCGCGCCGGCTCCTCGGCAGGAACCTTCTGACGCTTCCGCGACCGCTCCATCAGCTCCTCGATACGCGCCTGGAATCGCCCCGAGCGGTCGGCCAGAAAACTCAGATCGGGCACATGGCGCACGCCCATCCGCTCTTTCAGCTCATGGCGGATATAGCCCTTAGCGGCTTCAAGACCGGCAATTGTGTCGCTCTCCGACTTCGCGATATCTTTCGCGTTCGAGTCCACCACCACGTAGACGCGGGCCGATTTGCCGCCAGGATTCAGCGCCACTTCGCTCACGTGGCAGAAATCGATGCGCGGGTCCGAGAGCTCGCCCTCGATCATCGCGCCGATCTCTTCTCGCAGCGCCTCGGCCACCCGGTCCTGATGATGCTTGCGCGCTCTGTGCTCCGGCATGGCGTCCTCCTCACCCTGGGGTAAACTTTTCAGGATAACAGAGAGAGTGACGGTTGAGGCGGAGAGGCCAAACAACGCAATCGGCTCGTTCCGAATCCAAATCGTGAGCAGTATATGGAGTTTGCATGAGACAAATTTGCAAAGTTTTGGCCCTCTCAATCCTGGCCGCAACCCTCTCCGGAGGAACCGTCTTCGCTCAGGATCATCATGACAACCACCAGTACGTGCGCCACGACGAATGGAAGAAAGGCGCGCGCATCCAGCAGGAAGATTGGAACCGCGGGGATAAGGTCGATTATCGGCAGTACCATCTTCGGAAGCCACCCAACGGCTACGAATGGCGCGAGGTCGACGGAAATTACGTCCTCGCCGCAGTCGCGACAGGCGTGATCGCTTCAGTGGTCGTGGCCTCGACCATCCACTAATTTTCTTTAGCCTGCGTCGACAACATGGCCGCCGCCATCGCGCCGGCGGCCTTCCTAGAGCTGGTTGCATAAATGGTCTGGTCAGGTAAAGAAACTTCCCTCAGGGGCTAAAGCCCCAGTGTTCATGAGGCTTTTGCGGCACGACTCAAGTCGTGCCCTGTTACGAAACCATTTATGCAACCAGTTCTAGCCAGATGTAGACGGACTCCTCAGTCTGCGTCCGTTCAGGTGGAGGATTCTTTCGATTATTTTCCCGCCGCCTCTGACCCAGCCCCTCTTTGAACCCGGTCGGTGAGCAGCTTCAGTGATCGCCCTCCCAGGATCACCTTTTCACCCACGGCGATCCGCGTAAACGGATCGCAGAGATTTTCGGTATCGACCATCAGGAGCCACGGCCTGCTTGCAGGCGATTCGGGAAGGACAAATTCAACACCCTCGGCCGCCGCATTCACCAGCAGAAGAAAGCTGTCGTCGATCAGCGGCACGCCGTCCTCGTCCGTCACCTGCAGCGTCTGCCCGTTCAAGAGCAGCGCGATCGCGCGCGACCATCCCGCGCTCCATGCCTCATCCGGCACTTCGTTGCCATCCGGGTTGAACCAGGCAATGTCCTTCACCACCCGCAGCAATTTGTCTCCGCGCTTGGAGCGGATTTCGCGGTCCTGGAAAAATTTGCGCCGGTGCAGATTCGGATGCGCAAGCCGCAGTTGAATCACGCGGCGCGTAAACTCGAGCAGCCGTTTTCTCTTCTCATCGAGATTCCAATCGAACCATGTAAGCTCGTTGTCCTGGCAGTACCCATTGTTGTTGCCTTGCTGCGAGCGCGCCGTCTCGTCGCCTCCGGTGAGCATTGGCACGCCCTGCGAGAACATCAGCGTCGTGATAAAGTTGCGCATCTGCCGCTCGCGCAGCTCGTTGACCTTCGTATCCTCCGTGGGTCCTTCCGCCCCCATATTCCACGAATCGTTGTGGTCGCTTCCATCCCTGTTGTCGTCCTGATTGGCTTCGTTGTGCTTCTGGTTGTAGCTCACCAGGTCGCAGAGCGTGAATCTATCGTGCGCGGTGACGAAATTAATGCTCGCGTATGGTTTGCGCCCGTCAAATTGATAAAGGTCGCTCGAACCTGTCAGCCGGTACCCGAAATCAGAAAGCTGTCCCTCATCGCCCTTCCAGAAGCGGCGCACCGTATCGCGATATTTGCCGTTCCACTCCGCCCACAGCACTGGAAACTGCCCCACCTGATAACCACCTTCGCCCACATCCCACGGTTCTGCAATCAGCTTCACGTCCGCTAGCGTCGGGTCCTGGTGAATCGTATCGAAGAACGACGACAGCTTGCTCACATCATGCAACTCGCGCGCCAGCGTTGCCGCCAGGTCGAACCGGAATCCATCCACGCGCATCTCTGTCCGCCAGTAGCGCAGCGAATCCATGATCATTTTCAGCACCTGCGGATGGCGCACATTGAGCGTATTGCCGGTGCCCGTGTAATCCATGTAGAACTCGGCGTTGTCCTCAACCAACCGATAATAGCTGCGGTTGCAGATGCCCTTCCAACTCAGAACCGGGCCCAGATGGTTGCCCTCGCAGGTGTGGTTATAGACAACATCGAGAATCACCTCGATGCCCGCCGCATGAAGCGCCTTGACCATCTCCTTGAACTCGCGCACCTGGCCGCCCTGATCGCCGGAAGAGCTGTAACGCGACATCGGCGCGAAGTAGCCCAGCGTGTTGTAGCCCCAGTAATCGGTCAGGCCCTTATCGACGAGGTGCCCCTCATCGATGAAGTGATGTATTGGCAGTAGCTCTACGGCCGTAATGCCCAGCCGCTTGAGATAAGCGATGCTCGCCTCGTGCGTCATGCCGGCGTAGGTGCCGCGCAGTCTCTTCGGCACATCCGGATTTTGGATGCTGAACCCTTTCACGTGAACTTCATAGATCACCGAGTCGGCCAATGGCGTATCCGGCGCACAATCCTCACCCCAATCGAATCGTCCATCGATCACCACTGATTTCGGCACACCGTCCGCGCTGTCCTGCTCATCCATCTTGAGCGGATCTCCTGATTCGAGATCGTAGGGAAAGATCGGCGCTTTCCAATCCACCTGGCCCGAGATAGCCTTGGCATATGGATCGACGAGCAGCTTGTTGAAATTGAACCGCTGCCCGTTCTTCGGGTCCCAAGGGCCATCGACGCGAAATCCATAAAGCTGGTCCGGTTTGATATCGCGGATGAATCCATGCCACACCAGCGCTGTATGCTCGCGAAGAGTTACGCAGTCGGTCTGTTTTCCATCTTCATCGAAGAGGCACACATCGACGCGCGTCGCGCCCTCGGAATAAACGGCAAAGTTCGTCCCTTTTTTACGCGCGACGGCGCCCAGCGGGTAGGGTTTCCCCGGCAGCAACGTACGGCTCATGAGGGCTACGATGCAGAATCCGCTTGATCCTGTTGTACTTTGTAGCTCCGATCAAGATTGCCCGGCCCGCTCCAGCTCCGCGATATCCAACTTCTTCATTTGCATCATCGCCGCCATCGCCTTCGGGCTCTTGAGCAACTCCATGATCCGGGCCGGCACAATCTGCCAGCACAATCCAAACTTGTCCCTGAGCCAGCCACAGGCAATCTCGCTTCCGCCTTCCGTAAGCTTCGACCAATAATGGTCAATCTCGTCCTGCGTGTCGCAGCGCACAAAAAACGAAACCGCCTCATTGAACTTGTGATCCGGACCGCCATTCAGCGCGACGAACTTTTGCCCGTCCAATTCGAAGCTGATGGTAAGGATGGCGTCCTGCGGCACAGTCGTCTGGCACGGCGAGCGAAACTCTTCCGTGCGCCGGGAGTTCTTAAACACGCTGAGATAAAACGCAACCGCCTCTTCGGCATTGGAGTCGAACCACAGAAACGGCGTAATACGCGAAGAATTTTCAAGAACGCTCATGAGCACCACCACCAAGAATTGAAACCGGGATTGAAATCAGCAGCGTGCGAGCTGGCGCCACTGCCACCGTCGCGTTTCGCGGTAGACGGCGGCACTAGAACTATGGATAGCATCTTTAGGTTGCGAATTGCAATCTATCTCGATACGATTCTTGATGTGGCAAAAAAATCCAGCGCCAAAAAGCCCGTCTCGGTGCATCGTTCCGGGTGCCCGGTGAGCCGGGCCCTTGAACTGCTCGGCGACCGCTGGTCGCTGCTTCTCATCCGCGACATGATGGTGCGCGGCTACCGCACCTTTCGTGAGTTTCAGCACGCCGGCGAAGGCATCGCCACCAACATCCTCACTGACCGTTTGCGCAGGCTCGAAGCGAGCAGCATCGTGATGGCGGAACCCGCAGCCGACGATCGGCGCAGCTTGCATTACCGTTTGACAGAAAAGGGAATCGCCCTGGCTCCCGTGATGTTGGAGCTGCTTGTCTGGGGCGCGCATTACGAAGAAACCGGCGCGCCCTGCGCGGTGATCGAACACATGGAGCAGAACCGCGCAGCCGTGCTTGCCGAAACCTATCGCCGCTGGAAGGAGCGCGATCCCGAGCCGATTCTCCCTCCTTTCCATGCACCGGACACACACAAAACCCGCAAAGGAGCCCGCAAACCATGAAGCTGCACACTTATCTCAACTTTCCCGGAACGTGTGAAGAAGCGATGAACTTCTATGAGAAGCATCTCGGCACAAAGGTGCTGATGAAATCCCGGTTCGCCGATATGGCCGGGCCGAATGGGCTGCAGAACCTACCGCCAGATCTCAAGCCAAATGGCATTATGCACGCACGGTTCACGATCGGCGATACGATCGTGATGGCGAGCGACGGGCCTTCGGAGCGCGTGCAGCCGATGCGCAGCGCGTATCTCTCATTAAGCGTAGACAGCAATGAAGAGGCCGAGCGTATCTACGCCGCTCTCACCGAAGGCGGCGAGATCTTCATGCCCATGGCCGAGATGTTTTTCGCGCACCGCTTCGGCCAGTTCCGCGATAAGTTCGGCACCAACTGGATGGTGATCCATGAGAAGCCCATGCCGCGCGGCTGACCTCTTTTCCCTGTCTTGGATTGTCGTCGCGTATTCCACCGTTTTCGGAATCCGACCTCACAGCGCATCTTCCAGCGGAAACCGCTGCCGAACCTCATACTGCGAGCCAGCCGAGGAGAGATGACTCTCATAGAGCAGAAACTCCCGCGCCGTAAAGCGGGAGAACTTCGGCTGCGCATGAAGGCTGGCAAGCAGCCAGCGCAGTTCGTGTCCGCCTCTGCCAGCCTTCATGCGGGCCAGCGTGATGTGCGGGTGATAAGGGCGCGTCTCCGGCTCGAATCCACACGGAGCTGTCGCGGCCAGAACCCGCTGCTGTAGCGTGATAAGCTGCGGAGTCAATTCGACACCGGCATAGAAGACGCTGGTGCGCTCGAAGATGCCCGGTTCACCAAGCTGGACCGGCACGGGCGCTGAGCGAAGATTTGCGAGCCGGTCAATCAGGCAACCGCATTGCTCTTCACTCGCATTGCCCAGAAACTGGAGCGTGATGTGCCACGACTCCGCACTTGCCCAGCGCAGGTTGGCATTCGCCGGACGCAGACGCGCCGTGAGCCGCGTCAGCTCAGCGGCAACCGATTCGGCAAGCGGAATAGCAAGAAAGAGGCGCATAACTACGACAATGACCATAATAGGGATGAGCCGGGAGAGATTGCTTGGAAGCGCTATACAGCCGGAAGGGCGACATACGCGTGGCTCCCATTTATAGCGGAATGCGAGCAGGTATACCCAATGGCGCGACCGTCAAGTGGGCACTGTTGCTCGGATTCCGTTCTAAATCGCGGTCGCATCGACGATGTTCACTTGCATGTAGCCGCTGGCCAGTGCTCCGCTATTCACCGTCAGGTTTCCCGGCGTGTAGGTGAGAGCGTACTGAAGACGGAGGGCAACACTGTTGGCAATGGAAGAGTTGGCTGCGATCGGCCGCAGATGCGGCGGGCCGTACACCGGCGTCCAACTCTGG
>JASHQE010000183.1 GCA_030037705.1 Acidobacteriaceae bacterium | reverse complement strand
ACGGCATCCGCAAAATCGCCGTCGGGTGAGAACATGGCGTAGCGTGCGTATCCGACCTTAAGGTCCAGAAGAAGAGTGGGAGAAAACGTATAGGTCATGTCCTGCGCCGCTGTTGCAGTCTGGTGCGTTACGTTGATGCTGCCATTTTCGGCCGGCGGTGCAAATCCGCTGCTGTTGCGAAATTCGGAACCGGTCTGGTACGCAAAGAGACTGTACCAGCGCATTTTGGGCGAGGTGTTGTAATCGACGCGCGCCATCTCCTGGTCATACGAATAATACGCCGGAGTGTTGGCGAGATAGTTGTCTTCGATCGAAGTCGTATTGATGTTTGGCAGCGGATAAAGGTTCAGGATTGCGGCGCCGATTGAGTTAATACGGCTAGCAGGAATTGTATCGTTCGGAAACTCGTTGCGGATGTAAGTTCCGCTGCAATTGCCGATTGTGCCGCTCGGAACGGAGCATTGTGTAGTCAGTGGATCGTAAATGGTATAGCCGGTTGGCGTGAAGTCAACCCCGTTTCCATTCGCGGGGCGCAGGTATGCCGGCGGCACACTGCTCAGCGTGGTGAATGCCAGGGATTCCCGGAAGCCCTCATAGCTGCCAAAAAAGAAAGCTTTGTCGTGAATGACCGGACCGCCCACAGTTGCTCCGAACTCGTTCTGGTGCATCCCCTGCCGGGGGGTATCCGACAAATTGTTTTCAAAGTTGTTGGCATTCAAGATGCCGTTTTGCAAGTATTCATAGAACGTGCCGTGAAAATTGTTCGTCCCCGACTTGACCACCATGTTTACGGTTCCGCCGCCGGTGCGTCCATAACGCGCGTCATAGGTTGAAGTCATTACGTTGACCTCCTGCAGCGCGTCGATATTGGGAGCCAATTCCCAGGTTCCTTTGCCGCCAGTGCTCTGCTCGGTGATGTTGGTGCCGTTGAGTGTGAACTGCTGGTATCCCTGCACACCGCCACCGATCACATAGGAGTTGGTCAGATCCCATCCGTTGGTACCGGAAGCGCCAGAGGTTCCACCGAAAGAGGTCGTCGTGAACTGCGATCCCGGCGTGGTGCCCAGCAACGTGTAAACCTGGCGTCCATTCAGCGGAACGTTCAGCAGTTCCTGCTCCGTGATGACCGTTCCACCGGAACCGCTGGCGGTATCCAATAGGGGCGGTGCATCCGTTACGGTTACGTTTTGCGCAACGCTGCCTAGCTGTAGTTTGAAGTTCAGCCCGCGGTATACGCTGGCCTGCAGGACCACGCTGTCCTGGACGGCAGTTTCAAATCCTTCTGCGCTCACCTTTACCGTGTAGTTTCCGGGCAGCACGTAAGGGATGTAGTAAACACCTTCTTTTGAAGCTGTCGCCATGTAGGTCTGCTGGGTTTCGTTATTGATGGCGATAACGGCGGCTTTGCCGATGACAGCACCGCTCGGATCGGTTACTACACCGGTCAATGTCGCGCGAAATTCCTGCGCTGCGAGCGGCGCAGCCAGTCCGATCAGCAGGGTTAAGCAAACCACTATCTGGCAGGACAGGCAGATTTTTTTCCATTGCAACTGTGAAAATTGCATTTTTCTTCTTCTCTCCTCCGAGCAAACTCTGCGGCCCAAAAACGTCAACAGCACAGCTCACGAGTAGCAGGAAGAGAGAAGAAACCGCAGTCAATTCACATGCAAACATGTGATGCCACACGGATCGCACAAGTGCGTATACGATTCAATCAGCGGATCTTGGCTATGTCACATCGAGGACCGGCGTTTATCAGAAATTCATCGGCATGCGATCCACTGGACTCGGCAGAACTCTATGACTTTTGCTGGCGAAACCAGGAATACAGACCCGGAGTTGAATGTTTTTATTCCTGACAACGATGATCGCTGGCGGCTGGCAAAGAAAGTAGCAGCCTCAGCGACATTGTCGCGTTCGCCACGGCTCTCGCATCTGCTGCTCTATCTCTGCGAGCGTCATCTGCTGCAGCAGGACTCTCAGGTTACGGAGCAGCAGATTGCCTCGGAAGTCTTTGGGCGCAAAGGCGCATTTGATCCGGCGGCCGATACAATCGTTCGGTCCAACATGCTGCGCCTGCGGCAGAAACTGGATGTTTATTTCAGCACGGAAGGGGCCGACGAACAGCTACAGATTCATATTCCTCGCGGCGGGTATGTGCCGGTCTTCGAGGCGAATCAATCCATAAAAATCCTGCGCGGGTCGAAAACTGAATCTTCCATTACCGCTCCGAATACTGCGGAGAGTTTCAGCCGTCACCGGTCGCCCCAGCATAAATTTTTCGCGATCAGTATTGGCATAGGCATTTTCTGCATCGCGCTGTTGCTTGTCCTTGTTGTGTCGCATTGGCATGAGAGCCAATCTACGCCGCTTTCGGCAAAGCAGCAGTTCTGGGCCAGCCTGTTTCGAAAGGGAACGCCTACCCTTCTTGTCGCAGCCGACAGCGGAGTTGTCATGCTGCATGGGATGACTGAGCAAAACAGTACCTTAGCTGAATATCTGTCTCGTAATTTCAGTCGGGAAATCAGTGCTACAACAACGATGCCTGCAAACATTATTCTCAATCTCAGTCAGCGTCGCTATACTTCGTTTGTTGATCTGGAGTTGTTTGACAGGTTGACTCACCTTCCGAATGCGCTCTCCACAGGTTATAGCGTCCGCTATGCGCGCGATATACAGCCTAACGATTTGAAAAACTCCAATGTCGTCCTCTCCGGTTCTCAGGATGCAAATCCATGGGTGGAGCTCTTTGAGCCGCAAATGAATTTTGTGCTCCACGATGATCTCGTCAAGAATGTGCGCTCTTTTATCAATCGGCATCCTCAGCCGGGAGAAAACAAGGTCTACCTGTGTGATTCCTTCGAATACGGGGTTCTTGCCTATCTTCCCAATCTAAGCGGATCCGGAAATGTACTTCTCATTGGGGGAACTTCGGTGGCCGGAACAGAGGCGATCAGCGATTTTCTCTTCGAAGATGAGTCTTTCGAGCCGTTTCTTGAAAAAATCTCCCGAAAAGGCGGTTCACTGGAGCACTTTGAGATTCTGCTGGAGTCGCGTAGCTTGGACGGAAGTGCTTCCCGATCCCAAATCGTCGCCTATCGTACCTACCCGTAAGGTATAGTCCGAAAGCACGCTCATCAAGTGGCGTCCGCCGCGGCGGACGCCACCCTGCACGACTTTCAAAAAGTCAACATTCCTTCGGGAACCGCTCTAGACATCCAGCCGATTGGAGGCAGCGACGCGGCTGTACCAGTAGCCTGAATCCTTGATGGTGCGTTCCTGGCTTCGGAAATCTGTATAGATCAAGCCATAGCGTTCCGTGTAACCCTCAGCCCACTGGAAATTGTCGAGCAGAGTCCAGGCATGGTAGGCACGAACGCGCGCGCCATCCGCAATCGCCCGAGCAAGCTCCGCAAGCACTTGACGGTACCATTGAATTCGCCGCGTGTCCGGTATGCGGCCGTTGTCTTTGTCGTAAGGTGCGTCGAGATAGCCGCATCCGCTCTCTGTTATTTCGATCGTTGGATGGCTGTACTCTTTCGAGATCTGGGAGACGAGGTCGTAGATGCCGCGTGGCCATACCTCGAGACCAGACTCCGTCAGTGGGCCCTCTGTGGGCATTGTGGCGCGAATCTGCGTGTAGGGATCGCGTGCGCCTCCGGAATCCGACTCAATTTCCGTTCCACTGAAGCTGCCTCCAAGGGAACGGGAATGGCTTGCATCCGAAACAATGCGGCGCGTGTAGAAATGAAAACCCACCCAATCCAGCGGCGCGTACAGGATCTTTTCGTCACCCGGCTTGAAGCCCATGATCTCGTATGGAGGTTCGCCGACAAAAGCATTCGGATAGCGGCCCTTCATCGCAGCTTCAAGGAAGAAGACGTTGTTCATGGCGTGGTACCGCGCGGCGGCTGCGCGATCTGCCTCGGAATCGGTCTTTGGGTATGCGGGAGCCATTTCATACGCGCTGCCCACAGTCGCTTTGGGAGAAGCCGCCTTTAAAGCACGGTGCGCTTCCCCCTGCGCCAATCCGAGCGTGTGCGCTGCTTTCAGAAAGTCGGGGAAGCTGGTGCGGCACGGCGGAAATTGACCTGCGGCGTAGCCCATAAAAGCAACCGCCCAGGGCATGTTGAAGGGCGCCCACACCGTGATGCGATCGCCAAGGTGCTTTCCAAGAATGCCGGCATAATCGGCGAAGTAGCCGGCGAGATCGCGATTCGGCCAGCCGCCTCGATCTTCCAGCGCTTGTGGGAGATCCCAGTGGTACATCGTGCACCACGGGCGAATTTCGGCGGCTAGAAGTGCATCGGCCAAGCGGCTGTAGTGGTCTATGCCCTTCATGTTGGGCGCCCCGACACCGGTAGGCTGAATGCGAGGCCAGGAGATGGAGAAACGGTAGCTCTTCAGATTAAGCTGTTTGGCCAGTGCGATGTCCTGCGGGTAAAGGTGATACTGATCGCAGGCAACATCACCGGTCACGCCGCCCCGGACTTTGCCAGGGGTATGCGTGAATTTGTCCCAGATGGATTCCCCTTTGCCGTCCTCGTCCCATGCGCCTTCGACTTGATATGAGGCGGTAGCAGCGCCCCAGAGAAATCCTTCGGGAAAGCGCGCTTCTTTGATGACCGATTCTGGTATTGCACCGGGGACGGAGTCTGAAAGTTCCCCTGTGGCAGATAAAGAAGCAGCGGAAGCAGATTCGCGCAGAAGTGCTGCGCCAGCCGCTGCGGCGATGGAGTTGGTTACAAATTGACGACGGTTCATTCCAAACCTTTCACTTTTTGGGTCTGTTTGCCGGGCTCCGACGTTTCTGGCTTGGGTCCAAAATGTGTTGCCGCTCCTGCCCTTGGAATCATCAACAGGCGGGAGCTCATGTGTCCAATGAAACATCCTATACATTTTGATAACTGCGATTATGGGCCGTTGCGGATGTACCCGCAGATCGTGCCTTGACCGCGTCCGAATTATGGAGACAAAGTATTCTCGCGCCCGGAAGTTTTGGTGGAGTCCATTCTGTTTCCGATCCCTGTAATTACTTACGCGCCAAATGGTTGTGCCCGTGCCCTTCATGCATCCCCCCGGCAACACCGCGTTATTGGGGCAGAGTGGATATCGTCCTGTGAACGTGGTCGCTCGGCAGGTGCCCTACTCCAATCCGGCTTCCCTTCTGTTCGGCCGGTAGGGTACGTGCTAAACTATTGCAACAGAACCGCGGAGAGATGGCCGAGTGGCTGAAGGCGGCGGTTTGCTAAACCGTTATAGGGTCAAAAGCTCTATCGGGGGTTCGAATCCCCCTCTCTCCGCCATCTATTGAATCTAAAAGACGCGCTGGGTTACACTCCCCGGCTATATTTTGCAGACGAAGAATTCGTCTTCTCTGTCCCGGGTGGATATTCCCCCTCACGGGCAGACGCGCTTTGCGCCTTACAGGATAGCGGCGACGATTTGCTCACCGTCATCCAGTCACCATGTTAAATGCAACAGCGATATCGCTTGCCGCGGAAGGATGGTCTCGATCGCCACTTTGCCATCCCGGACGTCAAGCCATTGCGGAGAATGCAAAAGCTCCAGCTGTCCAGCCTCTTGCAATCGCGCATACTGTTCCGGCGTTGGAGTTTGCGGAGAACCCATCGTTTTCCATACTGCGTAGGAGTTGCTATGCGTATCGTCGATCCGATAGTGCTCCAGGAGCACTCTCTTCATTCCCGCGGGAATCCCGGCAATTGTCACGTCGATAGCGGCAGCATCGCCAGGCAGGTCGTCATCATGGTAGTTCCACACCATCACCGCTGCTTCACGCTCTGCCTTTGTGGCCAGAGCGTCGATGTCCGGCGCTTGCCGTACGCCGTTCGCGAGAATGTCATCGAGCGAGACCTGACCGGAACTGCTCGTTGAAACGCGCTCGCCTGCCATCAACCCCGCCATGCGAAAGACGTTGAGCACCGGCTTGTCCACTCCATTTGTCGCCAGTGTCCGAAAACCCTCGAAGTAACCTTTTCCCTCAAACTCGAAGGACCATGAGAGCATCGCAATCAGATTGACCCTGGAGCGATCCTGCAGATCGAACAAGCCTTTCATCGCCGCTGCCGTATAGGTTGCGTAAAGCGGCCCGTTGCGATAGGCGTTGGCCGGATTCACCTTCATCGAGCAAGCTGCGCAACCCTCGGGATCGGCCTCGCTTAAAATGATCGGCCGATGGATCAGCTGCGGATACCTGGCGACGATCTTAAATCCGGCCTCGCTGGCTTTTAGCTCGTCGGCAAGGCCCATCCGCACGTGGCCATCGACGACTGTCGGCCGGCCTTTGGGATGGAACGAAATGAAGGCCAGCGGAATGGGTTTTCCATCAGCGGCACTCTTGTCATGCAGACAGTGCTGCAGGAAAGCATCAAGAAATGCCGCGGCCTTGGCGTTCGACGGTCCGGTGCTCGCCGGCCCTCCCACTTTGGCCTCCGGCAGCGCCGCGTGCACACCAGCGGCGGCATAGTCATAGAGCTTGAAATATTCGGCCTGCGTTCCATGCCAATAGAGAATGTCCGGCTCGTTCCACACTTCGAAGTACCAATTGGACACCTCTTCTCTGCCGTATCTCTGGACCAAGTGCTCTGTGTAGCGACGCACCAATTCACCCCACAGCTTGTAATCCTTGGGTGGATTATTGACGGATCCTCCCATTGTCGGCGCGGGATAATGAAGCTGATACTCGGTGATACCGGAAATGGTCGAGGCCAGATCCTTGGGCATAAATCCAAGTTCCACCATGGGCCGCACACCGGCTTCCTTATACGCGTCGAATATCTGATCGGTGATGGTGAAATCGTACACCGGCTTGCCGCTCGGGTCGAGGCTGAAGACGTTCGACGAGCTCCATTTCAGTTCCGGAACCCCATTGCCCGAAGTAAGAAGATGATGCGCGCGGATGTAGACGGGTTCAGGGCTCAGGTCGTGCAGTTCCCTGAGCAATTGCCTGCCGAATTTCATGGTCGCGTAATTCGACTCGTCGTAGCCGAACCAACGGTAGATCGGCGTGTACGGCCCCACGGGTCGCGACAAATCGACACGGACGCTCACCTGCGCTTGCGCGCAGCATACAGCAGCCGAAACGAAGATGGCGAAAATGCCGCCAGATTTCTTCAGCCTCATGAGGATGCGCTGGCTCATTTTTTCTCTCGACGGCTCCGATTACGAAACCATTTCCAGGCCTTGCCTTATAGTATTTCTAAAACGCGATAGCCTCATGCCCAAATTTGACAATGCGACCGCCGCTGCGGCAACGGATATACAGGAGCTGAAGCGGGCACAGGCTTTTGTCGAACAGAATCCGCACCGAGCCGACGGATGGCATCACTTAGCCCAGTTAACAGCCGCCGGTGGTGATTTTGCCACGGCTATTCAACACTATGAGCGCGCCATCGCTCTGGAACCGCAGAACCTGAGCTTTCACATTCATCTGGGTAATGCGTATGCTTCCACCGGTGAGACTCTCCGCGCAATCGAATGCTACGGAAAAGCGCTTCACCTGGATCCAAATTCTGCTGTCGCCTGGAACAATCTTGGCAATCTCTTTGTAAAGCTCAAACATCTTGCCAATGCAATTCTTTGCTACAAGAATGCCACATGCTTCGATCCGAGCGATGGTTCGTTCCATTACAACCTGGGCAGAACTCTGGATATGTCTGGCAGACATCAGGAGGCCTTGCCATGCCTTCTACGCGCCGCAGAATTCGACCCCAACCATTGCGATACCTGGACAAACCTGGGCAATGTTTATCAGCACCTCGGCCAATATGAGAATGCGCTCACCTGCTACGACCGCGCGCTTGCGATGTCTACGGAGCCAGCGGAGCTCCACGTAAACAGGGCGATGGTTTTGCTCAACATCGGCCACTTCGAAGAAGGCTGGAAAGAATATGAGCACCGCTGGGAGACACCCGCTTTCAGCGTTTATAAGAAACGGCTCTGGAGAAAGCCGCCGTGGAAGGGAGAACCGATTGCCGGAAAACGCATCCTGCTTCATGCCGAGCAAGGCTTCGGAGACGCCATTCAATTCGCGCGCTTCATTCCAGCGGTTGCTGCGCGGGGAGCCGCAGTTTTTCTGGAAGTTGAAGAGCCAATCAAATCCCTGCTGAAGGGGCTTTTAGAACCGGGACATATTATTGTTCGCGGAGAACCATTGCCGGAATTCGATTATCATTGCTCCCTGATCAGCCTGCCCTTTGTCCTGCATCTCGAGATCGATACGATCCCCGGCGAACCCTATCTCACGGTTCCTCCTCATGCTTTCGAAGACGGAAAGCGGGCCATCGATCAGGCGACCACCGGCCAGCCGAAGCTGCGCGCAGGGCTCTGCTGGCGCGGCAATCCAACACATCGCTGGAACCATCTGCGCAGCTTAAAACCAGCGCAGCTGGCTCCGCTCGCTTCAGTTTCAGGAGTGCAATGGTTTCTCTTGCAGCGGGATATCACGCCTGAGGAACTTGCAGATTTCCCGGCCGGACTTTCGCTGGCCACTCTGCCCGATCAACATCTGGACGGGTTCCTGCCGATTGCGGCGCTGGTGCAGGCATTGGACCTGGTGGTCTCCGTCGATACGGCAACAGCGCATCTTACCGGAGCGCTTGGGAAGCCGCTCTGGCTGCTTATTCCTGCGTTTTATGAATGGCGCTGGCATGTCTATCGCCAAGATTCGCCTTGGTACCCATCCGCACGGCTCTTCCGACAGCCGGAGCCAGGCAACTGGCAGCGTGCAATTGAACACCTGACGGGCGCTCTCAGCGAGTTATCGAACCATCTTTAAAAGTGCGGCGTGACCTTTATACTTCAGGCTGTGATCGCATTGCTTCAGCATATCGACTGGCACGAGTTTCTTGCGCGACCAGAGATCGTATCGCCTTCGCCAGAATCTCTCTTTCCCCTTGGCCGCGTCCCGGTGCTCATCACCGGCGCCGGAGGCTCCATCGGTTCCGCGCTCGCGCTCCGGATCGCGGCCCTCCGTTTTCCGGCTCTACTGCTCGAATCTTCGGAGAGGCGTTTACTTGATCTTCAGAACAAATCGCTTCCCAAACCGCTTCCTGGACTGCACTCCGACTTTTCTGCCGCACATCTTTCGTTCATTCTCGGCTGCGCGGCAGATGATGCATTACTGAGTAACCTGTTTGCCGAATATGCTCCACACGTAGTCTTTCACGCCGCGGCACACAAGCACGTTCCACTTCTCGAAAAACAACCCCTGGCTGCCGTCGCGAACAACATCTTTGTTACCGAGAAGCTCACAAGCAAGGCCAAGGAGCACGGCGCGCGCGTAGTGCTCCTCTCGACGGACAAGGCGGTTGAACCGCAATCAGTTCTTGGCGTAACAAAGCGGGTTGCCGAACAGATTGTGCTGGCGCGCGGCGGAACAGTTCTGCGTCTCGGGAACGTTCTTGCGTCGAGCGGAAGCGTAGCAGAGATTTTTGCGCAGCAAATTATGCATGGCGGTCCCGTCACAATTACTGACGTCCGCGCTCAGCGTTATTTTCTCACTCTGGATGAGGCCGTAAATTTACTGTTTGCGGCAGCACTCGAGACCCCGCCAGCATTGCTTGTTCCTCTGCTGCCCGCCAGCCACACCGTCTTCGCCCTCGCAGAGTATCTCAGCGGCAAACTCGCACCTGGGCGCACAATTCCGATTGAGTATACCGGACTACGTCCAGGAGACAAATTATCTGAGCGGTTCTGGTCGGCTACCGAGAGTATCCGATCATCGAGCGCGTCTGGTCTTGCAACCATCCGATTCACCGGCGTCGCACCGTCAGAGCTGCAAAGCGGTCTTGCGGCACTGCATGCCGCGATCGAGGAAAACGACACGGCTATGGCTCTCGAATGCCTGTGCGCTCTCGTTCCCGAATACCGCCCGAGCCCGACGGTGCTTGCGCTGGCATGCAAATCCACCCTGCGAGTCTGCCTGTGAATATGCTCGCGCAGCCTTCCACGGCGAAACGCCGGATTGGCGTAGTCACTACTTCGCGTGCCGACTACAGTCATCTCTATTGGCCTCTGCGCGAACTGGCTGCGCATCCTCACGTCGAGCTCGGCGTCCTGGCCCTTGGTCCGCATCTCTCGCCCGAATTCGGCAATACGATTCAGGAGATCGAACGCGACGGTTTCCCCATCCAGGCGCGCATCGAATGTTTACTCAGCTCCTCCACCGATACAGGCATGGCCAAAACGATCGGCGTCGCGATCCTTGGAGTGGCCGATGCGCTCGCCGCGTGGCGGCCGGATATCCTGCTCCTCATTGCCGACCGATATGAGATGCTCGCGCCCGCAGCAGCCGCGCTTGCTTTGCGTATTCCCCTGGCGCACATCGAAGGCGGAGAAGTCAGTCAGGGCGCTATAGACGATCACGTGCGCAATGCGCTTACCAAGCTCGCGGCCCTTCACTTCACCTCGACTGAAACTGCTCGCCGGCGCGTCATCTCCATGGGTGAGGAGCCTTGGCGAGTCTATCGGGCCGGTGCGCCTTCTCTCGATCACCTGCTCCGCTCGAACCTCTTGAACCGCAGCGCACTTGAAGCCAGACTGCAACTCACGATCACTCGTCCCGCTCTGCTCGCCGCGTGGCATCCGGTGACCATCCTGCGCGACACGAACTCTGAAGCCGATGCGTTCTTTGAGGCAATTGCCGCATCTCCCGGCCAACTCATTCTTGTGTACCCCAATGCCGATGCAGGCAGTTATGCACTGATCGAGCGCGCCCGTGCGCTCGCCTCCACGCGGCCGGATACCCATATCTATGTCAATCTCGATGCCGTCACATACTGGAGCCTGCTCCGTGAAGTGGATGCGCTCGTAGGCAACTCGTCGAGCGGCATCATGGAGGCAGCTTCCTTCGCGCTTCCAGTCGTGAACGTAGGCATGCGCCAGCAGGGACGCGAGCGAGCCCGCAACGTAATCGACGTTCCGGCGAATCGACACGAAATTTCCAGGGCGCTGGCGCATGCATTGAGCGGCGAATTCCGCTCGAGTCTCACCGGAATGAGCAATCCATACGGTGACGGAACCGCGGCGAAGACCATCGTCGACGTGCTCGTGAATGCGCCCCTGGAGCGGCTGCTCGTCAAGGAGCCAGCGCCCGTTCCTTCTCCCGTTCCTTCCATCGTGGAGAAAGAGCTGCGGGAGATCCCGTGACCTTCCGCATTCCTCTTTCGTCACCCGATATTACACAAGCGGAAATCGAAGCCGTCACTGCCGTTCTCCGTACACCGCATCTGAGCCTCGGTCCGCAGCTCGCCGCCTTTGAATCGGAGCTGGCCGCATACCACTCGGTGGAGCACGCGGTCGCGGTGAGCTCAGGAACTGCCGCGCTTCATCTGGCGTTGATTACGCTGGGTATTGGCGAGCGCGACGAGGTGATCGTGCCATCCTTTGCTTTTATTGCAACCGTCAATGCCGTTCTTCACGTGCGTGCTACCCCAGTCTTCGCTGAAATCGACCCGATTACTCTCAACCTTGATCCTGTGTCCGTGGGGCAAGCCATCACATCGCGAACGCGCGCGATTCTCGCAGTCCACACCTTTGGCGTTCCCGCCGATATGACAGCGCTTCAAGCTATCGCACAACAGCATAACCTTGCATTGATCGAAGACGCCTGCGAAGCCATCGGCGCGCAACTCGATTCCCACCCAGTAGGCAGCTTTGGCGACCTCGCAGTCTTCGGATTTTATCCCAACAAGCAGCTCACGACAGGTGAAGGCGGCGCACTGCTCTGCCGCGATTCGCGCCACGCCTTACGCCTGCGGTCTCTCAGAAACCAGGGCAGAACAGGCGCAGACTGGTTCGATTATACCGAGCCCGGATATAACTATCGCCTCTCTGATTTGGCCTGCGCGCTGGGGCGCGCGCAGTTGGGCCGCATCGACGAGATACTCTCGTCGCGGAGCCAAGCTGCTGCACGATATTGGAATCTGCTGGCCGGGATTCCTGGCCTGGAATGCCCGCAGCTCGCACTTGCGCGACGCGCCCTTAGTTGGTTTGTCTATGTCGTGCGGCTTCCGGAAGATGTGGACCGCGATCATGTGCGCAACGCGCTGGCAGCCCAGGGTATTGCCACCGGCCGCTATTTTCCACCTATTCACCTGCAGCCTGCGTGGCGCGCACATCCCCAAGCTGGATTCGAGCGATTGCCTGTCACGGAATCGGTTGCGCGTCGCACACTGGCGCTTCCGTTTTTCAATCGGATCACCGCCGACCAGCAAGAAGAAGTCGCCGCAGCTCTTAAAAAGGCCCTTCGGTACGACTGAAGATCACCCCACTAAAACATCTCTTCTTTCGATGTAGCCCTCGCATCGTTGTGCCCATTTTATGCATTGTGCCGATGCATCGTTGCGGCATGGAATCGCGATGGGTACAGGAAAAGCTGCTCCGTCTTTGCACGAAGAAGGCGAAGGCTTGTCTCAAACGGAAATGGGGGAGGCATTGGACCGGATTCGGACCAGCCCCCTTCAGCATGTGCTCTCATGTGTCCATCCCAGGCGTGAACTGAAATCGTTTACGGAGTAAATCCTGGCGAAGAAATGACTTGAACCGGGAGCGCGCTAAGACGCCTGCTCCGTTTTAGACAAAATTTGTGCGGTCCACCCGAAAGACAGTCTCGAAATACGCCGCGCATAATTCATCCCCAGAATACGGTTTCTGGAGCGTGGCTCAAATATCGAACGTGGTTAGCAAAGTTCATGGAACGCAGTTTGTCGCTAAGTTCCATACTTGCCCAACAAAGCGGCTCGGTTGTGTTTGAAACGCGCTGTAGACAAATGTGCGGCCAGTTCGGTCTGCCGCACCCGGAACCTGGACAACACCCAAGCCGGAAAGAAGGATCTATGGCAAAACAGATTTCGCTTGTACGCATGTTCATGGAGGCGGTGCTTCTCTTTGTGTTGACTGTGAGCTTCTCCAGCGCTCAGGTGAACACGGGCACCATGAGCGGAACCATCAAGGACAACTCAGGAGCGTCTGTTCCTGGCGCCAACGTGATGGTTAAAAGTGTCGAGACCGGCTTAACTCACGCCGTGGTCTCGGATTCGATTGGCAATTACGCGGTTCCCGATCTGCAGGCGGGACACTATTCGATTGCGGTAAGCCGCGCCGGCTTTAAGACCACCACTTTACCCGACGTCGAGCTTCAGGTTGCAGAGCACGCGACGATCAATGCGGTTCTCGAAGTAGGAAGTGTCAATGAGCAGGTTGTGGTCACTTCAGAGGCAGTGCCTTTGATGAATACGGACACTTCTTCCCTCGGCGAGGTCGTCGACACGAAGGCGGTTGCCACGATGCCGCTCAACGGCCGCAGTTTTTGGCAGCTCACGCAACTTACGCCCGGGGTGAGCTATATTGACGGCGGGCAGAACCCATCGACAGGCGGCACTGCGATCCGCGCATCGGTCGTAAATGTGAATGTGAATGGGCTTTCTCCCACCTGGACTGGATGGTATCTGGATGGAGCCGATGTAACTGAGTTTCAGGCTGGCGGCACCATTATTCAACCGAATGTCGATGCTCTGCAGGAGTTCAAGGTGGAAGGTGGCAATATGTCCGCTGAATATGGACATACGCCCACCGTTATCAACAGCTCATTGAAGAGCGGCACAAACTCGTTTCACGGCGGCTTCTACGACTACCTCCGCAACAACGTCTTCGATGCAGCGAATTACTTCTTCCAGCCGGCGCCCGGCACCCATCAGCGCGACGAACCGCTTCATCGCAACCAGTTCGGTGTGAATCTCGGCGGACCCATTGTGCACAACAAAGCATTTTTCTTTGTCGATCTCGAGAGCACGCTCTTCCGCCTGGCCGAGGACTTCAACAATACCGTGCCCAGCGATATGGAACGCAGCGGCAACTTTAGCGAAGCAGCCAAGCCGCCCACCGACCCCACCAACGTGATTGGCGGCAAGCCCCAGCCGTTTCCAAACAACACAATTCCATCGGGCAAAATCTCAGATGTCGCCACCTTTTTCCTTGCTTACATGCCACACGCAAACAACCAAGTGGGCACGCTCTATCGCGCGATCAATACGAATGCTCTAAAGCAGCAATTGGACAAGGGGGATATCAAGGTTGATTACGAATTGACGCAGAAAGATCATGTGATGGGCCGCTATTCGATCTCAGACAATCACGAAACCGACCCGAATGCCTATCTTCCCATGGGAGGTTTTCCACTCTGGAGCCGCGGCCAGGATCCGGAGATTCGATGGGCGCACACATTCAACCCAAATTGGATTAACGAAGCGCAGATGTCTTACTACCGCAGCTACTTCTTTTTTACCACTTCATTTCAGGGCCAAAATATTAATGACGAGGCAGGACTCCAGGGATTGGATGGGCTGGCGCCCACACAGTATTTGGGCTTCCCCGGCATTACGATTTCGGGATATTCGAATTTCACCGGCGCATCGACGAACTCTTATCCCAAGTCAAACCGTCTGCGCTCCTGGCAATATGTCGACCGCGTGACGCATGTAACAGGAAAACATGACATGCGCTTCGGCTTCGAGTTCTTCCATAACAATCTGCAGTACATCTCCGGCTCGAACTCTGTGGGAGCGTTCACGTTTAACGGCGCCTACACGGGAGACAACTTCGCCGACTTCCTTCTGGGTTATACAAAGACCGCGACCCGGAGTTACTTCCGGCAGATTTGGGGAAGTCTCGGAAATTTCCAGTCGTATTATTTCCAGGACGACTATCGTTTAAGGTCGGACCTGAAGCTCAATCTGGGAATCCGGTGGGAAGTGAATCCCTTCTACAATGGCTTAAAAGGGCAAACAACGGGATACGACCAAACCGACGGAGATCTGATTATTCCTTCCAATTTCTCGCTGCAGGCTCAGCCGGCAACGGCCACACTGTATCCGTTGTTTGAAGATCGGATCGAGTTGACTGGCGCGCTGCATCTGCCTACTTCTATTCGGCCGGAGGACAAGGCAGACATCGTTCCGCGCGTTGGCTTCGCCTGGAATCCGGGTAGCGGCAAATGGGTGATCCGCTCGGGATACGGCATCTTTTTCGGTTATCCCGATGACAACAACATCAACAACACGCAGAACTCTGTGCCCTTTATCGCCTCACAGACCGTCACCAACACCGGGAGCACGACATCGGCACCGCCGTTGACGTTTGCCAACATGTTCCAGGGCACACCGATCGTCAGTCCGAATCCGAATCCGGGCACATCCTGTTCCTTCGGGTTTGCAGCAAACTCGTGTTCGACTCCCAACCTCGTCTCAATGCCGCCGCATGTGCACAACACCTACACGCAGGAGTGGAATCTTGCGGTGCAGCATCAGGTGGGCACGGGAATCTCGTACGAAGTCGCGTATGTCGGCAATAAGACGAATCGCAACGAGCAGCAGTGGTCCTGGAATGATCCCCCTGCGGGCAGCAGCGCGGCAGTGCAGGGACGGCGCCCCTGGCCGCAGTGGGGCACCATTACGCTGGGCGAGTTTGAAGGAGCTGCCGACTACAATGCGCTCCAGGCAAAGGTAGATACGCACATCTGGCACGGCGCGACGGCGCTGGCTTCCTATACGTATTCCAAGTGTCTCGACAACGGCACCTATAACGTCTCAGCCGATGTCCGGGAGGTAAACTCCAATATTCCGTATTGGGGTGTTTGCGAGTATAACCTCAAGAACAATATTGTGGTGAGCTACAATTACCAATTTCCCGTCGGGCGCGGGCAGCCATTCCTGAACAGCCTGCCGGAGTGGGAGAACCAGGTTTTAGCCAACTGGAGCCTCTCGGGAATCACGACCATGCAGTCCGGCCTTCCTTTTACGGTGACGCTGAACAGCGACACGGCTAACACCGGCTTCGCGAATCAGAGGCCAAACTATGTGTCGCAACCCAAGTACGTGAAAAGCGCTCTATGCTGGTTCTACACGTCTTTTAATCCCAGCTGCGGGACACTGGCGCCAAGCGCGCAGGACTCTTTCCAAGTGCCGGCTAATTACACGTACGGAAATCTTGGCAGGAATACGATGCGTGCCGAGGATCTGATCCAATTCGACGTAGCCGTCCTGAAGCCGTTCACGTTTGGCAAAGAGCGGTCGATGGAGTTCCGCGCAGAGTTCTTCAATCTCTTCAACCGGCCAACGTTTGCTGCGCCGTCAACTATCTTTAATGCGAGCTCGGGTTCGGTCGTAGGTTCAACGCTGAACGGCAGCCGTCAGATCGAATTTGCCTTGAAAGGATATTTTTGACCTGAGGGTAAGCAGGCGTCGCTTGCTGCGCAAACGGCGTCTGCTTACCGCGCGCTCAAAACCGCGACACGATCATGGTCAGTCGATTCTGCGCGCACGGTCCAGTTGGTATTCACGAAGCCAGGATCTATATTCACGTCCTTGCAGATTCCGGCCTGATATTTCCTGCGCCAACCGCCAGGAGTTTCGCCGCAAACATCATGAAAGGCACGCGCGAAATGATGTACGGTCTTGAAACCGACCATCGCGGCAATCTCCTTAAAAGCGTAGCTGGAAAACTCGATGAGATGCTGCGCTCTCTGGATTCGATACTGGAGCAGATAACGCCGCGGCGAGATGCCTAGAACGTCTTTGAAGTGCTGCCGAACGTGGCGATCAGAGCGTCCAACAGCGCTGGCGATATCGAGAAGACTGAAATCTGCGGCATGATGTTCTCGGATAAATTGCGCAGCCTTCTGGACGATCCAATCGCCAACCGGCTCATGATCGGCCGACTCAGCCGCCTCCGCTTTTTCGCCAGTCCCGGATGTCCGAAGATAAACGAGCAATAACTCCATCAAAATCGCGCTGCACAGTTCGCGGTAAAACAAGCCCTTGCGCTCACCCTCATGGCGGATGCGCTCGAAGAGATCGGCGATACCCGGCTCGCAATCGCACACCAGTTCCTTGACACCGCATAAAAGTTTGCGCAGCCACCGATCTTTCACCAGGAATTTGAGATCCAGGGTTTTGACCAGCGATACAGGATTCAGAGCATGGACACAACGCGGTTTGACCAGCACCAAGGAGCCGGCCCCAACCCGGTGATCGTATCCTTCCAGCGAAACGCACGCGGAGCCGGACACAATATAGATCATCTGGAAATATTCATGCTTGTGTTCGGCCAGCCTCCAATCGGGTTGGTAATCATAGCGGGCGGTCCACAGCACTTCAACAGACGATGTCGGCACGGCTGCACCTCGGTCCACGATTATATCTCCGCGCTAAATATGTCAGGCAAGCGAAAAACGTCTGCTTTTGTTGCCGTCGCGGTCGGCAGGGGATAACCTCGTCCAGGCGCAGCAAGCATTTCCGATTGTGGCAACTATTCACCCGTTTCACACAAAGACGCAGCGAGAAGCGCTCAATATACTGAATTGCGGTGGTGCCGATGACGACCCGAATGACCCAGGCCCCAGTAAACTTCGTGAGAGCGGACCATCCAGGTGCGCAGCGTGTAGCCATTCTCGACGAACCCCGGCGTCTCTCCCTGCGCTATGCGGAGATCCCCGAACCAGGCGACGGCGAAATCCGGGTCAAGATCAAATGGGTTGGCATCTGCGGCTCTGACGTGGAAGCGTATCGCGGCACGCGCCGGCCGGAGTTTATCTCTTTCCCTGCGCGCCTGGGCCATGAAGTCGCAGGCGTAATCGATAAACTGGGTCCGAATGTCGAGGGGTTGGCAGAAGGGGATCAGGTCACATGCCGTTACGCGTGGGGAGCTTTTGCCGAATATATCCTCTGCAGGCCTTTTAATGTCAAAGTCGTTCCGTCTCGATTGCCTATGGCGGATACGAGCCTCATCGAGATTCTTCCTGGTGTTCTGCACGCCGTGGAGATCGCGCGGATCAGCCAGAAAACGTCGGTTTTGATCACTGGCCAAGGAGTCAGCGGTCTGATCCTCACGCAAGTTGTTAGGCTGCATAACCCCAAGGCCCTGGCCGTCACTGACCTGAACGACCGAAACCTGCAGTTAGCCAGAAAATACGGCGCTACTCATACGTTTAAGATCCCTGGTCCAGATACGCCGACACGCGAAATCCTCAGGGATGCCTTTCCTGACGGCTTCGATGTTGTGATTCCATGCCGGCTTGAAGGAGACGGCATGGTGGATGCGATTGACTGCGCTGCCTTCACCGGAAAGATCGTGATGTACGGCTGCATCGGCGTGTGTAATACGCCCGTGGATTTTCTTAAGGTACACCGCAAGCGCCTGGACATTTACTCGACGGAGCCAAAACGCGATATCGATATGCGCCGCTTTTACGAAGAGGGAATGCGTCTTGTACTCGACGGCCTTGTGAACACGGCGGAGATCGTAACTCATAAGGTACCACTCAGCCGCATCAACGAGGCATTTGCGCTGCGCGACAATGCCCGCAGTGACGCGATTCATGTGCTGGTTGACTGTGAAGCGTGAGACGATGCTGCGCTGGTGTTTTATGGCCGAAATTGCTTTCTTGCGGTTGAAGACGATTGAGATGAATCTACTTTGATTCTCCCTCGGTTCCCAGCATTGCGTGGGGCCAGCCGTGCTGCCAAATCAGAGTGGAAATCTGTAGCGCTGGTTTGCCGGTGATGGCGTCGTACGCGTGGAAGACGATGATGTCGCCTTCGGGGCGCTGGAGGATCGACTCGCCACCCGGCCCTAGCCAACGGCTGTTGCCGGCGAGGAGTTGCGTGCCTCCACCGGCGAGCATTGGCTTGCCCGTGGCGTCGACATATGGCCCCGTAACTTTGCGTGCCCGGCCAACCATGGTGCGATAGTTGCTGTGCGTGCCACGGCAGCAGAGATCAAACGAAACAAATAGATAATAGTAACCGCCATGGCGCACGATGAACGGCGCTTCAATCGCCTCCCAATCCGGGGGCAGGCCCGGTTTGGCGGGTGCCGCATCTGCGGGTTTGGCGCGCGCAGCCAGCGAATACAGCGCAGGATCGGAGGGATCGGGTTTGCCGGTGGCTCGATCGATGCGGCGCATCTTGATCCCGCTCCAGAAGCTGCCGAAGCTCAGCCAGGGTTGGTCATCCTTATCCAGAACGATATTGGGATCGATGGCGTTGAAGTTGTCGATCTCTGTCGACTTCAGCACGAGGCCTTCGTCGTTCCAGTGATAGCGCGGATCGGAAGGGTCAAGCGTTTCATTCGTCGCAAGCGCGATGCCGGAAGTGTTCACGCCGAACGCGGAGTAGGCGTAGTAGAGATGATATTTGCCGTTGAAATAAGAGATATCAGGAGCCCATAGCTCCTTTGTTTGCGGACTGGCTTCGCGAATCCACGCAGGGATTTCATTGAAGACATGGCCGCAGAGCTTCCAGGCAGTGAGGTTGTTGGAGCAGCGAATGGCGAATTGGCCGCCGCCGGGAGC
>JASHQE010000182.1 GCA_030037705.1 Acidobacteriaceae bacterium | reverse complement strand
TCCGCCGCGGCGGATGAGACCTGGGAAAGCACTAATTCCTCTCCCCAATCGGCACAAACTTCAGATTCTCCGGCCCCACATAATTCGCGGAAGGCCGGATGATCTTGCCGTCCTGCCGCTGCTCGATTACATGCGCGCTCCATCCTGCCGTGCGCGCCATGACAAACAGGGGCGTGAAGAAGTCGATTGGAATGCCCATCAGGTGATACGCCACGGCCGAGTACCAGTCGAGGTTGGGAAACATCCGTTTCGCATCCCACATCGTCTTCTCAATGCGCTCCGCAACCGCATAGAGCCGCTGCCCGCCCGCATCTGTTGCGAGCGCCCGCGCCGAGGCTTTGATGATGTCGCTGCGCGGATCGGCGATGGTATATACCGGATGGCCGAAGCCGATGATGACCTCGCGATTCTCCACGCGTTTGCGGATATCAGCTTCGGCTTCATCCGCGTTCGCGTAGCGCAACTGAATCTCCAGGGCAACCTCGTTCGCGCCGCCATGCTTGAACCCTTTCAGCGCGCCAATCGCTCCCGTGATGCAGGAATAAAGATCGGAGCCGGTGCCAGCGATCACGCGCGCGGTAAAGGTGGAGGCATTGAACTCATGCTCCGCGTACAGAATCAGCGAGACCTGCATCGCTGCAATCCATTCCGGGCTCGGAGCCTTGCCATGCAGCAGGGAAAGAAAATGCTCCGCGATCGAATCGCCGCCCGTTTCTACGTCAATGCGCTTGCCGCCGTTGCGGGCGAACTGGTGCCAGTAAACGAGCATCGAAGGCAGGGAGGCCAATAGCGCATCAGCAATCGATCGAGCCTCTGCATCGGTGTAGTTCCGGTTTTCAGGATGCACGCAGCCGAGCATCGAAACTCCCGAGCGCAGCACGTCCATCGGGTGGGCTGAGGCCGGCAGCAGTTCGAGCGCTTGCTTGACTTGCGTTGGCAGGCCGCGCAAACGGCGCAGCCGGGCCTTGTAAGATGCAAGCTCTGCACGGGTGGGCAGCTTGCCATGCACCAGCAGGTGTGCGACCTCTTCAAACTCGCAATCCGCAGCTAGATCAACTATGTCGTAACCGCGATAGTGCAAATCGTTGCCGCTCTGTCCTACGGTGCAGAGGGCCGTATTGCCCGCCGGCGTGCCCGACAGAGCCACAGACTTTTTTGTCTTAAAGCCGGTTGAGGACGCATCACTCATGGAAAAATCATCTCCAAAGAGTCTCTAAAATAATGGACGGCTGGTGGAAGTGTCTACCGCGTCTGCTTATTTTTCGCGAAAAGCTCATCGAGCTTTCGCTCGTAGGCGTAGTAGTCCAGATAGCGGTACAGATCGTCGCGCGTCTGCATCTCGTCGATGAGCCGGCCCTGCGTACCTTCCGCGCGAATTGCCTCATATACCCTGAGCGCTGCTGCATTCATGGCGCGATATGCCGCGCAGCAGTAAAGCACAATATCCACGCCAGCGGCACCCAGTTCTTCGCGCGTGAACAGCGGCGTCTTGCCGAACTCCGTGATGTTGGCCAGGATCGGCACACCTGTGGCCCTGCGAAACTCCGTATACATGCGTGCTTCTGTGACCGCTTCGGCAAAGATCATATCCGCGCCCGCGGCCACATATGCCTGCGCGCGTTCGATCGCCGCAGCAAGCCCTTCGCTCGCAAGCGCGTCGGTCCGCGCCATGATCACGAATGACGCATCGGTGCGTGCGTCCACGGCGGCCTTGACGCGATCGACCATCTCTTCAACCGGTACAATCTCCTTGCCGGGACGATGGCCGCAGCGTTTGGCGCTTACCTGGTCTTCGATGTGCACAGCCGCAGCGCCGGCTTTACTCATCGAACGAATTGTGCGCGCAATGTTGAACGCACCGCCCCAGCCGGTGTCGATATCGACGAGCAGTGGCAGGAAAGTCGCGTCGGTGATGCGCCGCACATCCACGAGCACATCTTCCATGGTACTGATCCCAAGGTCCGGCATTCCCAGCGAATTGGCCGCTACGCCACCGCCCGAAAGATAAAGCGCGCGAAAGCCGGTTGCCTCGGCCATCCGCGCCGCGTACGCGTTGATGGCGCCCGCCACCTGCAATGGTTTCTCTTCCGTGACTGCGGCGCGAAAGCGCGCACCGGGCGTCTCTGAAGTCATGCCTCGTCTTAAGCCTCGTCCTGAGGCGCATCATAACAGGATCGTCACATCGATTTCCCGATGTGTGGTGCGCGGTGCGACAATCATCGCGTCAGGGCCGTCCCATCTGCAATCGGCCTCTGCCCGGAGGAGAAACGCATCATGAAACGCTTGTTCATCTGTACGGGCTTCCTGCTCGGCGCCGTGAGCCTGTTCGCGCAGCAAAAACCAGTTGCCAGCCCGCCAGCCACGGAAGCGGCCACCATCGGCGGCAAATCGATCACCGTCACTTACAGCTCGCCGCGCGTCAAAGGCCGCGAGGGTCACATCTTTACCCAGGACGGTCTGATCAGTCACGACCCCCATTATCCGGTGTGGCGCGCAGGCGCGAACGCAGCCACCACGCTCATGACCAATGCCGACCTGACTATCGGCGATCTCGAAGTGCCCGCCGGCAAGTACACGCTTTTCGTCGATATCTCCGATCCCGCGAACTGGGTATTCATCGTGAACAAGCAGACGGGCGAGTGGGGACTTAAGTATGACGGCTCGCAGGATCTGGGCAAAACCAAGATGACCATGTCCACTCCGCCTAGCATGGTTGAAGACCTGAAATACACGCTCACGGACGACGGTGGCGGCAAAGGCACGCTCACCCTGGCCTGGGAGAACGTGAGCGCATCGGTCCCGATCCAGGTACATTGAAGTGCTGCAAGTGCGGCACAGGGGCAAGGCGGCAGCTCAGTAGAGGAATTGCCGCCTTCCCGCTAAAATAGAGAGAATCGACGAATTTTCTTGCCGGAGGAGTAAGGGCCTTGCCGTTGTACCCATACCGCTGCACACAATGCGGTCACCGATTCGAAAAAATTCAGAGCTTTCAAGCCGAACCCGAAAAGGCCTGTCCCAAGTGCGGCGGTCCCGTGGAGCGGTTGCTCACCGCGCCGAGTCTGCAATTCAAAGGGGCCGGATGGTATGTGAACGACTACGCATCGAAGGGCAGCGCTTCGTCCGCCGAATCCGGTACCTCCGAGACCAAGACCGAGTCGAAGCCTGCGGAAAAATCGAGCGGGGGAGATGGCGGCGCCAGCCCCGGCCCCGCCACGTCAGCCCCTGCCGCTAAGCCCGGCCCAACAACCAGCTAGATCCGCTCCGCGATAACATAAGGAAGACTTCGCGATACACAGCTCCCGCATGAATCCGCAACCTGCCTCCATGAAGCCGGTACCGGCACGGCCCGTGTCTTCCGTAGTGCGCGCCACCGCTGTGGCTGCACCCGTTCTGGTTGCTGCGGGCTCGGCGGCAAGTTTTCTGCACATGCAGACCGGTCTCGCTGTCAGCTTGCGATGGATTGGCTTCGGCCTCTTCTTCCCCTTTGCCGTGCGGCGCCGATCGTTGTTGTTATGGACCTTCTTCGCCATGGCTGCTGGCGCCGGGCTCGGTCTGGACGCACCTCATTTCGCCGTCAGCATCCGTTTCCTCGGCGACCTATTTCTACGCCTTGTTCGGATGATCATTGCGCCGCTGATCTTCGGGGGTATCGTCACCGGGATCGCCGGACACGGCGAGTTGCGCGGCGTCGGCCGCGTGGGGCTCAAAGCTCTCATCTTCTTTGAAGCCGTGACCACCTTCGGTCTGCTCTTGGGCCTCATCGCCATCAACCTTTCGCGCGCTGGCGTCGGCGTCGTGCTGCCTGCCGCTGCAGTTGCGTCTGCGCCTGCTGCAAACGCAGAAGGATGGCAGCAGATCCTGCTCAATATCTTTCCGGAAAACATCGCGCAGGCGGTGGCGCAAAATCAGGTTCTGCAAGTGGCTGTTTTCGCATTGCTCTTCGGCATTGCGCTGGCGACACTGCCCGCGCCACGCCGTGCGCCGCTGGTCGATATGCTGCAGTCGCTCACGGAAACCATGTTCCGCATGACGCGCATCGTTATGTACATGGCGCCGATGGCCGCCGGTGCAGCCCTGGCGTACACGGTTGGAAGCATGGGGGTTGGTACATTGCTGCCGCTCATGAAGCTGGTCGTCACGTATTATGCGGCGTTAGCCGTGTTCCTCCTGCTGGGGCTCGCGCCCATCCTGCTCCTCGCACGCATACCGCTGCGCGCCTTTATTCTTGCGGTTGCCGAGCCTGCCGCGATCGGTTTTGCCACAACAACGTCAGAGGCCGCGTTGCCGCTTGCGATGGAGCGCATGGAAGCCTTTGGCGTTCCGCGTTGGATCGTCTCCTTTGTCATTCCCACAGGTTACAGTTTCAACATGACCGGCTCCAGCCTGTATCTTTCGATGGCGGCCATCTTCGCCGCTCAGGCTGCGGGCATTCATCTCTCTCTGACCGAGCAGTGCATGATGTTCGCTACGCTGCTGCTCACCAGCAAAGGCGTAGCCGGCGTGCCGCGCGCCGTGCTGGTCATTCTGCTCGGAACGGCAAGCTCCTTCCACATTCCCGCCGTGGCAGTGTTATTGTTGCTCGGTGTCGACACGCTCATCGATATGGGCCGCGCTTCCATGAACGTCGTCGGCAACTGCATGGCCAGTGTGGTCGTGGCGCAGTGGGAAGGGGAGTTGAAATTGTCCGATCGTGTCGGATAAGCGGCCGTCAAATTTTGCACGATAAAGGGTGCCCCGGGTCCCGATTTTGGGACCTGGGAAAGCGCAAGACTTGATCCGCCGTACCTCGTAAACCGATAAGATTAAATTCAGCGCAAAGTTCTATGCCGCTTCTCGACACCATCCCGTTCCGGGTCCAACACGCCGACTTCACCGCGCTCGAATGGGAGCCGCTGCTGGCGCTGGTCGCAGGCTTTGCCGCTTCGCCCGTCGGCCGCGAGGCAGTTCTCGCCCTCGTACCGTCGACCGACGAACCGTGGATCACGCGCCAGCATCAGCTCACTGGCGAACTGCGCCTGCTGCTCGAAGAACAGGTTTCGATTCCTCTAGGCGGTCTTTTCGATCCGACGCAGCTTACAGCCAAGGCAAAGATTCCTGACGCCGCGCTCGAAGCGCCGGAACTCCAGGCCGTTGCGCGGCTGGCTAACGATATCGCGGCCTGGCAGGCGCTGCTGCGCGAGCCGCCCGCCCGCCTGGCCGGGAAGATTCCCGGACTCGCTGATCTCTCTGCGCCACTCGCCATGAACCTGCGTCCGCTTGCGGAATCGATCGAGCGAAAAATTCAGCCTGACGGCACACTGGCGGACGACGCTTCGCCTGAGCTGAA
>JASHQE010000181.1 GCA_030037705.1 Acidobacteriaceae bacterium | reverse complement strand
GAGAACTGCGCTACGCGAGCACCGTCCACGGTGACCCCAAAGGACGAGGGCGTGGTTACGGTGCCGCTGATCTGGCCGAAGTTCGACGCGCCGGTGACGATGTTCAATCCATCAAACCCGCCATCAATGGCACCGCCGCCAGGCACGCTGAAGTTGGCGTGATTCAACACATTGAACGCGTCCGCTCGGAAGAGAAGGTTCAACTTGTCTTCGAGGATCGGAAAGTTCTTGCCCAATCCGGCATCGAAGAAGAAGGCGCCGGGGCCGCGTACCAGGTTGCGCTGTCCGTACTCGATGCCGATCGGACCTCTGAACTCCGACAGCACCTTGGCCGCGCCCGCAGCTCCGCCGGCGAAGGCATAGACCGTGTTGCTGGAATGATCGACGTTGACCTTGACCTTGAGATCGGCCGGCGAGCCGGTAAAGATGGCTGGGTCTTCGTTGTCGAAGGAAGCGAGATAGGCGTCGGAGTACGGCGTGACGGAAATGCCGGTGCGATAGCTGGGAAGACCGGAAAGGCTCCATCCACCGACGATCTCGTCAAGTCCCCGCGACATGTTGGCGCCGAACTTTCTGCCGTGGCCAAAGGGAAGCTCATACATGAAGTTCGACGAGATCTCCTGGCGCACATCAAAGTCCGAGTTCGCGCGGCAGGCGCGCGGGTGGAGGATATCGCAGATCAGTCCGGTGTTGCTGAAGAGCGAGTTGTTGTTTGCGCTCAAGGAGCTGTTGTCGATCGAGTGCGACCACGTGTAGTTGAACTCCGCGCGCAGGCCCTGCGACATGTTCTTGTCTGCCGTCAACAGCAGAGCATGGTAGTTGGAGCTGCCCATGTTGGTGAGGTAGGCATTGGTTCCGAACTGCGCCGGAATGCCGATATTCGTGGGAAGAATACCGTAATAGGCAAGATAGAAGAGCGAGTCGGCGATGTCGCCTCTTTCGGCGAATTGGCCTGTGTAGGCGGCCACAAGATTTGTGTTGTTTCCGTAGCCGACCGAGGCGCCGAGGCCTTGCGGCAGCGCATCCTCAAACCACGGCTGCGGCGTAAGAGTAGCGGCATTGGCTCGCAACTGGGTTGTGAGCCCGGCAAAGGCCTGGCCCATTGACTGCGTGGACTTGCCGGTGAAATCCGGAACATCGATCACCTGGGATGCGTCCGCATCCGCGAGCAAGCGGCGGCCTAGCCGGCCGACGTAGTTGATCTTCATGATGGTGTGGCCCGGCAGCTCCTGTTGCACGCCGAAGGTCAGCGCGATCGAATAGGGGTCTTTCAAATTTTGCGGGATCACAAAGCTCGTCTCTCCCGCGGCCAATCCGTATGGTATTCCGGTGCTGGTGACGTATGGCGTATAGGGCGAGGAGACGGCCTGCGGAGGCGGGTTCAGCCCCGATGAGTATGCCAGGTTTGTGCCGACCCTTGGATCGACGGCCAATGAAGCAGCAGCGCCGTTGTTCGAACCATAGTAGGCATATTGTGTGTTGAAGAAGAGGTACGAAACCTGGTCTTGGAGGAAGTTCAGAGCATCGATGATCGTGCGGTCGTACACGATTCCGGCGCTTCCCTGAAGGACGGTCTTCTGATCGTTATAGGGCGTAAAAGCGAAGCCAATACGCGGCGCGAAGTCTTTGTAGGATGGGTTGTAAAGAGCCGGCCCGTTGTTGGCTTTGCCTCCCAGCATGTAACTGTAGAAAGGCAAACCAGTCGCGCTCGTGTTTCCCGCATCCTGCTGGGCGATGCGGTCTTTAATGTAGGTATTCAAAGGAATCTGGGTCGGCACGGACTCAAAGCCGTGTGTTTCGTAAGGCACCGAATAGAACTGGTAGCGCAGCCCATAGGTGAGCGTAAGCCTCCTGTTCACTTTCCAGGTGTCAGCGAAATAGGCCTCCGTCTCGTAGTGGCGGTAGGCTCGCGGAGTGCCGCTGCCCGGCGTCAGCGCATTTCCTTTGTTGTCGTAGCTATAGTTCGTGTAAATCTCCGGAAGCACACCGAGAGCGATGGCAAAGAAGTTGTCGTAATCGTCGATGCCCACCTGGTTCGGACCGTTATTAATGTCGGCCGGGCGAAGAGGATTCAGAGTATTATTCGCGCTTATTTCAGGGCCAAGGCCGCCCGCCAAGTTGCCCGTCAGGCCCACTTCCGGAAAATTGAAGTCGCTGATCAGATTGCTGTGCGTCTTGATGAACTTGAAGGTTCCGCCAAAAGCGAAGTTATGGGAGCCGTGCTGCCAGTTGAAGTCATCGCGCACCTCAGGAATAGGGATGCGGCGGATTTGCCCGTCGTAGGCCGTGTACGGACCATCCATGATGCCGGTGGTGGAACCGAAGCTGTATTGATTTGCGCCCATCGGGTTGTACTGATCAGGGAAGCTCAGCTTGCTGATGTTGTCGCCATAGTAGATCTGGTTCACCTTGTTCGAGCCGATCTGCCACACATGGCTGACGACATACGCATAGCTGCGGTCAATGAACGGATGCGTTACCGGGTCAGTTGGAAACTCCTGAAGCGATTCGATTGCATTGCGCCGGGTAATGGTGAAGCGGCCGTAGACCTTCTGCGTCGGCGTCAACGCATAGTCCACGCGGCTTACGTAGGTGGTGCGGTTGTCTGGCGCCGGCGCCGTAAAGCGGTAGCCACCGGTATTGACGCCGTCTCCTTGAGAGTAATCGTTGGCGTGCGGGTACCGGGCGTTGATGAAGCTCAACTCCGGCGCGTCGAAGCCGATGCCTGCCGGATCGAGCGCCGCCACCTGGCCCGCGGACAGCGTTGTAATACAGCCCGGTTGAGTGGTGAGGCGGCTGCTGTCGCCGCAGCCGGGATCGCTGTTGATGTAGTTGAGCGTGCTACTGCGGAAGTCGTCCAGCGGAACAATGCGCTCCGCGGTGGAAGATTGAACAATCCGCGAGTCGGCCCAGTCGAAGAAGAAAAAGAGCTTGTCTCTTTTAACCGGCCCGCCGAAGTTGGCGCCGAATTGATTGCGGATCAGCGGCGTGCGCGGAAGGCCTGTGAGGTTGTTGAACCAGGTGTTGGCGACGGTCGTCGTATCGCGATGGTATTCGTTCAGATTCCCATGGAACTGATTGGTTCCGCTCTTCGTGACCAGCTGATACTGCGCGCCGCTGCCCGTACCGACTGAAGGCACAAGACCCGCGACGGTGCCGGTGAACTGCTCCACTGAGTCCACTGGAGCGGGAGTAGTTAAAGAGAAGGTCTGTCCGGTCGCAAGATCATCCACGTCAAGGCCATCTACGGTGACCTCTGACTGGTCGATGCGCGCTCCGGTCACAGCGCCCTGGTAGGAATCGACACCCGGCTGCTGGACAAAAAGGGTGTTGATTCCGGTGCTGCGATCGTAAACCGGCAGTTGGTTCAAATCCTGCACATCGATGTTGTTGCCGATCGATCCGTCCGTGGTATCGAGCGTCACCTGTTCATTGCCGGCCGATACCTGAACCGTCTCCACGTTTTTTCCCGGAGACAGGGTTGCGTTTTCGGTTCGCGTGATGCCCACGCTCAGGGTCACATTCGAGATCACGACCGACGCAAATCCCTCCCGGCTGAACGTTTCCTTGTATCCGGAACTCGGAGGAAGGCTGGAAAAGCGGTACGAGCCGGAGTTGTCCGTCTTTGCTGTATAGGCGGTCCCCGTCGAGGCATTGGTGAGCGTGACCTGAGTTTCCGGCACGACCGCTCCCGATTGATCCGTAACTACGCCTGTGAGGGATGCCACATCCTGGGCCCCGGACTGCGCCACGGGAAGTATCAACAATGCAACGAGGAAGAGACTTGGAACCAGAGAGAACCTGAACCGATATGCCATGGAACGCCTCCAAATGGAAAAGAGCTTGTAAGCTCGGGGAAATGAGGGTGGCACGCAAGAGCCTTTGAAAAGAAAGCTGTTATGGATGATCCTTTTCGCAAAATTGAGCAAAAAGCATCATGGACAGCAAGCCCTTTGCGGCTAACCCGCTGTAGGAACGAGTATGCGATCCCTTTACTAGAGTGTAAAGAAGAAAAATTACTGAGGACCCCACCCGAAAGTTGCAGAAGTGGCTCGTCTTTCGGGATGAGGCGAGCCGGGAAATCGGTCTCTTTGAAGACTCGGTGGGTTAACGGAACCGGAAGTTGCTACATTTTCAGGAAAATAAAATCCCGCGCAGAGGCCGTACTTACGCGCTTTGCATACGGCAAGAGCTCAGATGCGCATCGGCATAAGCACATACCGGTATTTGTATTCGGCTTCGGGATCTTCGGGTCGCATCTGGCCGGCCGACTGGGAGTCTTTGAACTCGAGGCGGACCTCACCCTCATTGTTGAGCGCCTTGAGAAAGTCGAGAATATAAATCGAGTTGAAGCCGACCAGGATTGGATCGCTCGAATAAGGCGTATCGATGGTGTCCTCGCTCTCGCCGGATTCAGTTGAGTTCGCGCTGATCCTGAGCTCATTGCCTTCGAGGCGCAGGCGGATGGCGCCGGAGCGCTCATCGGCGAACTGGGCCACACGCTGGATGGCCGCAGACAGCTCACTCGACCGCACCACGGCAAACTTCGAGTTGTCGCGCGGCATCACGGCCTCAAAGTTCGGAAACTGGCCGGTAAGCTTGCGCGTGCTCAAGGTGCGATGGCCAACGCGGAAGAAAAGCGTATGCTCATCGTCGGCAAACTCGATCTTTTCAACATCGGTGTTCGCCAGGAGCTGCTGCAGCTCCTGGAGCGCCTTGCGCGGCACGAGCACCCGCTTCTCGCCGCTGATGCCTTCGAGGGTTTCGCCCGGCTTCTCGACGAATGAGAGCCGGTGGCCATCCGTGGCTACCATCGCGAGTGATTCGGCCTTGAGAACGAGCAGAGCACCATTGAGCGTATAGCGCGATTCTTCGTTGGAAATCGCAAAGATGGTGCGGGCGATCAGTGTCTTGAGCGCGCTCAGAGAGATGCTGGTGGCAGCGATCGCGGGAAACTCGGGAACCTGCGGGTAGTTGGCGCGCGCCATGCCGACGATTTTGGTGTTGGAACGACCGCTGCGGATCTGCACCCAATGGTTCTCAAGCAGCTTGATGGAGATTTCGCCGTCGGGCAGGAGCTTGATGTAGTCGTAGAGCTTGCGCGCCGGGACCGTGCAGGAGCCGGGTTTTTTTACCTTCACGGGCGCGCTGGTGCGGATGGCCTGGTCGAGATCGGTGGCCGTGATGTTGAGCCGGTCGCCGTCGGCCTCGAGGAGAAAGTTAGACAGGATCGGGATGGTGGTCTTGCGCTCGACAACGCTCTGCGTGGCCGTGAGTTCCCTCACCAGATCCTGGCGGCTTACGGTAATCTCCATCGCTGCCCCCTGCGCAGCCGGCTTCTCTACCTCGGTTTCGACAATCGGCATACGCCTACCCTCGCTCCAGAAGCCCGCTTTCTGCTCTGGCCCCACTCTATAACACTTTCAAGGCCTGCGGAAACGGCTGTCTTTTGTTCCTCTTGATTGTATTCATCTCCTGGTTTTCAGGCGCGTGGAAAAACGGGCGATTTTTCTGGATTCCGGGGGAGTTCATGCGCGGGCGCGCTGAAAAGGGCTTTCAAGCCCGTAGAGGGCGAGACTTGTGCACGAGGGTCGCGACGAAAAGAAATTCTGCCTTAAAAGAATTAAAAAGCTAGTCGTTTCCGTAGGCAGCAAGGAAAAGTGGGAAAACAGGTAAAGTAGGCGTTTTTTCGCGGGGTTGAGAGGGGTGCAGGATTTCTAAATCCCGGCTGTGGAATTCAGGAGATTTGGAAAAGAGGGTCGTTGGGAGAGCTACTGTACCTGCCTTTCCCACCATTCCCACAGGCAGTCCGAAAAACCTTGTGGATCGTGTGTAGCTTATGTGGAGCCTCAGGCTAGAGATTTGTACTGCAACGGTTTGGAATGCATGGCTTCTCCACAGGAGTCCCATGATCCACGATTTCGACTGTAGAGCTGCCGGTTGCTGGAATTTTCTGTTTCTATCCGCGTGCGGAAGCTGGCGTGGATATCTTCCCAAACCAGTACAGCCGATTGTTGATTCGTTCTCGGCTTGCCGCAAGTGATTCAGCAGGCCCGTAAACTTTTTCTGGGCATAGGAGCTTCGCCGGTGGCGATCGATATCAGGAGGCTGGAGAGCGCGCTGGAGCAGATGTCGGTCGAGGGCGCGCCGGGCCGGGAGTTTTGTGAGGCGATTGCGGATCTGGCGCAGACGGGACGCTTTGCGGAGTTGCGCGAGGTGTTGCCTGAGATCGTGTACGACGAACTGTGGGAGCGGTACAGACAGGATCCAAAAGGTTTTGTCGCGGACTGGAAGAATCTGGCCCAGGAGATGCGGCAGGGATTCATCCACCATGCGCGGCAGCGGCTCACGCAGCTTACGCGGTTGCAGCGCCGCTCAACGAGCCGGAACACACCCGCGTGGCAGGCAATCCAGCGCGCCCTGGACGGCCAGCAGAACGACCTG
>JASHQE010000180.1 GCA_030037705.1 Acidobacteriaceae bacterium | reverse complement strand
GGCGCGTCGTTGACGTAGTAGAGACGGGCTACGGTCTTGCCGGTGACTTCGGGAAAGTGGATGCTGGAACTCGGTGGATCAGGCAGCTCCGGAGCATCCGGTTCCATATCCGGTTTGGAGCGGGTTTTCTTTTTGGGGTTTGCGCGGGGAGTGGGTCGGTGCGTACGCTTAGAGACAGCCATGGCATTGCCTTTCTTCTGAAAAGGTGATGGTGGTCAGGGATGCGTCGGTGTTCGTTGCACTGACGTGTCCCGCTTCGTGTTGTCCAGAACCGGTAGAAACAACTACCGGATTCCGATGATGGAGACTGTAACAAAAAAATCCGTCCGCGCCAAGAAAAAATCACGAAGAAATTGAGAATATATTTTCCGAGCTGAAACGGCACGCGGCGTCCCACCCCAGCACTGTCATCCTGAGCGAGTCGCCGCGGCGACGAGTCGAAGGATCTGCGGTTGCTTCTAACCATCCATGCGATCCGCAATCGGCAGGTTCCACATCGTGCCAATCTCGACTCAGTTCGCCCCATGCCGCGTTTACAAAGACAACCGCAGATGTTTCGACTCTCCGCCGCAGCGGACCGCGGCGGACTCCGCTCAACATGACAGCGCTTGAATGATCGGGCTGCAGCTGAAAGTTGATCTATGGGGCGATAGCCGGGTGCCGCGCATTCGATGTGGGCCGTGTTCTTCCTTACCATAGGCGCAACGGCGGTGTTGATGTTCGTCTCTGCCGGAACCGCAAGGATAGAGGCGGCAAGCACAGCAACAGACCGGCGCAGCTCGGGTGTGAGTCCGCTCACGCGCCCGGTTGGACTCCGCTCTTGAGCCCTTGATAGACTAGGAGGGTTGCAGTCGCAGTGATTCAGCCGTTTGGCCCCCGCCGCCTGCAAGTCAATCAGCGCAAATCGGGCAGCGCAAATCGGGCAGCGCAAATCGGGCAGTGCAAGTCAGGTAGCGCAAATCAAGCAGCGAAGGACAAAAGGAACCCTGTGGATACCCAAACCCGTCACGCCCTCAAACAAGACAGATTTGCCAAGGCTGCCGCTAGCAGCGCCAGCTGGGTCGGCGAGCATCGTTCCGGTGTTTTGCGTTGGGTCATCAGTGTCGCCGTGGTTCTTGTGGTGGTTATCGCCGTGCTCGTCTTTTGGAATCTGCGCACGTCGGCCGCCGACCTGGCGCTGGGCGGAGCGATGGACGCGTACAACGCGCCGCTGGCGCAGCCAGGCGAGCCCGCTGAGCCCGGCCTCTACACCACGGCCGCAGCGCGCGCCAAGGAAGCGAATCGCCAGTTTGTCGCCGTGGCTCACGACTATAGCTGGCTTCCGGAAGCGGCCAAGGCCCACTACTTTGCCGGAGTGACCTACGAGGAGCTCGGTGAGAACAGCCAGGCCGAGAGCGAGTTGAAGGCCGCCGCCGGCTCAATGAACCACAATCTCTCGAATCTGGCCAAGCTGGCCCTCGCCGGACTATATCGCCAAACCGACCGCGATCAAGACGCGATCAGTCTTTATAACGAGCTGGCCGCCAAGCCGTCTGAAACCGTCTCTTCGGGCGTGGCGCAGCTCGATCTCGCGGATCTTTATGCGGCGGAAGGCAAACAGGAGCAGGCGCGCATGCTCTGGGCAAAGGTCAAAGACGCAGACAAGGACGGAGCGGCCGGTTCCATTGCTGCCCAAAAGCTCACTGCCAAGCAGTAGGCCCGTACCGATGGGCTCCGGTACGCTTTTCCCCCCGGCAGTTGCTGTGGCGCGTGCGTGAGCGTTTTCCAATCCGCCTGCGTCTGGTATACATGAGCGCCAGCCAGGTCATTTACGCAGGTTGGATGGAGATTCCAAACAGCGTCGCGATCCATGATGCCCAGATCCGGACGGAAGAAGCGGCCCTTGCGGCTCTCGTGGACCAGTATGCCGGCGCTCTCTACCGGGTAGCGTTTTCTGTGCTGCGCAATCCCGCCGATGCGGAAGACGCGGTGCAAGAGACGTTTCTGCGTGTGCTGCGGCACCGCGATACGCTCGACGAAGTGCGCGATCCTCGCGTGTGGCTCATCCGGATCGTCTGGAACATTGTGCTGGATCGCAAACGGCGCGCGAAAACGCGGCCCGAGACCGACGATGTTGCCGAGCTGGCGCGTGTGCTGCCTGCAAACGGGCTCTCGGCCGAGGACAGGGCCGCCGCCGCGCAACATCATGCTCATGTGCTGGACTGCGTGGAGAAGCTTCCCGAGAAGGAGCGCGCAGTGATGCAGCTCTCGGCTTTTGAGGAGCTATCGAGCGTGGAGATCGCTGTAGTGCTTGGCATTACGGAGTCGAGTGTCCGCTCACGGCTTTTTCGCGCACGCAACTTAATGGCGGGGCTGCTCGATCATTCCAGGAGTTCGCATTCCAGGAGTTCGCGATGAATTCCAACCCTCACAACCCGTTCTCTGATGGCGCCGCCCGCACTGCGGCGGGTTGCGATGCCGAAGAGACGCTCCGGCTGATCGCTAGCCTTCCGGCTCCCGAGGGGCTTGCAGATCGAATTCATGAGGCTCTGCGATCGGCTCCCCGGCGCGGACGGGTTCTCGCATGGCCCTCCGGCGCGTCGGCAAGCGGCTGGATGCGCGGCGCGGCGGCTGCGGCGATTGCTTTCGTGGTTATCGGCGGCGGATGGGGGGTTTACTCGCGCGTTCAGCATGGTCAGCCCGCGCACGTTGTTGCCGTGCCGCTCCACGGCACGAATGCCGGCGGCTTTGCAAACGCGGAGGCGATGCGCAAACCGCGAACGCTCAATGGTCCGGTACTTAGCGGTCCGGTACTCAGCGGCCCGGTGCTTAACGGCCCGGTGTTGAACGATTCTGAGAAGGCTCACGCTGCGCCCCTCAAGATCCGGAAGAAAACCGCGACAACGCATCGACAGCCGCCCGAGGCAGCTTCGCAGGTATCTGCTCCACAGTAGGGTCCCCAATAGGGCCGGTTTTTTCATTGTGGCCAAGGTTCATTGTGGCCCGGGCGCTCACGCGTTCTTCGTGAGCGAACGAATCACAATCCCGAGCAGCGCCAGCACCACCGCACCCCAGAACGCCGGAATAAATCCATGCACGCGAAATCCGGGAACTAAACTGGACGCCACCAGGATCATGATGCCATTGATTACCAGCAGAAAGATCCCCAGGGTGAGAATGGTCAACGGAAAAGTGATGATCTTCAGGAACAGACCGACGGTGGCGTTCAGCAGCCCGATCACCAGGGAAGCGATCAGCGCCGGTCCCAGGCCGTGAACGTGAAAGCCCGGCACGATCCGCGCAACGACCAGCAGGGCGATCGCGCTCAATATCCAGTGCAGCAGCAGTCCTAGCATGTGTCTTTCTCCTTCGAACGGGCTCCTTCGAACGGGACCATTCCGGCGCAACCTCGGCCGTTCTTGCTTATCATGCTATATCCAAAAGGCAAGCACTGCGCATCCCGTTCATCTCTGAAATCAAGCCTCTGTTTCCGTTACTATCCAATGCATGACGGCCCGCATTCGGATTTTTTGGGTGTTTCTTCTGTTCGCGGTGTGTTCGATGGCCGCTGCGGCCAAACCGCGGCCGATTCCTGTCAAGGTGGTCGTGGTGGCCATGTTCGAGGTGGGCGCCGATACCGGCGATGCGCCGGGCGAGCTGCAGTATTGGGTTGAACGCGATCACCTCGATCGGGTCTACCCGCTTCCGGCGGGGTATCACGCAATCAGGATGAGTGACAGTGGCGAGATGGCTGTGCTCACCGGCCAGGGAACGGCGCACGCCGCCGCGACCATCATGGCCGTCGGCCTCGACCCGCGCTTTGACTTCAGCCACGCGTATTGGATCGTTGCAGGAATTGCCGGTGGCTGCCCGGACCGCGTCTCTTTGGGCTCGGCGGCGTGGACGCGCTGGGTGGTGGATGGCGATCTGGGCTACGAGATCGATGCGCGCGAGATACCATCGGACTGGGCGACCGGTTATCTGCCGCTCAGAAAGAAACAACCCTTCGAGCAGCCCGCAGAACCGCTCGATGGCCAGGTGTACGCGCTGAATGCCGGCCTCGCGGATTGGGCCTTTCGTCTGACACGTGGAATCCAGCTCGAAGACTCAGAAAAATTGAAAGAGATGCGCAGCCATTTTGACGGTGCAGCGGCGCAACGCGCGCCGTTCGTGACCATGGGCGACGAAATCTCGTCTTCGACGTACTGGCATGGAAAGCTGCTCGACGCGTGGGCTTCGCAATGGGTGCCGTACTTCACGCATGGCAAGGGCGAGTTTGCCACGACGGCGATGGAAGATACGGGCACATTGCAATCGCTTGCGTATCTTGCCCGTGCCGGCCGTGCGGATGCGAACCGCGTGCTGGTGTTGCGCACGGTGAGTAATTACGACCGGCAGCCGCAGGGCCTCACTGCAGCGGAAAGCCTGGAGAAGCAGCGGGTCGGTGCGTACGCAGCCTACCTGCCGGCGCTCGAGAGCGCGTACAGGGTCGGGCACGCCGTAGTGAACGAACTGCTCACGCATTGGCCGCGGTATAAACATGCAATTCCTGCGGCAGAACCCGACGCGCCGTAGAGAGCCGTATGGGGCGGCTCAATTTGAATCGAAAATGCTCTAAAAATGATTCTCAAGTGAGTTCAGAGCTCAGCGCCGACGCGTGACTTTCGTGCGGCTTTTTTGACGACGCCGTGCGGCGCCGGGCTTGGGAATCAATGCGTCTTCCTGCTGCCGGAACGCGATACCTGATGCGGGTCGCGGACCGGGTCGGTGCTGGACTCGGCCGCGCCATGATCCAGGTGTCCCGGATGCGAGCGATCCTGCACGCCCTTCGGCTTGCTGGTGGTAAACGCAGGCGCCGGAAATGTTGAAATCGTGGATTCGCTCTCTGGAACTCGCCGCGGTGCGTGTATGTCGGATTGTTTTTTCATGGCTGTTTTCTCCCTCTTCCAAAACTTGGCCGTTCGTTCCGTACTTCCTCCTCGGCGGCCTACATCCACGCTCGGATGCGGCGATGCCGGATGAGGTTAGCCGGCAAAGCCATCCCATATCCATGCAATGCACGTACAGCGCAATGCACGTACAGCCGTGTCGATATGCCTCCGGGATTACGGCGATTTTTGAGCGATAAGCCGCTGCTCTCCGGAGGTGCTTGGCGAGATGCGGCCCGACAGAAGAAAATGCTTCCGTTCCGCAAATCAGCTTCCGGCTAGCTTTCTGCTCGCTTGAGCGGCGAGCGATTGCCGGCAAAGATAAGGACTCCATGCACTCTGTTTGGTTCGGTGAATTTATGGGCACGCTGGTTCTGGTGCTACTGGGTACAGGCGTCAACGCCGGCGTGACGCTGCGCAAATCGTATGCGGCCGATGCTGGCTGGATGGTGATCACAACCGGCTGGGCGCTGGGCGTGCTGTGCGGCGTGGTAGTGGCGCAGGCCTTTGGCAGCCCTGGCGCGCACTTGAATCCCGCCATCACGCTCGCCGCAGCCATCGTAAGCGGAGATTTCTCCCAGGTGTGGCTCTACTGGTCGGCGCAGATGCTGGGAGCCGTCACCGGCGCGACGCTGATGGCGCTCCACTATGCGCCCCACTGGCGCCTCACACCCGATCCGGCGGCGAAACTGGGCATCTTCTGCACGAATGCGGCGGTGCGGAGTCCGCTGGCGAATATCTTCAGTGAAATTGTCGGCACCATGGTGCTCATCGTTGTGGCCAGCGCCATCGGTTCGCATGGTGTTGCGGTCAACGGGCTGGCTGGAGGGGTGGGGCCATGGCTCGTGGGCAGCCTGGTGTGGGGTATCGGGCTCTCGCTTGGCGGCACCACGGGATATGCCATCAACCCCGCGCGCGACCTGGGGCCGCGTTTGGCGCACGCGCTGCTGCCGATTCCGGGCAAGGGCGGCTCCAACTGGAGCTACGCGGCGATTCCGTTGCTCGGCGATCTGGCAGGCGGAGCACTGGCCGGGTTGCTGTTGCATTATGCGCGGATATGAGGCTGCAAATGGCGCGTATGCAGGATGCGATGGGACCGCGCTGCCGGGAGTGAGGAAAGTTGTATCCTCAGTTTGAAGAAGTGGTTTATGGCCGATCCCGTTCTGTTGCTCGATCCCCGCGATAACGTTCTGGTGGCGCTTAAGACGTTGGAGCCCGGCGCTCTCGTGCGATGCGGAAATGGCGCGGCATCCTCTTCATGCACGGCGGTGGGAGTGATTCCTGCCAAGCAGAAGATGGCGCTGGTCGACTTGAGGCCAGGCGACCTGATTTTCATGTACGGCATGGTGGTGGGCGAAGCGGTGCAGGCGATTCCGCGCGGCGGTTTGCTGACAACACAGAATATCCGGCATCGCACCGGCGACTACTCGGCCGTGCGCCGCCCACCGTCTATTGCGCCGCCGGATGCTTCTGTGTGGATGGGGAGCACATTCATGGGCTACCATCGCGCGGATGGCCAGGTGGGCACGCGCAACTACTGGATTGTCGTGCCGCTCGTCTTCTGCGAAAACCGCAACGTGGAGCAGATGCGCGAAGCGCTCGAAGAAGAGCTTGGCTATGGCCGAGCCAATAACAGTTATCGCCAGCGGGTGCGCGACCTGATTCACGCAGAATCAAATGGCCGCAGGACTGCCGATGAGAAGATGCGTTCGCGCGCCGAGCGGATTTTTCCGAACCTCGATGGCATCCGCTTTCTTATCCATCAACTTGGTTGCGGCGGTACGCGGCAGGATGCGCGCGCCTTGTGCGGCTTGCTTGCGGGCTACATTCATCATCCCAACGTAGCGGGAGCTACCGTGTTGAGCCTCGGGTGCCAGAATGCGCAGGCGAGCCTCCTGATGGAGGAACTGCGCGCCCGTGACCCCGAGCTGCGCAAGCCGGTGTTGCTCTTCGAGCAGCAGAAGTCAGGCCATGAGGCTGCTTTGATGGAACAGGCGCTCGACCAAACCTTTGCCGGGCTGGGAGAGGCCAACTGCATCCAGCGCGCGCCTGCTCCGCTCTCTGCGCTCACGATCGGCCTGCAGTGCGGCGGCTCGGACGGGTTCAGCGGCATCTCGGCGAATCCGGCGGTCGGCTACGTCTCGGATCTAGTCGTGGGCGCGGGCGGTAAGACCATGCTCTCCGAATTTCCCGAGTTGCACGGCGTGGAGCAGGAGCTGATCAACCGCTGCGCAACCGATGAGCTCGCCGCACGCTTCGCTGGCCTCATGCAGGCCTATGCGGCGCGAGCCAAGGCCGTTCAGTCGGACTTCGCCTTCAATCCTTCGCCGGGTAACATCCGCGATGGCCTGATCACCGATGCCATGAAATCAGCGGGCGCGGCACGCAAGGGCGGCGTGTCGCAAGTGAGCGACGTCATCGACTATCCCGAATACGCGACCAAACCCGGCCTCACACTGCAGTGCACGCCCGGCAACGACGTGGAGAGCGTAACGGCACAGGTGGGCGCAGGCTCGACACTCGTGCTCTTCACCACTGGACTGGGCACGCCGACCGGCAACCCGATCGCTCCGGTGATCAAGATCTCGACAAACTCCAGTCTTGCCGAGCGGATGGGCGACATCATCGATTTTGACGCCGGCGATATCGTCACGGGCGCGACCAACGTCGCGGCCTGTGCCGAGAAACTGCTCGCACTGTCGATCGAAGTGGCGAGCGGCAATAGCCTGACCAAAGCCGAAGAGCGCGGCCAGATCGATTTCATTCCATGGAAGCGGGGCGTTTCACTCTGATTCTCAGTTATCGTGCGCTGAGGCCGCGGAGTGGCCGCAGCGGAAGAGCTTTACCTTCCATTGCTCCATGGCATTGCATCGTGCTATTACTCCGTGCCTCATCCTTTCACCTTCCTTCTGGCGAAAGGGTGGAATTCACTCCAGATACGAAGCCACAACCGTCAGGGCCGCAATAGCGGCCGTCTCCGCGCGCAGGATCCGCGGACCCAGCGATACGGCGCGCCAGCCATTTGCGTCGAAGAGCGCTTCTTCCGAAGGCGCCCATCCACCTTCAGGTCCGAGAGCAATCTCGAAGCTTGGCATCCCGGCCTGAGGCGACGCAAGAGCTTCATCGAGCGCGTGCCGCAGCGTCGTGGTGCGCTCCTGCTCAGCCAGCACGATGCGCGTAGCCTGCGAGGCTGCTCGCACACGCTCTGAGAGCGATACCGGATCATGGATAATCGGCACATCGGAGCGTCGCGCCTGCTTTGCGGCCTCGTGGGCGATACGCCGCCAACGCTCGACACGTTTTTTCGCGGCTTGGGCCAGATGCTTCTCGGTGCGTTGCGCGATCATCGGGGCAATTGCGGCAACTCCCAGCTCCGTGGCCTTCTCGACCGCCCATTCCATCCGATCGAATTTATAAATCGAGAGAGCCAGCGTAATGGGCAATGCGGGATCGGCTACGAGCTCCGTGACCAGATTGAAGCGGACCTCGCTCTCTTCACCAGAGAGCGTTACGGCTGCGACTTCGGCGTGGAAGACGCGGCCCCCGGCCACCACATCAGCCTCCATGCCTTCGCGCGCACGCAGAACGCGGGCCATGTGCTCGGCCTGCGCTCCCACTAAAGTGGCAGTGGCCTCATCCCAATACTCGGCAATCCAGCGGCGGCGCGTCATGTCATTTCTCTCATAAGAACGGCTCCCCAAAGGTTTGCGGAGACGCTCTCGACTCCGGCTCTCAATCTTCCGGATATCTCCGCAAAGGTCGAAGTTCACATCGAGCTCTTTGCAATTTGCGGCATCATGGACGTCTTTCCTGATAGAGCACAAACCACAACGAAGCCTTTTCGTTCTCCTATAGAAGTGTAAATCCCCGCATAAACACTGAGGGGAACGCTTTGCAGCGTTCCCCTCGGCGTTGCCTTTTTGGTTGGTCGATCCGCTACTTTTTCTTCGCGGCCTTCTTCGCCGGCTTCTTCGCGGCTGCCTTTTTGGTTGCCTTCTTGGCTGCTTTCTTGGTTGCCATTTGCCTATTCTCCCTTTTCGATGGGTTGCATCGATTCTGCAATCTGTAGATTGCAGTTGAAGAATGTATAGAATCACGCTGCATCGATGTCAAGAAAAAAACGTAGTGAAGGTGGAAAAAAGAGCAACAATTTTTTCGGCATGGAATATTGGCGACGCTCGAATCGGAGATCGGAATGCTTTGAATCGTTCTTCAACGAGGAGAGAGAAGCAAGAAAGAGCGATTGCCGAGAGAGGCATCGCATTCCTCCAGCATTCGATTCAGCACTCGATCACATTCAATGCGAGCCCGGCCAGGCTCGTCTCTTTGTAGCGTGATTGCATATCGAGACCGGTCAGATACATCGTGCGGATCACCTGATCGAGCGAGACTTTATGCGCCTCCGACTCATTCAGCGCGATGCGCGCAGCATGAACGGCCTTCACCGCGCCCATCGCATTGCGCTCGATGCATGGGATCTGGACAAGTCCGCCGATGGGATCGCAGGTCATGCCAAGATTGTGTTCCATCGCGATCTCGGCGGCATGCTCGATCTGCCCATTGGTTCCACTGAGCGCGGCCGTGAGTCCGGCGGCGGCCATCGAACAGGCGACGCCCACTTCGCCCTGGCAGCCCACCTCCGCGCCACTGATGGACGCATTCTCCTTATAGAGACTCCCTATAGCCGCTGAGGTAAGAAAGAAGCGCAGAATGCCTTCGCGATCGGCGTCGGGGAGAAAGGTTTCATAATAACGAGCTACGGCGGGCACTACGCCCGCGGCGCCGTTGGTAGGCGCGGTCACTACGCGGCCACCGGCAGCATTCTCTTCATTCACGGCCATGGCATAGACCGTCACCCAGTCGAGCGGAGCCAGCGGATCGCCGACTTTTCCATTGGATTCTTTCTCGCGCAAGCGTTTGGCGAGCCGGTGCGCACGCCTGCGGACGTTTAACCCTCCAGGCAGCACGCCTTCTGCCGCAATGCCGTGATCGATACAGGCCTGCATGGTCTGCCAGATGCGACCGATGCCTTCGCGCACAACCTCAACCGGCGCGCGGCCCTCATTCTCTTCCTTGCCTGCGTCGATCAGGGCGCACTCGTTCTCCAGCATAAGCTGGCTAATGGAGAGTTCATGAGCGCGACATTTTTCCAGAAGCTCGGCGGCGCTATGAAAAGGGAATGGAATTTTTTCCTGGCCTTGGACGAGTGTCTGTGGCTCTAAACCATCTTCTACAATGAACCCGCCGCCGATGGAAAAGAATGTGCGTTCGTCGACGATCGCACCCTGAGGATCGAATGCCGTGAGCCGCAGCCCGTTGGGATGTTGCGTCCGCGCACCCGGAGGAAACATGCTGTCACGATGAAAGAGCAGATCGCGGGATTCATCGAAGGGAATGGAATGCACTCCAGCCAATTCGATCCTGTGGACGGTGCGAATGGCGGCGACGGTCGATTCGATGCGTGCGGGATCGATGGCGGCCGGCTCATTTCCGGCAAGGCCGAGCAGAATGGCGCGATCCGTGGCGTGGCCGAGCCCGGTCAGGGCCAACGAGCCGTATAAAGTTACCCGTACGTGCGCAACGCAAACGAGAAGGCCGCGCCGTTCGAGCTCACGCACGAAGCGGCACGAGGCGCGCATGGGGCCCATCGTATGCGAGCTCGAAGGCCCCACGCCGATTTTGTACAGATCAAACAGGCTCGCAGTCACGCCTAAGATTGTAGCGGCTGCCTGTGGGCAAAGAACAGGGAACAGAAACTCACATGGCGGGTCCGTTTGCATTGGACTGACTCACGGCCGAACCCCAAAGCGGTAGTGGGTCAGTTTGCGTGAAACCATCCCTCAGGGGCTAAAGCCCGCACGCATTTTGATTTGTTTACGGCACGGCTAAAGCCATGCCCCTTCAAACTGACCCACTACCCCCCAAAGCGTTCACGCCCTTGTGTCTGATACACTCGCTGCAATCCCCCCAACATGCTTTTCAAAGTTCTCAGTGCGGCTGTCTACGGAATCGACGCCAACCTCATTGACGTGGAGGTGGACTATAGCGGCGTCGTCAGCGACCAGGATCACTTTCACACCGTCGGGCTGCCCGATGCAGCCGTGCGCGAAAGCCGTGACCGGGTGCGCGCGGCCATCAAGAACTCCGGTTACCTGATCCCGCCCACGCATATCACCATCAATCTTGCTCCCGCCGATTTGAAGAAAGAAGGCTCGGGGTTCGATCTTCCCATCGCGGTTGGGATTCTTGGCGCCTACGGCGCGTTGCGCATCGATGACCTGAGCCGGTTTTTGCTCGTCGGCGAGCTGGGACTCGATGGAAGCGTGCGGCCTATCCCCGGCATGTTGCCGGTGGCAATCCTCGCTCGCGAGAAACACATTCCCAATCTGATCCTTCCGGCAGCCAATGCCGCCGAAGCCGCCGTCGTCGAAGGCGTACATGTATATCCTGTGTCGTCGCTGCTCGACGTCTTGGAGTTGTTGAATGGCGCCGTGATGGGCGTGATGCAGCGCGAGCCGTTTCGCGCAGCCACTGAAAAGCTGTTGGGCGAATTGCAGCTTTTCAGCGTGGACTTCTGCGATGTGCGTGGCCAGCAGACAGCCAAACGGGCCCTCGAAGTGGCCGCCGCCGGCAGCCACAACATTTTGATGATCGGCCCTCCCGGATCGGGTAAGACCATGCTCGCCAAACGGCTGCCGTCGATCCTGGCGCCGCTTACCTTTGAGGAAGCCCTGGAGACAACGAAGATTCACTCTGTCGCCGGCGCTCTCGATGCGGGAGCCGGACTCGTGACACAGCGGCCATTCCGCTCGCCCCATCACACCATCTCGGATGCTGGCCTTATCGGCGGCGGCATTGTGCCGCGCCCGGGCGAGGTTTCGCTCGCGCACAACGGTCTCCTGTTTCTCGACGAGCTGCCCGAGTTTCCGCGTAACGTGCTGGAGGTGATGCGCCAGCCACTGGAAGACCACACCGTTACGATTGCGCGCGCCTCCATGTCGCTGAGTTTTCCGGCGCGGTTCATGCTGGCGGCAGCGATGAACCCCTGCCCGTGCGGCTACTTCAACGACAAATCGCGGGAGTGCCTGTGCACGCCGCCGATGATTCAGCGCTATGTGGCCAAAATCTCAGGCCCGCTGCTCGACCGCATCGACATTCATATTGAAGTGCCGGCCGTTCAATATAAAGAGCTGCGCGGCGGCGCGGCAGCCGAGGGTTCGGCGCAGATTCGCGAGCGTGTGATGACTGCACGCGAGCGGCAGCGGGAACGCTTCAGGAGATTCGGCGAAAAGATCTACTCGAACGCGCAGATGACGACCCGGCAGATCAGAGCCTATTGCGAACTGAGCGCAGATGCAGAGAAGCTGCTGGAGCGGGCCATGCAGCAACAGGGACTTACAGCGCGCGCTCATGACCGTATTCTTAAAGTAGCGCGGACGATAGCCGACCTCGAAGGCGCCGAATGTCTGTCGGTGCCGCATCTGGCGGAAGCTATTCAATATAGAACGCTGGACCGCAGCTATTGGGCCTAGAACTGGCTGCATAAATGGTTTCGTAACAGGGCACGACTTGAGTCGTGCCGCAAAAGCCTCATGAACACTGGGGCTTTAGCCCATGAGGGAAGTTTCTTTACCTGACCAGACCATTTATGCAACCAGCTCTAGGACGCCAGCAGTTCATTCAGTGTTTTGTGGGGCCGCCATTCCTGCTGGCTTCGACGAAACGATGTCGTGTCCGCGTCGATGAGTCCAGCCAATACTTCCGCCACGATTCGACCACCAACAGGGCCCAGGCGATGGCCACCCTCACAGACATCGGCTTCCCGCAATACGTAGTACCACAGAAGAGTCTCGCCACACCAACCCGCAGAAGAAATGCCAACCTGCTCCGCGGTGAGCGGGGCGATTCCCATGTAAAGAGCCACGGACTCGCCAGACGGAAGTCCGACACCTTGTCCTCGCTGCAGGTCGCGAACTGCGAGAGAATGGTAATCCTCGATTTCGCAATCACCGGTGACAGCTACCGGCAATTCAATGAGCGCGCGCACAAGCTTCCCATCGATCTTCTTGGATCGCTGTGCGGACGTCACTCCATATCCGTCGAAGAACAGCGACCAGTCAACCATGCGCTGTCGCGGTACCGCGCGGAACCCCAGGAGATCAGGAAAGAGCAGCACGGGTTCCGTTTGCAAGTTCAATTGGTAGCGATGCCGGATCTGAGAATGCCCATACCTATACGCTGCATCGGCGAACTCCAACGGTATGAATCCACCAGGACCAGGGTGAAACCACTGTGGACCTTGCCGAAGCACCTCATCTGTGAGCGTTTGCCCGACCAGGTTGGGCAGAAACTCATTAAGAACGATCCATTGATAGTGCCATCGCAGCTGCTGCGCTGCTGCATCAAAGACGCGGTCCTTCGGTGCTCCGGCGAGCCGGGCTTCATCGACGAACGCATTATGAGCCTTGAGCATGGCAAGATGCAGCTGGGATATGAGCATGTGCGAATCATTGCGTGGGTCACCGATGATTGCGATGCCCTCCGCGTTTCGTTGGAGATCCGCTTCGTCCAAACCAACTAGGAACTTCGCCGGGTCCTCACGCTGGTAGAGGAATGGATGCCCGGTCGGTCCATCCCCGTACAGAGATTCAAGATTCAGTTTCGGACTACGAGCGTTGCGTAATTCTGCCGTATTGGCATGTGATCGCAGACTCGATCTGTCAGCCGTAATATCATGTGCAACGAATTGGCCGAAGATGGGCCAGCCAGCGGCGGTTTCACTCAGGGAATTGGGGCCGTCGTCGACGTTGCCGCAGTCGCAGAGACCGTCTGCCCGGCCGAGCGAATGCAGGAATTCCTCATCAGCCTGAAAAGATGGCAACTCAGGGAACATCCGAGCATATGTTGTGGGCCCAAGAGCCTCGTCGATTGCCACTCGAGCTCTTGTCGGCGATAGACAGTGATTTAGAGTTGATGCGCCGTGTTGAACCATGAGCTAACCCACCTTCACTTCGGCTTGATTTACCGCTGCTTTATCAGTCGCCAAGGTGTGCCGTGGCAAGATGTTTTTCAATGCGCCGGTCCGGGATAAGCCAGATCAGTGCAGCGATCACAAGAACTGCCTGGGCAATCCATGTAAAACGCAGAGCCGCAACAATCGCCACGATATACAGCACCGGCGACAGTTTGCCCTTCCAATCCCGGCCGATCGCTCTTTTCAAGATGGAGTCGTGTCCTTGCGCGTGGATGATCGCCTGCTGGAGAAGAACGTAGGCGATCGCTGCCATCAACAATACTGCGGCGTAAAGCGCCGTGGGAACTGCCGTGAAATGGTTCTCCCCCATCCACCCGGTGGTGAACGGGAACAATGAGAGCCAGAACAATAAGTGCAAATTTGCCCAAAGCATTCCGCCTGTTACCGTGGTGCAGGTGTGAAGCATGTGATGGTGGTTGTTCCAGTAAATGCCAACATAGAGGAAACTCAGGACATAACTGAGAAATACCGGGAGCAGCGGTCCCAGGTCTTTCAAGCCGTCGCCGTGCGGCACCTTGAGCTCCAGAACCATGATCGTAATGATGATCGCGATCACGCCGTCGCTGAACGCTTCCAGTCGCCCCTTGGCCATTCATCCTCCCGTCTAGCCTCAGCAGACGCAATACAGCTAGGGACCAGCATAGCGCCCGTGATGAGTTGCTCGCACGTGCACGGGCGCTGATACCGCGTTATGTGGTTACACACCTTCCACTCGCCCGATTTCACCTTCCACGACTACCGCATAGGTCTTGAGCGCATCTACCGCTGGGCCACGCAATACAGCGCCCGTACATACGTTGAATTGAGAGCCATGCCAGGGACAGGTCACGGTAGATCCATCCAGGCCGCCTTCGCTCAAAGGCCCTTGCCGGTGTGGGCATTTCGCCTGAGTGGCGCAGAAGCTACCCGCGACGTTAAACACTGCGGCCTCTCCGACCAGAAGGGCCGCGCCAGGCGGCACTTCGTTTACGCGAAATTGATTCTCTTTCAGCATCTCCGATTTGTCCGGAGAAACTGCAGCGTTTGCCTGCGGCGAATTGATCTGCATAATTCTGCCTCTCTGTTGTTGATTCTTATGGGATGAGCAATCGGATCTTGCCTGCCTGCATGACCGGACAGTTTGTCGAAATGTGACAAAGAAGTACATTGTCCCAGGAAGCCGGAGTGGCGTTTGTCACGAATTGAGGCCTTACTCGGTCATGGTTGGTAACGTCGAATCCGTCATTGCCACAGCGTGCCTTGTGAAGCTGCGGCAATGGGATGCACGCGCAGGGGAGCTGGGTTTTCGCGATTTCTCCAGCTTGTCCTTGGTGAAGGAGAATCGCATACAACTGAGGAACCCTGCGTATGCATTGAAGTGTTGAACTCATTTGAGAATATACAAGAGCAACGAAAGGGAGAGGGGCAGCTCACGATGTGCATCCTCGATAACAACGACAGGAGCATTTCAACCGAGACGGACGCCTACTACGAGGCCGTTGCCAGCCAGGAAGAGCTTTATCTTGAAGAGACAGAGGAAGAAGTGCACATGATTCTAGAATCGTACGATCCCTCTTCGCTGCAAGATGAGAGCCGCAATGAACAAAGACAGCACGCGATTGAAGAACTCCTCACCGGCGACTCCGATGATCCTCCACTAAGCGAAGAGCTGGTTGACGAAATAGTAGACAGCTCTAAATACAAACGCTCAGGCTGAAATTCATCGACTATGCAGGGACCGGAAAGGTGAGAATTTCGGCGCACATTCACAGAGCTTTCACAAGCCTGTTCCAGCTAGGCTTGATCTGCCAGGCGATACACTATGGCCATGGCAGAAGAGCCTCTACCGCAAGCTCCTTCGTCGGCTCGCGTTGGCGCAAGAGCCGGCGAACAGGATGATGGTCTTTCTGCATTTGCCGATGCGCGTCCGCGGTTGTTCGGCATCGCCTACCGTATGCTCGGAAGCGCGGCTGAGGCTGAGGATATAGTTCAAGACGTGTGGTTGCGATGGCAGGCCACCGACCGAAAAGCAGTTGAGAATCCGCTGGCGTTCCTGGCCACGACGACGACGCGAATGTGTATCAATTTCTCCCAAAGCGCCAAGTCGCGTCGAGAAACCTACGTTGGCCCTTGGCTTCCCGAACCCGTGGACACCAGCAACGATCCCGCTTTAGGTGCGGAGCGCGGAGAAGCATTGGGGCTTGCAATCCTGCTGCTGCTTGAGAAGCTGTCTCCCACAGAACGTGCCGCATATATCCTGCGCGAAGCTTTTGATTACTCGCATCGCGAGATCGCTGATGTTCTACAAATGGAGGAGGAAAATAGCCGCCAGCTTGTCTCCCGTGCTCGGAAGCACATAGTCGAGGGGCGGCGTGCATCAGCCAGTTCAGAGGAGCAGCGGCGCCTCCTGGTAGCTTTCATCGATGCTGCCAAAAACGGAGATGTAGCTGCGCTGGAAGCTCTGTTCGCCGAAGATGTTGTCTCTTACTCGGATGGTGGAGGCGTAGTTCGCACCGCAGCCCGGGCTCCAGTGTCTGGTCGCGAGCGCGTTGCAAAATTCTACGCTTCCTTTGCTTGGCATTTCTGGACGGGTATGACGCTTTCGCTGGTTGAAACAAATGGACAAGCAGCCGTTCTTATGTCGCGCGATGGCATTCCCGGTGCGCTCGCAACAATTGATGTTTCCGCGCAAGGCATCGACCAGATCATGTGGATAATGAGGCCAAGCAAGCTCGCTGCGATCTCAACTGCCGGGCTGAAGACCGGGTGACCGGCGTTCACCACGACCGGCAGCCATGAGCTCGTTTCCGTTCGTGCGCCTCGCCGTCCTAAAAGATCGTTAGCAGGCGTCGCGTGAACTCGGCTCAGCGGGCTGCGGTGAACTGAATGTCAACTATCGCGAACAGGGCAAATCACTCGTTCACTCCGGCTTTTCGCTTCAGATGGTATTCGTCCTGGGAACCAGGAGGTCTAACCTTTCACCGTGACGTAAAGTCGCCTACGCGCTCCGATGCAAGACACGACGAGACTACGGCTCGATGCCGATGCAGTCGTTGACCGCTCCACGGATTCGCTGCTTGCAGCCCAGGTATCGTTCGGTTGTCTGCACGGACACATGCCCGAGAAGGAATTGAATCTGGTCCAATTCTCCGCCGGATGCATGGCACAACTTCGCGCACGAGCGCCTCAGATCGTGAGGTGCCAGTTGGGCAAGGCCGAGCTCTCTCGCGTACTGCTTTACGACATGCCAGACAAGCCGCTCTGAGACGCCGTCGCCCCAATGTTTGCCTGCCCGACAGACACATCGGAACAATCTTCCGGTCGAGATCCCGGCTGCGGCTACCCACAGATCGATCATCGCTTTAACCCACTCGGGCATAGGGACGGTCCGAATGTGCCCGCCTTTGCCGATGAGATCAACGATGGCCCAATGCTCTTCACGCTACTGCAAGTGTGTGAATTCCAGATCAGCCAATTCGCGCCGCCGGAGTCCACAGCCAAGCAAGGCAGCGAGAATTGCACGGTCCCTTTTTCCCTTCAAAGTGTCAGGCGCAGGCGATTGCCAAAACCTACGGGCTTCCTCGGCGGTTAGCCAGTTTCCCAGCCTCACACCCAGCTTCTTGGCGCCTTTCACTCGTCGAATTCCGGCGGCGAGTTCTGGGCTGAGCAGGCCAGCGTCTGCAGCCTCATAGGCAAGTCTTCGCACTGCTGCGAGCCGCCCATTGATCGTCCCCGCCACGAGGTTCCGATTCTCGAGGAAGATGCGGTAACGAGTAACGACCACCTTGTTGAACGACAGTCGCGGCTCGGAGCAATACCACCGGATAAACTCATCAATGGCATGTCGGCATCCGCGCTTAGACTCGCGTGAACGAAGGCTGTCCAATACCGCCGATTTGCTGTGATCCAGGTCTGGAAGTCCGAGTCGTGTCTTCGGCCGCTTTGACTTTGGAGATTTCTTGTTGCCATTTCTGCTCATACCAACCGCCCCCATCGCGGTTGGCCATGAGCCTACTCCGCGGGTTGACGCGTCGGCCGTTTTACGGCAACTTGCTGGACCCGAGCATCATGAAGCCTCGGCGACTTGTATGCAGACTTGCGCGGTGAGTGCCTCGGCGATTATGCGCTCATCGACCACATCTGGAAGATCGTGGGACCGACGCCCATTTAAGCGAAATCGCGCTGCAATTGAACCACCCTTTGAGTATTTCGCGCCGCGACCCGCGGCTGGTTCAATCTGCAAGCCCGACTTCTTGATAAAATAGTGTTGTACATTGCTGGCGGATGTACGAGGCGAAGGGGTTCGCCTTAACCGCTGTTCCTTCCTTTCCCGAGTCACATGGATGGGCAGATGATAACCCCTGGTGAGAATTCGCCGGGGAGTTGCCTGCTCACACGAATGCTCCCGGCAGTCTAATCTCACCTCCAGTCGATGCGCTTGCTGTTTTTACGCAAGGGATGGAGGAATCTTGAAGATCGTCATTATTTCCGATATTCATGGCAACCTCGCGGCTCTGAAGGCATTGCCTGAGCACAATTTCGATGAGCTGTGGTGCATGGGCGATCTTGTCGACTACGGCCCGAATCCGCACGAGGTTGTCGAGTGGGTCAAACAGCAGGCCAAGATTGCAGTTCGTGGAAACCACGATCATGCCGCTGGATTCTCGGTGGACCCTCATTGCTCCGCTCCCTTCAAAAAGCTGGCTGAGAATACGCTGCGCTTCACTCAGGCTGTCTGTACACAAGACGATTTTGCCTATCTTCGAAGCCTGCCGGTCCGGCAAGAACCGACGATAGACTCAACTCGCTTTTACGTCGTTCATGCGATGCCGAGCGATCCACTCTTTGGTTACTGTCCCTCGGAGTCTGAGCGCTGGAAGCAGGAAGTGGCGGGCATCAGTGCAGACGTGGTGCTTGTGGGCCATACCCACACGCCTTTCGTGCGCAGAGAAAGCAACACAACAATTTTGAACCCTGGAAGCCTGGGCCAGCCAAAAACGGGACGCCCCAATGCGTGCTATGCGGTCTGGGAAGACGGAAGGATCACGTTGAACGAGTACGAATACCCGGTCGGAGAAACAGTGCGTGGGATTCAGGGGATGCCGATACCCAAGGACGAGCAGGAAGCCCTAATCGGATTGCTGCAAACGGGCTCATTATCTTCCGAGCGCTCAGTGAAACCGACAGTCTAAACCGCCATGAAAACGCACCTGGCTCAGCGCGATCAATCAATTGAAGAAGCGATCAGCGAACTTGATTCTCTGATTGGAGGCGAATCTGCGGTCGAGCGAATGATTGCGTTCGGGCAGCAAGCCATTCCCCATCTTAAGCACTTTCTGTTGGCCTCTCCTCCGAGAACGATTCCTATCCCGCGCTCTCGCGCGGTTCGTGCTCTGGGCGAATTAGGCGCCTATTCGGTTCTGTTGAAGTATTTCGAGCGATACGAGAGACCTAGCGACATCGCGGTCCTCTTCGCTGAAGATGCAGTTCGGAGCGCGGCAGCCAAGGAGCTGGCGCGCGTTCGAAGCGAAGAAGTCTACCGTGTTTTGCTCGATGCCACCCAGCAGCGGGCGACAAGCGGTCTTGTGCAAGCTCTGGGCGAGTTTCGGCACCATGAAAGTGTCCCTCTCTTGTTTGAGTTGCTTGAGGACGACTTGTGCAGGAATGACGCGTTGATTGAGTTGCGCAAAGCACCGGAGGCAGCCAAGCCGTATGCGATCCTCCTGTTGCGTGGATGTACCGATACGCCGATTCAAGGATCGATCGCTTCGCGGCGACGACGTTGCACGCTGCAACTCCTCAGCGAGTTTGGAATTTCCGGAAGCGACTGGCCAGAGATTCGAGAATACCTGCACGATGAGGACCGCGATTGTGTGATTGCCACAGCGCACATTGGCTTCTCGGGCGCCTCAACGGCGGAAGCAGTAACGATCATTGAGGCACTGATGGAAGCGTCAGTCAGGATGAATGGGGCGCAAGAACTGGAGACAATCGAATTGCTGGACGGACACCGCGCTGTTGCCGAGCCGGCGGTTATGAATCTGGCGGCGCGTCACAGAACCAAGGGTGAAAGACCGAATTGGTCTTCGCCATTTTGGCGAATTCTCTATCACATACTTGGCAACCGCATGGATCAGGAGCCGTGATCCGATGGACCTGAAACAGTTTGAGCAGACAAAGTTTTCAATGGCTGAGATCGTTCGGTCTGCGCAGGCCATCGATACAAAAGACGCCGATCTGCAATCCGCGTCACGAGAACTGTTGACGCGTCTGGCAGATGATCGCTTCAACTTAATGCTGGTCGGCCGCTTCAGCCGTGGCAAATCGACATTGATCAACGCGGTCCTCGGCTATCCATATCTCCCGACGGGAATCCTTCCCCTCACATCGGTCATTACAACAGTGCGCTATGGCAGCCGGCCGCAGGCGGTTTTGAATTTCAGAAATTCAGGTTTGCCTCGCGAGATCCAGCTTTCCCAGTTGCCGGAATACGTGACTCAGCAATCGAATCCCGGAAATGCAAAGCGTGTGGCGTATGCAGAAATCCAACTGCCGGTCGAATTGTTGCGCCGAGGACTGTTTTTCGTGGACAGTCCGGGGCTCGGGTCGTCCATCTCAGAAAACACGGAAACAACCGAGAAATTCTTCCCTGAAGCAGATGCATTCGTCCTCATCACGAGTTTCGATAGCCCGATATCTGAAGAGGAAAGTCGGGCTCTCCACCGGATTCGACAAACAGATCGTATCTTGTTTGTCATCGTCAACAAACATGACACGGTGAGCGCAAGCGAGCGAGAACAAGTCCTGGAGTTTGTGAATGAACGGCTTGCGCAGTACTCGTTCTTGAGAAAACCTCAGATCTTCTCTGTTTCGGCGCGACAGGCCCTCGAAGGTAAGCAATCAAACAACGATGAATCGGTGGAGTCCAGCGGCATCGGCGAGTTCGAAGAAGCCTTATTCAGATTCTTAACCGAGGAGAAGGCGGAAGCATTTCTCGTCAATATTCATGATCGAATATCGACATTTCTGTCGCAAAGGTACAGCCATGAGGAATCGCCTGAGCACAGAGTGATTCTGGAGGGACTTCTTGCGCGGCTTCAAGAGATTTGGTCTCCTGCGCGTGAATCCCCAAATGAAAACGCCGCCGCATCGGACGATGGAATAGGTGAAGGCGTCAGTGTTGCTCTCGAAAAACGCACCGGCTGCTTGATATGCGGCCAAATTCTCGAAGCGGTTTTTCGCTTCTTGAGTAAATACCAGTATCAACTAACGATTGATCGAGAAGTTCAGCAAGACCACGCAAAGAGAGGTGGGTTTTGCCCTCTTCATACCTGGCAATATGAGAATATCTCCTCGCCCTATGGCGTATGCGCCTCCTATCCTGCGCTCGCTCATCGATTGTTCTCTGAACTGCAGGAACTCGCCAGCTCATTAGACGGGCAGGAATTGAGGCTCGATCGGATCCGAAGATTGGCTGCATCGCAAGAGACCTGTCCCGTGTGCCAGGTGCGTATCGAAGCGGAAAAGGCCGCGGTCGGAGACACGGCTAAGCGAATCCATGAGATCGCTCATTCCCAAACCGGAAGTGTACCTGCGTGTTGCCTCGTTCACCTTGCCATGACTAGTGCGGCTCTGGGGAAAGGCAAACCGATGCAACTCCTGTTGGTCTCCCATGCCCAATTCCTCGAACGGTTGGGGGAAGATGCGCAGCGCTATGCACTTCGGCACGACGCGCTGCGCCGATACCTGACCAGTGAAGAGGAGTGTCGCGCGTCGCAATTACTGCTTCTCATGCTCGCCGGCCATCGAAATGTGAGTGCACCTTGGCAAATAGAGTTTCTTCTTTGAGGGGGTTGCGAGCGTATAACGCTCGATAAGCGACTCGGCCTGTTATCGCCAGATCAGCACGCGGAACAGGCAAGTGCCTCAACTACTCTCGGTGTAGGCGCTCCCTCCAGAGCAGGGCGCTTCTGCGGAGTGCAGCACGCCTTTTCCAATCTCGTTTGATCTGCCTGCATTGCCCTGTCTTCACGGAGGACCGCCAGCGTTTCGTTGAAGATGCGCGCTGCGCCATCGTGCTTTGGCACGACGATTTTGTAGTGCGCCCATTTCCCCTCACGGCGAGCTGCGACGATGCCCGCGCGGCGCAAATAGGCAAGATGCCGCGAAATCTTGGGCTGGCTCTGCCCGAGGATCTCCACGAAGTAGCAGACGCACACTTCCTTGCCGTCCATCAGGTTCAGCAACCTGAGCCGGGTGCGGTCGGCGAGCGCCGCAAACAGTAGCACGAGGTCGTGGCTTTTCGGGGAATGACTCACAGAACTATTATATGCGTCTTGACATATATGTCCAGAGGATAATACATTCGCTTTAGCGTATGCGAGGAGATGCTCTGATGGAATCGACGACCAGCGTTCAGGAACAGGTCAAGGAGAAGTACGGAAGCGCCGCTCGTGCGGTGGCCGAATCCGGCAGCGTGCAGGCGTGTTGCGACCCCGGCCTTCGGTGCTGTGATCCGATCACGACAAATCTCTACAGCGCGGACCAAACGGGGATCATTCCTGAAAAAGCGGTCAAGGCTTCTCTCGGGTGTGGCAATCCGACCGCTTTGATCGACCTTCGGCCTGGAGAAACTGTTCTCGATCTTGGCTCCGGCGGAGGCATCGATGTGTTGCTCTCAGCGAGGCGCGTCGGTCCAACCGGCAAAGCCTACGGTCTAGACATGACGGACGACATGCTGGCTCTGGCACGCGAGAACCAGAAGCAGGCGGGAGTCATCAATGTGGAGTTCCTCAAAGGAGAAATCGAGAACATCCCGCTGCCGGACAACTCGGTTGACGTGATCATCTCGAACTGCGTCATCAATCTCTCCGCCGACAAAGATCGCGTCCTTCGTGAAGCCTTCCGCGTCCTAAAGCCTGGCGGGCGGTTCGCGGTCTCTGATGTCGTCGTTCGTGGTAGTGTGCCTGACGAAGTGCGCAAGAGTATGTTGCTGTGGGTTGGCTGTATCGCTGGTGCTCTTGAAGAGACCGAGTATATCGGGAAGTTGACCAATGCTGGCTTCGATGCGGTTTCCATCGAACCGACGCGCGTCTACAACGTGGAGGATGCTCGCAAGTTCCTTACCGAGGTGGGTGTGGACGTGGATACTATCGCGCCTCAAGTGAATGGGAAGTTTTTCAGCGCCTTCGTCCGCGCAAACAAACCCAAAGCCGTGTGCTGCAAGCCAAGCTGCTGTACACCAGTCGTGGCGGGAGTAAAGGAATAAGAAGATGGCCGATCACTACAACGTTTTGTTCCTCTGCACCGGCAATTCCGCGCGCTCCATCATGGCTGAGGCGATCCTGAACCACAAAGGCAAGGGAAAGTTCACAGCATACAGTGCCGGTAGCCATCCGACTGGCCAGCCACGGCATGAAGCGCTTCAGCAGATCGAATCTGCCGGACTCTCAACGGCGGGGCTGCGCAGCAAATCATGGGACGAGTTCGCGGCTGCAGGTGCTCCAAAACTTGACTTCGTCTTCACGGTATGCGACAACGCCGCGAAGGAACAGTGTCCCTACTGGCCGGGCCAGCCGATGACGGCGCACTGGGGCGTAGTTGATCCGGCGGCAGTCAAGGGCACTCCAGAGGAGATCGCACGCGCGTTCCGCGATGCCTTCACGATACTTGACCGCAGGATCGGGCTATTCCTCTCGTTGCCCCTGACGACGCTCGAAGACATGGCAATCAAGCGCGAGATCGATCAGATCGGCAGATCGTAGGAGGCAACGTGAAAAAGAGTCGATTGTCTTTTCTGGACCGCTATCTGACAGGATGGATCTTCGCCGCGATGGTCTTAGGCGTGGCTCTAGGCTGGCTTGCGCCTGGTGTCGTGCCGTTCCTGAACCGCTTCAGCGTAGGCACAACCTCAATCCCAATCGCGGCGGGGCTTATCCTGATGATGTATCCGCCGTTCACGCGGGTGCGCTACGAAGAACTGCACGAGGTCTTCCGCAACAAGAAAGTGTTGGGTCTGTCGCTGGTACAGAACTGGCTGATCGGGCCGGTTCTGATGTTCGCGCTCGCCATCGTGTTCCTGCGTGGGTATCCCGAGTACATGGCCCGGCTCATCATGATCGGCTTGGCGCGCTGCATCGCCATGGTTATCGTGTGGAACGAACTGGCGAAAGGCGATACGCAGTATGCTGCCGGGCTGGTTGCGTTCAACTCCCTGTTCCAGGTCTTCTTTTACTCTGTCTACTCCTGGGTGTTCATCACAGTTCTACCTGGCTGGTTCGGGCTGCGCGGAACCGTAGTCAATATATCTATCGGTGAGATCGCAAAAAGCGTCTTCATTTATCTTGGCATCCCTTTTATCGCTGGGTTCCTGACGCGCACCGTACTGGTCGGGGCGAAGGGCCGCGAGTGGTACGACCGAGCCTTCGTCCCCCGAGTCGCGCCCATGACGCTGGCGGCGCTCTCGCTCACGATCGTCGTAATGTTCTCGCTCAAAGGCAACTACATCGTGCGTCTGCCTCTCGATGTTCTGCGGATCGCTGTACCTCTGCTGATCTACTTCGTGCTCATGTTCCTGGTATCGTTTTATATGGGCCGTAAGCTGGGCGCGGATTACTCGCAGACAGCGACGCTCTCGTTTACGGCTGCCTCGAACAACTTCGAGCTAGCGATCGCTGTGGCCGTCTCGGTGTTCGGCGTCAACTCCGGCGCCGCGTTCGCCGCAGTCATTGGCCCGCTGGTCGAAGTGCCAGTCATGATTGCCCTTGTAGACTTAGCTCTGTATTTCCAGCGCCGATACTTTACCAGCCCTTCGTCAAGTAACGTTGTTGGCGCCTATATTTCTCGCTAAGGACCAGTCGACCGGTGCAACTGATCAGTCGCGCCGGCCCATGCGGTAATCGAGATAGAGAACGTGCGCCTTGATCTGATCCCCGGCATAATAGCG
>JASHQE010000179.1 GCA_030037705.1 Acidobacteriaceae bacterium | reverse complement strand
CTGATCCCTGATCCCTGATCCCTGTCGTTATCTTTCCGATTGAACTCATTCATCGCCGCTCCCGGACCATCTTGGATGATGCGCCGCGTGGCTGCTGCCACCTTGTCGAGCACCTCGTCCAGGATCGCCAGATCCGCTTTACGCATCGGCGAGAGCAGGTAATCCTTACCGGGACGCTTGCCTCCGGCAGCCACAGCCTCCGGAGGAAGATTGCCGGGGTCTCCACGGACAGGTCCTCGTCCGTGGGGTGGAAGTCCCACACCGATGCGCAGGCGTAACCACTCCTGCGTTCCCAGGGCTTGGGTTACGCTGCGGGCTCCGTTGTGCCCGGCTGGCGAACCGCGTTCCCTGATCTTGAAGGTTCCCAGCAACAGATCGAGCTCGTCATAGATCACGAGCAGATCCCTGGCTGGATCCACTTCCAATTCGCGAATCAGAGAGGCGACTGCAACACCGCTCAGATTCATAAACGTCTCCGGCTTAGCCAGGACCACCGCGCGCCCTGCGATGCGACAGGTTGCGGTGAGTGCCCGGCATCTCCGGTTTTGAACCACAACGCCTTCTTGTTCGGCAATGCGGTCAATAGCCATGAACCCTGCATTATGCGGGGTCCAGAAATACTCCGGACCGGGATTGCCGAGCCCCACCACCAGGAAAGGGCCACTCTTGCGGTCGGACTCGGCAGTCTCCGGCAAAACTTACTTCTTCGCCTCGGGCTTCTTGGCCGTTGCGTCAGCCGTTTCGGCCTTGCCCTTTTTGGCCACTTCCGGTTCTGCCGCCGGAGCCGCACCAGCTTCAGCCGTTGCGCCTTCAGCCGCCGGAGCCGCTTCTTCGCGGATCGAGACAACGTGAGCGACGGTCGCATCCTCGGCCTTGAGGTACTTGATCTTGTCCGCATGGGGCAGATCGCTGACACGAAGCACGCCGTGCAAAGCCAGTCCTGTCACATCGACATCGATGTGGCTGGGAATATCCGCCGGCAAGCACTCGACCTCCACTTCGCGCATCACCTGGTCGAGAATGCCGCCTTCGGTCTTCACGCCCACCGGCACGCCGATCAACTTGATCGGCACGCTCACGCGCAGCACCTTGTCGAGCGCGATGCGCTTCAGGTCGATGTGGATTAGCTGATCCTTGATCGGCTCGCGCTGCCAGTCGACGATCATGGCTTTGGCGGAAGGATGGCCCGCGACTTCGATATCGAAGATCGTGTTGTGGCCGGTCTCGGAAAAAAGAATCCGTGAGATCTGCTTCGGTTCCACCTCAATGGCCACGGGATCCTGCCCGGGGCCGTACAAAACAGCAGGAATCTTGCCTGCTGCGCGCACACGGCGCGCAGCATTTTTGTTGAATCTGCCCTCGCGGGGCTTAGCTACGACAATTTCTGGCATTGCGTTCTCTCATTCCTTCTTCGGGCACGGGGAAAAGACAGCTTTCAGCTGATCGGTGGTGCTGCAAACTGTGTTGCTCCGCTCCCTTTGTAAGGGCCAGTGGTCAGTGAATAGTGGTCAGTGGCCAGAAAAACGGTCTAACACACGACGACTTAGAGATGACCGACTAGCGGGTTTCAAGTTCTGATCACTGGTCACTGACCACGGATCACTTAGTTAAACAGCGTGCTTACGCTGGTCTCCTTGTGAATGTTCTCGATGGCCGTGCCCACCAGGCCGGCGATCGAAACCACTTTGATCTTGGACAACTTCTGCGCCGTTTCACGCAGCGGAATGCTATCGGTTACGACGACCTGCTCAAGACGCGAATTGGCAATGCGGTCGACAGCCGGACCCGACAGCACTGCGTGGCTGGCGCAGGCGTGAACGGAGATTGCGCCCGCAGCCAGCAGCGCGTCGACGGTCTTCACGAGCGTCCCCGCCGTATCGATGATGTCGTCGATGATGAGGCAGGTTTTGCCCTTCACATCCCCGACAACGTTCATGACCTCAGCCACATTCATCTCCGTGCGGCGCTTATCCACAATGGCTAGCGGCGCACCTACCTTCTGCGCGAAGAACCGCGCCCGCTCCACGCCGCCCGGATCGGGTGAGATGACCATCAGATTGGGCAGATGCAGTTGTTCGAAGTAGCTCACCAGTACCGGGCTGGCATAGAGGTGATCGACGGGAATGTTGAAGAAACCCTGGATCTGGGCCGCGTGCAGGTCCACAAAGAGCGCCCGGTTGGCGCCAGCGGTGGTGAGCAGATCGGCGATGAGTTTGGCGCTGATGGCGACGCGCGGGCGGTCCTTGCGATCCTGGCGGGCGTAGCCATAGTATGGGACCACCGCAGTGATCCTGGCCGCTGAAGCCCGCTTGAGCGCATCGATCATCACCAACAACTCCACCAGGTGCTGGTCCACCGGATAACAGGTAGGCTGCACCACAAATACATCTACGCCGCGCACGTTCTCAAGCAACTGGAAGAAGACTTCGCCGTCGGCGAAGCGCTGCAGCTTGGTCTCGCCGACCTTGACGCCAATGTGCTCGCCGATCTTCCGGGCCAGTTCAGGATTCGCCGTGCCCGAAAAGAGCTTGAAGCGTTTATCTTCACTCAAATTGCGGACCCGCTTCCGTTCGGCGGCTGGTTTGGCATCCTTACCGGTCGCACCGTCCTGTGCCGGCTCTTTTTGCCCCCCCTCGCGGAGCGGCGCCGGCTCGTTGCCCTTCGGTTTGTCCTCATCCATGACCAGGATTTCTACTTCCATGTTGAAAAGCACCTCCACGCTGGTTGGCTATGGCTGCGTTTCTAGCTGTCAGCTATCAGCTCTCAGCTTTTTCTGCGCCGCGGGTGACTCCGTACGTTCCCGCAACAATCGAGCTGAAAGCTGATAGCTAAAAGCTGCCTTTCTGGCTGGGCGACTAGGATTCGAACCTAGATAAGTGCCTCCAAAGGGCACTGTCCTACCATTGAACGATCGCCCAACTTTCAGCAACCGTCCGCGAGTCTCTCTTGCGGAACGGCTCACTGTCAATCCGCTTTACGAAAGCATTTCCTGCCAGTACGCGGCGCGCGGCAAAGTCCGTGTCAACTGGCTCTGCACGCCCGCGGTGTGCAAACGCGCGCAGGCTGCTTCCGCATCTCCGCGGGTCAGGTACAACCCGTAGAGCGCCGAACCAGACCCCGAGAGCGAGGCATACAAAGCTGCCTCCGGCAGGCCTTGCCCCAAAAGGACGCGCTTGATTTCGCTAAGGGAGGGATGCTGAGAGAAGACGACTCGCTCGAAGTCGTTCTCAATCCAGCTCGTGATCCCGGTGCGGACAAGCGCGGACCCTGACGGTCCGGCCAGGTCATTTCCCCAAAATTGATTCCTGGAAATGACACCGGAGGAGCCCGACGTTAGCCCGTCCTGCGGAAACCCTTCCGCAAAGGCGCTGGCATAGGTGTGGCTCAACATCTTTAGTTTACCGGCACTTGCCTCCGGGGTCAAACCTTCCCGGCTGCAGAGCGCGTCCCAGTCGCGGAAGGCCTGCGGCGTGGAGACGCCGGTTTCAGGCAGCGCCACGGCACACCAGACCGAGTCAAGATCGGGTAGCGGATAGACCTCCTGTCCGCGATCGAGGCCAAGGACGGTCCCGCCGATCAGAAACAGCGGCACATCGGAGCCCACCTGGGCGGCCAAGGCGAGACGCCGCGCGAGCCATGGACCCGACGCGCCGACTTGCTGACTCGCTGACTTGCTAACGTGCTGCTTCGCAATTCCCAGCTCCGTTTCGAGCCCCACCAGAGCCGCCACTGCATTGGCCGAACCCGCGCCCAATCCGCCCTGCACCGGCAGCCGCTTTTCGATGTGGATATGGACATCGGCCGCGACTCCGAATTCTTCCAAAACCAGGGAAGCCATCTTCCACGCGGTGTTGCGCTCGTCCGTCGGTACACGGGAATCGTTCGAGGTGAGCTGGATGTTACAGTCCCGAGCCGGCCGGGCCGTTACCGTCACAAGGTCGTGCATCTCGAGCGTCTGGTAGACCGTTACCAGCGAATGAAATCCATCCGGGCGCGGTGCGCCAATCCCCAGGCCGAGATTGATCTTGGCATGTGAGCGGACTGCTGTGGGCATACTCACTATTGTAGAAGCGAAGTAACGAGGTAGCTCGATGCGGCTCAGTTTGAAAGGACACAGGCTTCAGCTTGAAGGGTACGGGCTTCAGCCCGTACATCAAACCGCACAAATTGAGTAGGTCTTTAACCCCTGAGGGATATTCTTTGCCTTGCCGGGTGCCGGGCACCCGGCGTCCTGCCGGCGTTTCCATTTCCCCCCGGCCTACGGTTGTCTGGGCACCGGGAAAGGATTGGGCATGTGCTCTGGTGTGGGCCACTCGTCATCCAGGACGAGCGGATGCCGATAGACAAAGCAACAAAGCGCAAGAGCGCCGAGGAGCAGAAAGGTCATCACCACAATCTGGCGCGTGTGAGGCGAGAACGGCATTTTCATTTTCCGGGCTCCGTCGGGCCGTTGTGCTGGTGCTCGTAGTGCAGCACCATGCTGCG
>JASHQE010000178.1 GCA_030037705.1 Acidobacteriaceae bacterium | reverse complement strand
ACCATGCCCACCGTACTAGCCCCAGCCGCCCAGGCTGGAACCGTCACGCTCGGCGGCGATCTGACCGTAAACCGCCTCGGTTTTGGCGCTATGCGCATCACCGGCAAAGGTATTTGGGGGCCTCCGGCCGACCACGCCGGCGCACTGGCTACGCTTCGTCGCGCAGTCGAGCTCGGCGTGAACTTCATTGACACGGCCGACTCTTATGGCCCCGATGTCTCGGAAGAACTCATTGCCGAGGCCCTCGCACCTTATCCCACCGGCTTGGTGATTACCACCAAGGTTGGCTGGACGCGCCACGGCGCGGGCGTCTGGCAGCACAATGCCAGTCCCACACACATCACCCAAGCGGTTGAAGGAAGCCTCAAACGGCTGCGGCTTGAGCGCATCGATGCTTACCAGCTGCACGTGCCCGATCCGGCCACATCCTTTGATGCCTCGATGGAGGCGCTTGCCCGCTTGCGCGAGCAGGGCAAGGTTCGCCACGTGGCGCTCTCCAATGTCACCCTCGAACACATCCAGCGCGCGCAAAAGATCGTACCGATCGTCTCCGTCCAGAACCGCTACAGCTTCTCTGACCGCGAGTGGGATTATGTGCTCGACTACTGCCAGGCCAACGGGATCGCGTTTTTACCCTGGGGACCGATGGCGCAGGGCAGGAAGGCTAACGAGGTCATCGAAAAAATCGCCGCTGCCCGCAGCACATCGACAGCGGTTGTTTCGCTGGCATGGCTGCTGCGTAAATCGCCTGTGATGCTGGTGATTCCGGGAACCAGTTCTGTGCAGCACATCGAAGAGAACGTAAGCGCTGCTGCGTTCCGGCTCACCGATCAGGAATTTGCGGAGTTGAACACTGTCGTGCCGAAACCCTACTGGCTGCGCGCTTAAGAGCTAGCCCGGTGCAACTCGCGCAGAGCCTTGCAACAATTGCGGTCGGCTGGCGAACTATGCGGGAAGGCTGTGGCCATCGCAGTAAAGCACGCCCAGAAACTTGCTCCACGGGCCGACCGCTTCCCGGTATTGGTGCGCCATGATGCGCGTGATCTGGTGCAGATGGGTGAGGTCGTGCACGGCCCAGGCCGCGAGCAGTTGAGAAAGCGTGACGGCGCCAAGAGCTGGATGGCGGCCCGGACGTTCAAGCTGGTACGGCTGCAGATTCAGGCCACGCAGGACAGCTAGATTTTCAGAGCGCAGATCGGCGAACTCATCCAGCAACTGGCTGAGAGATTTTTCCTTGATCCCGCGCTCGCCGCCTTCGCGATCGAAGGATGTGAACGGGCGCGTGTCGCCGAACTCGAGAATATGGCGGGTGCGCGGCATCCAGTTCACGCGGTCCGCATCGAGAAGGTGTGCAACGACGGCAAAGACAGTCCAGGTCTTCCCGCCTTCATTGCGATGCGTCCAGATCTCGGGCAGGTCACACAACAGAGCGTCGAGCGCAGACGGGGTGCGCGCGAGCAGCGAAAGCGTGTCGTCGAGATTGTGCGAGACCATTTTCTTCCCTGACAACAACGGCCTGAAGACTTTCGCCTCCAGGCCGCTGCCAGTGATCTGTTGGGATTGGACTAAGGCCATCGCGCTGCCGCGAGAGCCAGTGGCCCGGAGGCATCTTTCGCCGCGGGTCTTACCTGGGGTCATGGGCGCGATGCCCTAGGCCTCAGTCACCTCACGTAGGATACAACTCGAAGAATCTGATTTCATTGGCTGGATCAACCTCCTTTCCCGTGTAAGCTCACCGTACGCTTGCCGGGCACGCCGAGTCAAGCACAGGTAGTGGGTCAGTTTGAAAGAGCACGGCGCGATTCCGGCTACACGGGCCTCGGAAAATTCTTCATCGCCTCACGGCAGCTCAGCGGCGACAAACGATTACGCGCGGCTTTCAGGTACTTGTTGACCGTGCGCCAGTCGTGCCACGCATAATCGCGCAGCGCCCAGCCGATCGCCTTACGAATAAAGAATTCTTTCTCAGGCGCGAGCACATCGGCATAGCGAAACAGCCGCACCGTGTCTGTATCGCCGCGCCATCCGAGCTGATGAATCATCGCGATGCGCCGCACCCAGAAATTTTCGTCGCGAAGGGCGCGGTCCATCTGCCGCTGGCCCTTTGCGCCCGCGGCGCGAACGATTTTGCCGACGACTTTCACAAGCGCATCGACCGAATCCCACCAGGATTTCTCCTGAGCCAGCTCGAGCAACCACAGCAGGTCGTCCACACCCAGCGCCGCAGCGTGGCGGCTCAGCAGATCGGCCGCAACATACTGATATTCACGCTCGCGCATCCGCCAAAGAGCGAGCGCCGCTGAGCGCAATAGAGCCGCATCGATGGGAGCAAAAGAACGGATCAGCAGTTTTACTGCGGCGCGGCGTTCGGGCGTGGGAATGCCGAGATATTCGAAGCGGCCACGCATGTAAGCGCGCATTGCAGGGGCCTTCGCCGCGTCGGCCAGCGGCAAAAGAACAGATTCGACTGCGCGAGGAAAGGCGCTGCCGGTTGCGGTCGTACGCAGCATTGAAGAGATCGCTACGCCAGCGCAAGGTTGAGGTTATCGATGGCCTCGTCGATCTCAGCCGTGTTTTTGTAGCCCACGGTCACGCTATCCACACCGGCATTCTTAAAGGCAAAGCGCATGGCGCGCTGGCGATCTTCATGGTTGAAGACGCCTTCGCCGATGAGCTTCATGCTGATGACGCCCATGCCCAGTTGGCGAGCCTGCTTCACGTGTTCGACTACCTCATTCACGCTGCCGAGTTCGTCGGTATCGGGAACCTCGGCATCCATGCGCACGCCCTTGTGGTTCATGCGGATCATGGCGACCTGGAGCCACTCAGTCTTGGGAACCTGACGCAGGGCGGGCAATCCGTGTACGGATGCCCCGTGGCTCCGGATGGTCTTCCTCTGCTCGGCTTCGAGAATCGCATCCTGCCACGGCCGCGTGTCCTGAGGCCAAGTGCCGGTGTGCTGCCAGTGGAGAAGCATGATATCGAAGTACTCGGTATCCGAGTTGCGGCGCAGCTCGTCGAGCTTTGCGCGCGGGTCGACATCATCGGCCGTCGTCACCTTGGTCATAAGAACATAGCTCTCGCGCGGAATGCCTTTGAGAGCAACCGCAAGCATCTGCTGCGACTGGCCATAGGATTCAGCCGTCTCGAAGAAACGAATGCCGCGGTCATAGGCATGGCGCACGAGCCGCGTGAGGCCCTCTTGGCCCAGCTCCTGCTGGATGCGCCCGCTGAAGCTGCCAGTTCCAAGCGCAAGCCGAGTTACCTTGACGTCTGAGTTACCCAGCGTGACCAGGCTGGTTGCGGTTTCACGCTCGGCGTGCAAGGTTCCGACGCCCGCAAGCGCTCCAGCAGCTACGCCGGCCTTGAGGAAGTTCCGCCTGGATAACTCGGTCATCTCGGTTCATCCTTTCCTGGCTCGTAATGCGCGGCTCTAGGCCAGCGCAAGGTTCACATTCTCGATTGCCTCGTCCACTTCCGCCGCGCTCTTGTATCCCACGGTCACGGTATTCACGCCGGCGTGCTGGAAGGCGAAGCGCATCGATGCCTGGCGATCAGCGTGGTCAGTGAACGAGCCCTCACCGATGAGCTTCATACTGATGACGCCTAAACCCGCCTTGCGCGCCTGATGGACGTGTTCAACAACTTCATCCACGTTTCCGGGCACATGACCACGCGGATCTTCGGCATCCATATGTGCGCCTTTGTGATTCATGCGGATCATGGCGATCTGGAGCCATTTGTTATCTGGAACCTGGCGCAGCGCGGGAAGTCCATGCACGGATGCGCCATGGCTCCGGATGGCTTGCCTGTGCTGCATCTCAGAGAGGCCATCTTGCCAGCGCAGACTATCCGTGGGCCATGTCGCCGTGTGCTGCACGTGCAACAGCATGATATCGACGTAGTCCGTTTGCATCTGGCGGCGCATTTCATCGACGGTCGCCTGCGGATCGGCATCGTCCGTGGTCACCTTCGACATAAGCACGTAGCTCTCGCGCGGAATCCCTTTGAGCGCGATGCCCAACATCTCCTGCATGTCCGGATAAGCCTGGGCTGTTTCGAAGAAGCGAATGCCGCGGTCGTACGCGTAGCGCACGAGGCTGGTAAATCCCTGCTGGCCGAGGGTGCGCTGCACATTTCCGTTGTGCGTTCCGGTGCCGAACGCAAGCCGTGTAACCTTCACGCCCGACTTTCCCAGCGTGACCCAGCTGGTTGCGGTTGCACGTTCCGCTTCCAGCGGCAGGCTGCCCACTCCTGCCATTGCGCCAACGGCCATTCCGGTCTTCAAAAAATGCCGTCTGGAAATAGGAGACATAATTTTGACCTCAGCGGCGGCCTACGGAAGGCCAATTGCCCGCATGGTAGCATATTTCCCTCTTCAGCCGCATGAAACCTGGGCCGTATCGACATATAGACCAACTCTAAGTTGCTGAAAAGTAAGTCAGGCACTGTCATGTTGAGCGAAGTTGGGAGCGTTCTTTGCTCCCAACGGAGTCGAAACATCTGCGGTTCGCCACGTCTGGCACTGACTTTTGCCCATGGTTCACCAGGCTATATGTCGATACAGACTAGTGGATTCCGTGAAAACACAAATTTACTCGGTGACTTCCACGCGGGCGACCGCCGGTTTACCGGCCCGTGCAGTGGTAATCATGACGACGCTGGCGAGCACGCATAAAGTGCCCACGATCGTTCGCGGCCCCAGCGCTTCTCCGCCTGCAAAATAGCCGAGCAGCACGGCAACTACGGGATTCACATAGGCATAGGTGCCTACTTTGGTGGGCGATTCATGATGCAGAAGCCACAGATAAGCAGTGAATCCGATAATGGAGCCGGCGACGATGAGATAAAGCAATGCGCACCACGCGCCAAACGACACCGAGGAAAGATGGAACCCATGAAACTCTCCGCGTGCCGCAGCAGCGAGCAGGAGCAGCGCGCCGCCGGCAAGCATCTGCGCACCCGAACTCATGGACTTCGAAGCGGGCAACGGTAATTTGCGTGTAAGCGTCGAAGCTACCGACCAGTTCAAGGCACCCACGATCAGCGCCACAGCGCCCGCGCGATCGATGGCCGCTCCCCCCAGATGGAGCGACCGGCTGACCAGCACAGCTACCCCGCAGATTCCCACGCCAAGCGCGATCGCCAGACTGACTGTAAGTGTCTGTGTACGCAGCAAAACAATCTCAGAGAGCGCCATGAAAGCGGGAATGGTGGCAAGCATGACCGCGGCCATGCCCGAGGGTACGCGCTGCTCGGCCCAGAACAGGAGCCCATAATCGCCGACAAAGATGAGCAGGGCGAGCAGCGTTGCCGAAATCCACTCACGAGTGCTGGGATTGTGTTCGCCTTTGGCAAACATCCATCCGCACAAAACCAGGCCGGCGGCAAGAAAACGCATTGCGGCGAAGAGAAACGGCGGAACCTCATGCACGCCGATCCGGATTGCGAGAAAGGTAGAGCCCCAGACGAAATAGATGATCGCAAAGGCCAACAGCGTCTTCGTTCTTGCGGGATGAGCGGCGGCGTTCATCTCGACTCCATTCTGTTTCTCAACTTTCCTGGCCGGTCCCTGATCCCTGTTCCCTGCTCTCTGCCCTCTGTTCTCTGTTCTTCACCAGCTATGCAGCCATTCTTCATCACGGCCGATGCGAACAGGTGTCCGAAAGAGTTCGCTTAATCTGGCCTCGGTCAGGAGCTGCTCACGCGGGCCGTCACCAACAATCCGGCCGTCGCGCATGAGAATGATGCGCTCGATCTCGGGAAGAATGTCCCCCAGATGATGGGTCACGAGTACCAGGCCCGTGCCTTCGGCGGCGAGCCGGCGCAGCGTCTCACGCAATTCGCGCTGCGCAGCCAGATCAAGTGCGTTCGAGGGCTCATCGAGCAACAACTGGCGTGGCCGATGCACAAGCGCACGCGCAATCAGGATGCGCCGCCTTTCGCCTGCGGACATGGTGCCGACGAGCTGCTTGGCAAGCCGCTCGGCCTCCATGCGCTCCAGGGCTTCCCAGGCGCGCGCACGCATCTCGTCCGTCACGTGCAGATTGGGCCACAGCGTGGAGGCCGAAAAGAAGCCCGCAATCACGGCATCCAGGCCGGTGGTCACAGCGGTGCGTTCACCGGGAAGGTCGGTTCCCACCACCCCGAAATGCTTGCGCAGTTCGGTCAAATCCCAGCGCTCGCGTCCGAAGATGCGCACGCGCATTCCAGGATGCACGATGGGATAAACCTGGCACGTGACGGTAAGGATCAGCGTTGACTTGCCGCAGCCATTGGGGCCAAGGATGGCCACGTGCTCGCCGGTGCGGATGCTCAAGTTCACATCGTGGAGAACGACACGCTCGCCGCGCGCCACATTGACTGCGTGCAATTCGAGAAATTCAGCGCCGCCAGATTCCTCCACTGGCGGTTTGCCGGATTCGATTGTCTTTGTATTGCTACTCGTCACACTGTCCACAGATTTCAGATTATCGCATCGACGAAATCGCAAGAATTACGATGCGCGGCGCGGGCACGGTTCACCTGCTACATTGAAGGGTTAATGCTATGAGTGACGTTTCGCCTTTCCTGATTGCCCGCGGCTTCCGTTTTGGTGCTACAACAGCTGGAATTAAGGCCAGCGGCCGCCCGGATTTTTCCTTGATTGTGGCCGATGCGCCTGCGAGCGCGGCCGCGGCTTTCACGGCCAATCGCGTAACCGCCGCGCCATTGATCATTGATAAAGAGAATCTGTGCGCTTCGAGCGGTAAAGTGCGGGTCGTGGCTATAAACGCCGGCAACGCCAACTGCGCCGCAGGGCAGGCAGGTTTGGACGCGGCACGAGCAACGTGCAGGACCGCAGCGAAGGTCTTCGGCTGCCGGCCTGAAGAAGTGTTTCCCTCTTCGACCGGCGTGATCGGAGTGCCGCTGCCGGCAGAAAAACTGGTTGCCGCAATGCCGGAATTGGCTGCGCGGCTTGGCTCCGAATCAGATCACTTTCACCAAGTCGCACAGGCCATTCTGACCACCGATCTCGTGAAGAAGACGGCCTGCGCGCAGTTTGAGGCAGCAGACGCGGACGGGAACATGCGCGAAGTGCGCATCGCTGCGCTCGGCAAGGGCTCGGGCATGATTCACCCGCAGCTTGTGCCGCACGCAACGATGTTGGTTTACGTGCTCACCGATGCTGCGATTGAACCGGCGGATCTGCATACGTATCTGCGCGCCTCGATTGAAGTGAGCTTCAACCGTATCTCCGTTGACGGCGACACATCGACAAATGACACGGTTCTGCTGCTCGCCTCCGGCGCGAGCAGAGTTTCTATCGGCGCCGGCAATGCAGCTTTCCAAACTGCGCTCATACAGGTGTGCACATCGCTGGCGAGGCAGATTGTAGCTGATGGCGAGGGCGTCTCGCATAGCGTGGAGCTGCGCATCTCGGGCGCTGCCTCAGATGCCGATGCGTTGCGTGTAGCCAAGGCGATTGCTCACTCGCCGCTGGTAAAAACAGCGTGGGCGGGATGCGATCCAAACTGGGGACGGTTAGCCGCCGCGATCGGCTACTCCGGCGCGGAGATTGATCCGGCTCGCATTGACATCAGCTTTGGCAAGCTGCCCATCTGCCGTGATGGCGGGCGCTCTCCTCAATACGATGAAGCTGCAGCACACGCCTATCTCAGCCAGAAGGAATTTTCAATCGCGATTGAGCTCCACCAAGGCGCGGGATCTTGTGTGTTCTGGACAACAGATCTGACCACCGAATACATCCACATTAACGCCGACTACTCGACGTAAGGCTTTTCGAATTTCAAGCTGCGCTTCTCTGGAACCCGATGACGACACACAAAAGCATTCCGCGCGCCGAGCCCGCAGGAGAAAATAGCTTCTCGTTGATCTCAAACAAAAAGCTGCTCGCGCTTTATGCCGCCATGCTGAAATGCCGCATATTGGAGGGACGCATTCGTCGCCTCTCCGCGGAAAAACAAGGAGCAGCCTTTCGCGGCCGGGAAGCAGTTGCAGCAGGCATCTTAGCCGACCTGCGCCTGGACGATACGATCTGCGCGCCGCGCGGAGATCTGGCGCCGCGTTTTCTCAAAGGCGTTTCGCTCAACGCGCTCTTCCCGGCCCTCGCGTCAACGCGCCCCGGCGGTCGCGATGCGCTCTCGGCGAGCAATGCTCTAGCGAACGTGCTGCCTTCATTGGAGAGCTTCGCTGATCGGATCGAAATCGCAATGCGCGCGGCACGGCTCGGCTCGCAAGGGAAAAGGAAGAAGATCTCCGTTCTTTTTTTGAGCTCCAACGAAATCGCTGAGGACGTTTGGAAGCAATCTCTGCAATCTGCCGCCGCTGCGCATCTGCCCATCCTTTTTGTGTGCCATGGCGGCGCACAAACAACCAATCTGGCGCAGCAGGCGCTGCGCTGCGGATTGCCCGGCATCGCGGTCGATGAAGAGGATGTGGTTGCCATCTATCGTGTAGCCTCTGAAGCCATCGCCCACGCCCGCCGCGGCAACGGGCCCACGCTGATCGAGTGCAGGCGCTGGAAGCTCGAAGGAACGCGATCTCGCGGCGGCAATGCCGTTCGTGCAATGGAGACATACCTCATGGGTAAAGATCTGTTCAGCCGCAAATTCAAAATTGAGGTAATCTCGCAATTCGGCCGCGAACTGGATGAAGTGATGATCCAGACAGGCGCGTGACGTTACTTCGCGCGCGGATGGGTTCGATCGTAGACCTCAGTCAACTGCACCGTAGTGAGCTGTGTATAGCGCTGTGTTGTGGAAAGCCGCTCGTGGCCGAGCAGTTCCTGGATAGCGCGCAAATCGGCCCCTTCTTCCAGAAGGTGCGTGCCGAAGGCATGGCGGAGGGTGTGCGGATGCACGTCGGAGGAAAGGCCGCGCAGGATGGCGATGCGCTTTACAATGCGTCCTACGCTGCGTGTGGTAAGACGCGCGCCGCCGGTTCCGTTCAGGCCGCGTAGTTGCAAATTGAGGAAGAGCGCGGGCGTCTCTGCTTTGGCCGCGGCCAGTCTCGCGGAGCGCTCCGCAAGATAGGTGCGCAGGGCCTGCGCCGCCGCATCGCCGAGAGGAGCATAGCGCTGCTTGCGTCCCTTTCCCCGCACCAGCACGGCTTCATTGGCCCAGTGAATATCTCCGAGGTCGAGCCCGGTCAGCTCGGCGTTGCGAATGCCGCATCCGTAAAGCATCTCGAGAATGGCGCGGTCGCGGGCCGGCCAGCTTGCCGCATCGTCGCGCACCGAATCCACCACCCGATTCATCTGTTCGATCGACGGCACACGCGGGAGGTGCTTGGGCAGCTTCGGCGTAGAGACCAGCGCGGCCGCGTTCAGCTCGATGTGCCCCGTGCGCGCAAGCCACTTGAACCAGCTCCGAATCGCTGCAAGCGCACGCGCGGCCGAAGGCTTGGAAAGCCCCCGCTCATAAAGCGTGCCAAGATAGGCGCGGATGTGCGTGTGCTCGACGCGGTCCGCGGTCCATTCTGCGTACGCCTCATGCATCCAGACAGCAAACGCAGCAAGCTCACGGTGGTATGCGCGCAGAGTGTGCGTGGATGCGCCGCGCTCATTGGCCAGCACGCGCAGATACTCGGCAACCAGCTCGTGAAGAGACCGCGGGGTTTCGAGAGCGGGCGATGCATTCATGCCGGCTCCTCAAGCGAAATGCGCTGCAGTTCTTCGTTCTTCCCCGCTTCGGCTTCTGGAGCCGCCGGCCGGCGCGCAGCGCGGGGATGATGGTTGCGGTGCACGGCCTTCAGACGACCCAGAGCAAGATGCGTATAAACCTGCGTCGTGGAGATGTCTGCATGGCCGAGCATCAACTGCACGCTGCGCAGGTCCGCGCCATGCTCGACCATGTGTGTCGCGCAGCTATGGCGCAACGTGTGCGGGCTGGCTGCGTCATTCGCTACTTTCACCAAATGCCACACCCATTGGCGCGTCAGCGGCATGCCGCGCAATGAGAGAAACAGCCGCGCTCCATCGGGCCGCGCCGGCTTGCGGATGCGTGCTGTGCTGATGCGTTCAAGATGCGGTCTCCCCCTGCGCAAGTACTCCTCCAGAGCCAGGACTGCGGAGCAGCCGAGCGGCACGATGCGTTCCTTGTCGCCTTTGCCGCGCACCTGGACGCGCCCCAAATCGAGCGCGAGGTCGCTGGTCGCGAGAGAAATCACCTCCGAGACGCGCAACCCTCCGGCATAAAGCAGTTCGAGGATGGCGCGATCGCGCAGAGCAGTGGCCTGCGCCTGCGGGTGCGTGGCGGCCATGCCGGCCCGCTCCAGCATCTCGGCAACCTCTGGCTCCGCAAGCGACTTTGGCAGTATCTTCCAGGCTTTCGGCGATTCGATGTTAACGGTCGGATCATGATGGATACGGCGGTCGAGAAGGAGCCACTTGTAAAAGCCGCGCAGGCAACTCAACTTACGCGCTGTCGACCGGGAGTCGATGCCGTGGCAGCGAAGGTGCTCGAGGAAGGCAGCAACATCGTCCTGGACGGCCGTCAGCAGCACGCCGTTGCGGCCTTCAAGGAACTCGGCAAAGGTGCGCAGATCACTCAGGTATGCTTCGCAGGTAAGCGGGCGTAAACCCTTTTCCACGCGTAGATAGGCGTGGTAGTCCTTGAGAAGCGCGAGATTGCGGGCGCTGTCCACACTCTCGATTATCCGCGCCGCTGCCCAGAGATGGAGCAGCGCCGGAGTTCACCGTACCACGTTCATCAAGGAATCAACATCGGCAACAAAGCTGGAGATCTCCCGCGATGTTTTCCTACTGAACTGCGCCCGCAAAGGCGCCGCTCTGTTCGTTTCTATGATTCGCATGATGCGCATTCATCTCTCATGTGTGCAAATTCAGCCTGTTTTGGAAGAAAATAGAGAGAGATGAATCTTTCAAACAAAATTGAGGAAGGCTTGGCGCAGGTGGAATTGGAAGTCCGTAAATGGACCGCGGAAGAATTTGAACGGCTGGTTTTGGACTGCAAGCCAAACGTCGCCGTTTTCGATTGCGACGGAACCTTGTGGGGCGGCGACGCGGGCTATGGCTTTATGGCCTGGTCGCTCGAACAGGGGCTGGTATCGCGCTCAACCAGTGATTGGATCGACACTCGACATCGCGCCTATCGCGCCGGCCAGGTAAGCGAAGAGGAGATCTGCGGCGAGATGGTGCAGATCTACGCCGGATTGCGCGACCAGGAGCTGCGCGACGCTGCGGCCCAATATTTCAACCATTCCATCCATCCCCATATCTTTCCTGAGATTGCGGCGCTCGTGGCAAAGCTTCGCCGGGCGGGCGTCGAACTTTGGGCCGTCAGTTCCACGAACCGCTGGGTCATTGTTGAGGGTGTGCGCGACTTCGGAATTCCTCCGGAGCGTGTACTGGCGGCCGAGGCTCGTGTGATAAACAGTGTGATCAGCAGCGAGATTGTGGATGTACCCACAGGACCGGGTAAAGCTGTGGCGCTGCGGCGCATGGGGCTTACCCACCCTGACGCGGTCTTCGGCAACTCTGTACACGATCTGGCCATGCTTGCGATGGCCCGCTGCGCGTTTCCGGTAAACCCTTCGCCGGCACTGCTGGCGGAGACGGCGAAGCGAGGCTGGGGTTACTTCCGGCCGGCGGCAGCCGAAGGTCGTAGCGGAGCCGTCGGGGGAGAATAAAGCTCCTCTCTTTGTTTCGTTTACACTGGAGCCGTGGAAGAAGGCTCCTCCGGCGTCAACTCCCGTCCCGCTGGCCCTGCGCTGCGTTTTGTGGCCGCGGCACTGATCGTGCGTGACGGTGAAGTGCTTATCGGCCAGCGCCGCCTCGACCAGCCCATGGCCTCCATGTGGGAGTTTCCGGGCGGCAAGATCGAAGCCGGTGAAAGCCCGCAGCAGGCACTCGCCCGCGAGTTAGGTGAAGAGCTCGGTATCCGCGCCAGCATTGGCCCGCCGGTCACACGCATCCGCCACAATTACCGGCACGGCGGCGCAGTCGATCTGCAGTTCTTCGCCGTGCGCGAATTCCACGGAGAGATCGTCAACCACATCTACCAGCAAGTGAAGTGGGTGAAGCTCGCAGAGCTGCCGTCGTATGACTTTCTGGCTGCCGACCGGGGGTTGATCCGGGATCTGGCGGCCGGCAAGCTGCTCTAAAAACCCCCTTCAGTCTCTACTTTTCAGATAGGACGGTTCGCAGGACAGTTCGACAGTTCGGTTGATGAGTGCATTCGCGATTTTGCTTGCGCTGAGAATGCTGAAGCGACTTTCATGCACCTTAGCACTCTTTCACCCGTTGGCCAGCGCCGCTACTTGCCGATGCGCTGGACGCACCAACCAGTAGAAAGCGACGACGTGCGTGATCATCAGCATGGGCACATAGATGATCGGGATCACGTAGGTTGCGCCCAACTGCCCAGCCAGCGCTGGGAGGCCGGCCCGAACGGCATGGTAGTAATCGAGGATGATGTCGGCCGTCCCCACGAGATTGAAAGCGACCACAAACAGCCAAAAGAGCGGACGCATCCTAAATGTCAGAAGCGCCACCAAGGCCAGCACTCCGGTTGCGAAGTCCCCGTAGGCGGCGAAGGTAGCGAAGCCCGCGGGCAGATTGGGTCCGACGAGGCCGGGAAGAATAAAGACGAGACCGAAGAAGCGAAAGCTGTGCAATGTAGCGATTGCACGTTGAGCTCCGAATCGGTCCATCGACTTGAGTTTGGGCAATAGGTACGAGCGGAAGCAAAGCAGACATGCAACATAACCTAGAACGAGATGCAGCGGGAAGACTATTTGCGGCGGCATTGGGGCTCCTTTTTTGTGGGATGATCACCATCATCCACTGAATCAGATGGTTTTCGCGCTGCCAACATGACCTTTGGCGGCCATCAATTGGGCATTGGCCCGGAAAAACTCTTCCAACGTCTGGGCATTTCGGCCTGTGACCTCGCGAATCGTATTGGTAGCTTGGCGTTGCTCCTTGCTATTCCTGAAGTATTGCCAGAGATGGCTCAGATGATCGAGCGCGTGCGGCTTGAGATGCTCCTTCACGGCATCCGCCCACTGCTCGTCGGTGATGGGCACATAGCGAATCGGCCGTCCCAGCGCTCTACCAAGGGTCTCGAAAATCTCGCGCACCGTTAAAGTTTCGCTTAGCAGCGGGAAGACGTTTTTAGGGGGAAGGCCGGGGTTCACCAAGAGAGTTGCAGCCACGCGGGCTACGTCTTCAGCGCCCGCGAGTGGGATGACGGCGTCGCCATCGCCCCAGGGCAAGAAAGCCGTATCTTGCGCGGCCACGCTGTGGCTGACGAGTGCGCGGACGTTCTCGTAATAGGGCGGAGCTTGAATATGAACGGTCCCGACCTGTGCCCAGTCGAAGATACGATCGGCCACGCGATGCTGCAGGTTTCGAAATGAGGGAGCGTGCCGGAGATCGCGAAATAAGGGATCTTCTGACGTACCCTGAAACTGCGAATTATTCACAACCAATTCCACTCCCGCATCGCGAGCCATTGCAGAAAAGATGGCGGTTGCCTCCAGCAGCCGATCGGCCACCGGATAGGTAAAGTAAGCACGCTTCACATCTTTCAATGCCGCCTGGACTGAAGCGGGGTTCAGCAAATCACCCTCAGCGATTTCCGCACCTTGTCGGCGGAGTTCGTCGGACCGGGCATCGAGTTTGTGAACGAAAGCGCGAACGGAAATCCCCTGCGCGAGCAGGAGACCCACGACGAGGCGCCCAGTTGATCCTTGCTGGCCGCCGGCTGCACCTGTGACCAAAATTGGGTGTGACATTCGAAAAGCCTCCTTTTATCCGTAGGATGATGATGGTCATCCTACGGATTCGAACTTTTTAGATCGCCCTGGGCCGCTTGCATCTTGGGATGATCTTGAGCATCCTACAATGAGCTATGCGCTACCGGCCCGGGCACAAAGCGGAAGTCCATCAGAAAATCGTGAAAGATGCCTCGTGTCGTGTGCGCGCCGAAGGTCTGAACGGCGCTGGGGTTGCCGCGGTTATGCGCGACGCGGGTTTGACCCACGGAGGCTTTTACAAGCATTTCGGAAACAAGGATGCGCTGCTCCTGGAGTCGCTCCGCGAGGCTTTTCGGGATATCTCTGGCAAACTGGCTCGTGCTGCGGAACAGTCGCACACTGAGCCACCATGGAAGGCGATTGTGAAGGCTTATCTAAGCCTGGAATACTGCGATCACGCCGATCGTGGCTGCCCTTTGACGACACTTGCGCCGGAACTGGTGCGGGTCGACAAAAGAATGAGGGGGCAGATCTTTGCCGAGCTTGTGAACTACAAGGATAGAATGATCCCCTTTATGCCGGGCCAGCAAACTGCCGACAAGGAGCGGGCCTTCTTTTCGATCTTTTCAACGATGATCGGGGCAATTGAAATTGCTCGCATGTTGCCGGAGCCCGCGATGCGGGAGAAAGTTCTAGCGATCGCAAGAGATTTCCTCTTGCACAGCTTTTGATTTTCCGGATTGAGAAAACGCAGTTATCAATTGATGCCAACAGGCCAATGCACTCATTCAGATCTAATACAAGCGCTTCAGAATAGCAGCATCAGAAATTCTCATTCAATGAGTAACTCGGCGATTTGGCGTCAATCAACGTCCAATTCGTTCTTTCAGGCTCAGGAATCAATGACAACGGAACACCGGGGATGAGCTATGCGTAGCGATCGATGTTGGCGGTATATTTGTACCCGGATGGAGGCAGGACCAGGGTGACGATTGAGACGAGAATTGTGAAACCGCAGGAATTTACCGCGGCATCGGTGAAGGGCGCGGTGTGGCTGGCGGTAGGGTTTGGCCTGCTGAAGTATGTTCTGTCTACGCTGGGCCAGATAACGATGCAACGTGCAGGGTACGGCATTTTTCGTGATGAGTTGTACTTCATCGTCTGCGGTCGGCATCTGGCCTGGGGGTATGTAGATCAGCCGCCCGTCATTCCTTTGGTCGTGCGCATTTCGGAGTTGCTGTTCGGCTTGCGATCGCTGGCCCTGTTCCGGAGCTTTGCCTCGCTGGCGGGCGCCGCGGAAGTGGCGATGACCGGGCTGCTGGCGTGGAGAATGGGTGCTTCCCGATGGGCGCAGGCCTTGGCTATGACGGGAATTCTTTTGGCGCCCATGGTGACGGGCGCCGATGCAACGTTTTCCACGAGCACTTTTGAGCCGGTCTTCTGGATGACAATAGCGCTCGCGCTGATGGAGCTGACGCGGCTAGCTGGTCGCGGGATTCGCAGCGGCTGGACGGTGGCGTGGTGGTGGGTGTTGCTGGGCGTGACGGCTGGCCTGGGCCTCGAAAACAAGTGGAACGAGGTTTTCTTCCTCACCTGTCTGCTGGCGGCGCTGCTGATGACCAGCCAGAGAAAGTTACTGGCTTCGAAATGGTTCCCGATAGGATTCGCGTTGATTGCCCTGCTGATTCTGCCGAATTTGCTGTGGGAGATGCATCACCACTGGGCAACACTTGAGCTGCTGCACAACGATCAGATTGACGGCAAGAACGTCCACGTAGGCCCCCTCGCCTTTGTGCTGACCCAGATGCTGGTCTTCGGTCCTCTGATGGCGCCGCTGTGGATGGGAGGCATTTTGTGGCTGCTCTTCAGCCGGGCGGCACAGGCGTTCCGCTTTCTGGGCGTGACGTATCTGCTGTATCTGCCGTTGATGATGATTCTGCACGCCAAGGACTATTACCTGGCGGGCATTTATCCGCTCTATTTTGCCGCGGGTGCGGCTGCCTGGGATCTTCTCTTCCGCAAGGCCTGGTTGCGGCGCGGGCTCACGCCCGTTTATGTGGCGATGCACGTGCTTGTCATCGCGATTCTGTTGCCTATCATTCTCCCGGTCCTACCGCCGGCAAACATTCTTGCATACCAGCAGCGGCTGCATTTGCAGCCCCCGAAAATGGAGAATGGCGCCACCGCACCGCTGCCGCAGTACTACGCCGACATGCTGGATTGGCGGCAGAAGGCGGACTTGCTGGCCGCTGCCTGGTACTCGCTGCCGCAGGCGGAGCGCGCACGGGCCGTGATCTACACGGAAAACTATGGCGACGCGAGCGCGGTGAGCGTATACCGGCCGGATGTGCCGGAGGCCATCAGCGGTCACCAGAACTACTTCTTCTGGGGACCACGCATGTATACGGGTAGCGTGATGATCGTGTTTGGCGAAAGCCGCAGGACGCTCGAAAACGAGTTCGACTCGGTAGAGGAGTTTGCGCGCGATACAAATCCCTATGTGGAGCCGTATGAGCGCGGACCCATCTTTATCTGCCGCGGCCTGCATGAAAACCTCGAAACCGTATGGCCGAAGGTGAAGTTCTGGTATTAGCGCTCTACAAGGAGCGCCTCAACTCACGACTTCAAGGCAACGCACCCATTCAGCTCTAAACCAAGCGCTTCAGAATGGCAGCATCAGAGATTCTCGTTCAATAAGCGCATTGGCGACGATGCGTTCACGAACGTGCGCATCATCGTATCCTGCCTACTGACAGCCGCGTGTCGATCGATTCCGAACACATATGTCCGCCAGCGGGTTCCGCTTCCTCCACGAGCGGGCGCTTGTGAGAACGGGGTTCCACACAATCCGTACACTGGTACGTCTATAGGTTGAGATCAAAATTGCCCATCTCCCAAACAGCGCCAGTGACGATGCGGGTGACGGAAATGCCCTTGAAGAAAAAAACGGCACACAAACTGATGTTGATTGCCCTTGCCTGCCTGGTCTGTCTCGGTCCTCTGAGTGCACAAACAGCTCCGTCCCCACTCGCTGGCGACTACGAGGGGAGGATCGGCCCTCTTCATCTGGTACTTCACTTGCGGCAAAGCGCCGGAACCGGGCTGACGGGAACCATCGACAGCATCGACCAGGATGTTTTTGGAATCCGGTGTGCCGACATTACCGAATCAGGAATGACGTTCAGCTTCACGAACCCTGAGCTACAGGCGAGCTACCAAGGCGAGATTAGTCCCGATCGCAACACGATCACGGGAACCTCGAAGCAGAGTGGCTCCGCTCCTCTTGTCTTCACGCGGAAGGCCGGAACGGAGACTGACTACGCGGGAATGCTCGGCCATCTGCATCTGATACTTCATTTGCGGCAAAGCACCGGAACTGGGCTGACTGGAAGCATCGAAAGCATCGACCCTGTAGCTTTTGGAGGCCAGTGTACCGATATTACAAAGTCGGGGACGAAGTTCAGCTTCACGGTGCCTGCACTACAGGAAAGATCTCAAGGCGATATCCGTGTACTGGGGAACTATCAAGGCGATATCAGTCCCGATGGCAATACGATTACGGGAACCTGGGAGGAGACAGGCGCCGCTCCTCTTGTCTTCACGCGGAGGCCGGAAACGGATGCCGCAGGCCTCAAGGCCGATACAAAGAGTGCGAATTACGGGCGCTCCGCGTGGGTGCATTTTGGCCCGAACGGGAGATTGGTGTACAGAAGAACGCCCCAAGGCGACCGCATTCCCGACTTCTCGAGCGCAGGGTATCGCGGAGGCGGTATCGCTCTACCGCATGCGCCGACGCGCGTTACGGTGTCACCCTCGGGCAAGGAAGATGACACACCGGCGCTTCAGGCTGCGATCGATAAGGTTGCAAGCCTTCCGCCGGGGCCGCGTGGCATTCGTGGCGCGGTCGTTTTGGCGCCCGGGACCTTCAACCTTGCTGGAACGCTGCATGTCAATACATCCGGTGTGGTAATCCGGGGTGCGGGTTCAGAGGGAACAGAAGCCAGCGTGCTCAAGATGACCGGAAAGCCTCACCTGGCGATTGAGATCAAGGGCGAATATCACCGGAGGACTCTAGGGCCTGACACGGTCCTCAAAGATACCTACGTGCCGGCAGGCTCAACCCTGATTCACTTGGCAGATGCCAAGGGGATGCATCCAGGAGACACCATCGAGATCGTGAAGCCAGTGACGCCCGAGTGGGTCCACGCCATGGGGATGGACCATCTGGTTCGAAATGGCGAGCCGGAGACGTGGGTGGAGAATGACATCCGCGTGTTTCGCAAGGTTGTGTCCGTCAAGGGAAACGCAGTCGAGTTTGAGGTCCCTTTGACTGACTCCTTCGATTCACATTTTTACGGCGCTGGGCAGCCCACGGTGACACGTGTTGAAATCAGCGGCCCGATCGAGGAAACAGGCGTTGAGAATCTGCGGATCGCGGCTCCGAACCGCAGCATCGATTACCACCAGGATGCGCACTTTGACGGCATTGCGATGGACAACCTCGTCGATTCCTGGCTGGGCGGACTCGCGTTCGTAGACACCACCAACTCAGTAAGTATCGGTCACAACGCAGAGCGGCTCACAGTTGTGCTCGTCGATGTGCAGCAGGACGACACGGTGACCAGCCACGCGCAGCCGTTCGACTTTTCCGTGGCCGGGTCGCAGATTTTGCTGGACAGGTGCAGCGCCAGAGGAGACCGGGTGACCTACGTCGCCACACAGAGCCACTCCGAGGGGCCGGTGGTGGTGCTGCATTGCCGATTCAACGGCAGCGGCCAGATCGAGGGGCATCAGCGCTGGTCGACCGGATTTCTGGTGGACAGCAGTGTTGTGCCCGATGGACGCATCAACCTGAGGAATCGCGGGGTTATGGGTTCTGGCCATGGTTGGGCCAGCGGATGGTCGGTGTTGTGGAACGACGAGGCGGAAGCTTTCCTGGTGCAGAACCCGCCGGGCGATCTGAACTGGTCGATCGGAGATGTGGGCGAGCACGCCAGTCAGCCCATGCCCGTCAGCGATGATCAGGTCGAGGGGCCACCGCTGCCAGGCGGGGTAGATGAGTCGGTGGGCACACACGTTGAACCGAACAGTCTTTATCTGGCACAGTTGCAGGACCGCAAGGGAGCGGCAGCCGTAAAGGCCATCGGTTATCACGCCCAATAGCAATCCGATGCAATTCTTAAAGTCGATAGCAAGAATGAAAGATAAATCCACCGAGGCCAAAGTCCGCGATTCAGGCAAACGGGTTGTGTCAACCGTTGCCTTCAGTGCAACGCACTCATTCAGCTCTAGGCCATATCGACATATAGACCAAATCTAAGTTGCTGAAAAATAAGTCAAGCACTGTCATGTTGAGCGAAGTCCGCCGCGGTCCGCCGCGGCGGAGAGTCGAAACATCTGCGGTTCATTTCGTGCCGCATGAATTCAATGGAAAACTTGCTCATTTTGCCCATAGGTTATCAGGCTTAGAGCTTTTTAAACCACCGTACATAGGATTCACGCATCCAACAACAAGCACCTGTACCATAATTTGGAGCCCAGGTGCCCTGATATATGTCCGGATGGGTGAATGGAATAGACCTTCAAGGGCAGAATATGTCTTTTAGAATCTGTTAAATATGGCGCGAACTAAAGAGTCGCAAACTGTTTTTGGGCGATTTGATGTGGAAAAGTTCCACAAATCCATACGAATCCGGGGAGCAACCTTTTTTCCGTCCTCGCATCTGACTAAATAATTAGCAGAGGCTTCCCCAAGATGTCCTACCGAAGAAAGGTATCAACTCCTTTTTGAGGGTCCTTACAGACCTCTTCCCAAACACCCCCCTGGATTCCCTCCCTTACTTGCCTCTCGAAGGGCCTACCGGAAGGTAGGCCCAACTGTATATAGCCCTCTATTTACATCCAGCAGCTTCTGCGGTATCAATCCATACAATCTCCTTTACAATCGATCCTGATATGCGGATTCCGCTCCGTTCAAAGCCATCTTCCGATCCGCTCAACTGCGGCGTTGAATGGACTGATAGCTTTTTAATCACAGCAGGACTGGTACGCAACCGACGCGGAAAGTCCCACCCCCGCGTTCGTCCGCAGGGGCTTGACCGTGCCCCATCGGAGGAACCCACCATCTCTGCTCAGCAGCCGGCGATCGGCGGCAACGGCGTGCACTGGCTGCCGGTTCCGGCTTGGCGTAAATATCCATGGCTTTGGAGCGGCTTTAGTACCCGATTGGGTGGCCGAAGTCACGCCTACAGCGTAGATGGCGCTCCCGGCGAACTGAATCTTGGCTTTACGGCTGAAGACAGCAGGGAAGCCGTCGTTGCCAACCGCCGCCTGCTCGCAGAGGCGATTACAGGCAACGCTTCCACTCCATTACTCGCCCTCCGCCAGTTCCATTCCAACCTGGTCATTCCCGTGACTGCCGCAGATGCTGCTCGTACGACCCCACACAAAGCCGACGGCGTGATTACGAACGATCCGGGCCTTTTACTTGCCGTGCAGATGGCCGATTGCATCCCTGTGCTCGTTGCCGATCGCAAGCGTCGCGCCGTCGGAGCTTTCCACGCCGGCTGGCGCGGCACCGTCAAGCGGATCGTCGAGATGGGTGTGGGACGAATGCGGCTTGAGTGCGGCTCGCGCCCCGAAGACCTGATCGTGGCAATCGGCCCTGGCATTGGCCAATGCTGCTATGCCGTCGGCGAAGAGGTGCTTTCGGAGTTCGAGTCGCAATTTATCTATGCTCGCGAACTCTTCCGCGAGGTCTACGACTCCGATCCGGTGCGGCAGAAATATCCGATGTTGTTTTTGACCCAGCGTGCACCTGGACATTCGCCTATCGGTCCCAGTTTGCATGTCAATCTCATTGAGGCCAACCGGCGCCAGTTGCTCGACTGTGGAATCGCCCCTCAATCGATTCAGGTTGTGGGAACCTGCACGCAGTGTCACCCGCAACTCTTCTATTCGCATCGCGGTTCCCGCGGCCACGCCGGCAGAATGATGGCGGTCATCGGAATTGGGCGCTCAATGGCGCCGTCGGCGGGGAAGTGACTAACAGGCTCTGACGAACTATCCCTGAGATTCGCCCGAGCATCCCTAAAAGGCATGAACAGCCTCGCGCAATGCGCGCGTCCGCACTGTGGCGTGCATGGCATGTGCAGGAGAAAGATCGACTTTCGTTCCCAGCATATCGCTTAGGCGATTCTCGATATGGATGATGGTCATCAGACTCAGGCGTTTCGAGGGATCGAACTCCGCCATAAGATCAATGTCGGATTGAGGCGAACTCTAATCGCGCGCCACAGACCCAAAGAGGTGTAGGTGCGAGATTCCAGCCGCCCTCAATTCGGACTCATGGTGGCGCAAGACACGAATAACAGATGTCTTATCCATATTGGAACTCTGCCATAAGCTGGCCGATGCTCAGGATGCCTGAGAGGCTTCACCTGGATTGACCAGGTCGCGCAGCTCCTTCGAAGGCTTAAAGTAGGGAACCTTTTTGGCAGGAACCTCCACGCGCTCGCCCGTCTTCGGATTGCGCCCGATGCGGGGATTGCGCTGGCGAATGCGGAACGATCCGAATCCGCGGATTTCGATCTTGTCGCCGCTCTGCAAAGCCCCGATCACGGAGCCGAAGATGGTTTCGACAATCACTTCGCCGTCGCGGCGGGTCAGGTCGCCTAAGCCGGTCACCTTTTCCACCAGGTCTGCCTTTGTCATGATCGAAAGACCTCCGCAATCAACCTAAAGGGATTCTGCCCATGAACGGGCGAAAAAGCAAGCCCCCCTCCTTTAATTTAGCCTTTGCGGATCAGCAATTTGCCGGTATTTTTTACAGGCCGTGCCGTGCCGCGCACGATTCTTGAAGGTGAGATATCATGTCCTGAGACGGGCTCGTGAAAAATTGTTCTGGATAGAAGTGGTATGGCGAGCTCAAGAGCAGCATGGGATCGTTTTCATCATGACCTATCCGCGTTACAGCATCGTCATTCCGGCTTTTAACGAGAGCAAGCGCATTCCGGCTACTCTTCAGTCGGTGACCGAGTGCGTCCGTGCGCGCGCCTGGTCGGCTGAGATTATCGTCGTCGATGACGGTTCACGCGACTCGACAGCCGATGTGGTCCGCGCCTTCGCCGCGCAGGTGCCGGAGGTCCGTCTGCTCCAGAACCCCGGCAACCGGGGTAAAGGCTACAGCGTCCGCAACGGTCTGCTGCGCGCCTTCGGCGAGATCGTCATGTTTACCGATGCTGATCTCTCCGCCCCGATCGAAGAAGCCGAGGGCCTCTTCGCAGCGATCGCGGGCGGCGCTGATATTGCCATTGGCTCGCGCTGGCTTGAGCGCACCCGCCAGACCATTCGCCAGCCGCTCTATCGCCAGTTCTTTGGCCGATGTTTCAATGCGGTGACGCGCGCCGTCATGGGCCTTCCCTTTGCGGATACCCAGTGCGGTTTCAAGGCTTTTACCCGGGCCGCCGCGCAGACAGTATTTCAACTCCAGACCATCGACCGCTGGGGCTTCGATCCAGAGATCTTGTTCATCGCCCTCAAGCGCGGCTTCCGCATTGAAGAGGTGCCGGTGAGCTGGGCCCACGACGAGCGCACCCGGATCAGCTACCTCAAAGACGGCATGAGGATGCTGGAAGATATCGCGCAGGTACGCTGGAATGCCTTGTTCGGTCGCTACGGCCGTGAGATTGAGCCCATCCATCGCGCCACGCTCGCCAAATAGCACCCCTCATCTGCGCGAATCATTCAATCTTCCCACATTTTGAGACTTATTTCCCGGGTTCTCCGTCCCTTTTCACAGACTCCGGAGTGTTTGGAACCATTCCGGTTTTGAGAGGATCTTTCGCATGATGCGCAAATTTGGGCTTGCAGTTTTGTTTCTCGCGCTCGGCTCCGTCGCCGCACTGGCGGCGGACTTCAATGGCAAATGGACCGCCGAGGTCCAGGGGCGGATGGGTACGCAAACTATTGCCTTCGACTTTCACGTCGATGGCTCAACCCTCACGGGCAAAATCACCACACCGCGCGGCGAATCCGATATCACCGACGGCAAAGTGGACGGGGATAACATCTCCTTTACTCAGAAGCTGAGCTTCAACGGGAATGACATCACCATCAATTACGCTGGCAAGGCCGATGGCGACACCATCAAGTTCACGCGCACGGTCGGCGACCGGCCTCCCGCGGAATTCGTTGCCAAGAGAGGCGATGCCGCTCCTGCGCCAGCCGCTGCTCCACAGCAGTAGCGATTCTCGCGCCGTACGCAAAAAGACCCGCCAGGTGGAATCAAGCCGTGGAATCAAGCCGTGGAATCAAGCCGAAGAACGGTCCATTCCACCTGACGGATTCATGCAGTCATTTCCCGCGATTCGGCGAGGCATCGTTGGCCATTACGTAGTGGGTCAGTTTGGCCGGTTTTGAAGGGTACGGGCTTTAGCCCGTACATAAAAGTTCAACAAAATCGGCGGGGCTAAAGCCCGCGCACATTTTGATCTGTTTACGGCACGGCTGAAGCCGTGCCCTTTCAAACTGACCCACTACCGATTTCTGAAACCGGCCGCCATGCAATCATGGAGGGAAGGAGATCCGGTTTGAAAGCATGGCCTTTCCTGGGCGTACTTCTGATCCAAATCATCCTGCTTCTTGCTCATTGGTTTCTCTTCCACACCTGGATCGCCTTCTGGCCCGGCCTCAACGCCACCACACAGCTTGAACTTCGCGGCGCGCTGTTCGCGCTGGCCTTCACCTTTGTTGCGTCTGCACTGCTCAGCTTCCGGTTCTCCCATATCGCCATCGCGCTTTTCTATAGACTGGCGGCCATCTGGCTGGGTTTTCTGAACTTCTTCTTTCTGGGGGCCTGCCTGAGCTGGCTCGCATGGTACATGGTTGTGGCCTTCCGCGATCCGCCAGCATCGAAGGTGCGTCCCGTGATTGCCACGGGATTTTTGGTGATTGCTTTGCTGGCAGGCCTGTTTGGGCTGTGGAATGCTCTCTGGATTCGCGTGCGCCGCATTCCGGTTCGCCTGCTGAATCTGCCTGCCTCTTGGCGAGGCCGCAGGGCAGTGCTGATGAGTGACCTGCACCTGGGCAACGTGAATGGCGCCGGTTTCTGCCGGCGCATGGTGAAGCTGGCCGCCAAGTTCCAGCCGGATGTGGTCTTTATTCCCGGCGATCTGTTCGACGGAGCGAGAGGCGACCTGGACCGGATGATCGCCCCCTTCAAGAAACTTGCGCCCCCCTTCGGCATCTATTTTTCGACTGGGAACCACGAGGAATTTCACGATCCGGCCGATTACCTTGAAGCCGTTGCGCGGACTGGCATTCATGTTCTTGCCAATACGCGAGTCACTATCGACGGGCTACATATCCTGGGCATCTCGTATGGCACATCCAGTTACCCCATGCGCGTGCGCTCCACGCTGGAGGAGCTGAGTCCCGGACCGGGCGAAGCCAGCATCCTACTCAACCACGCCCCGATTCGCCTGCCCATTGTGGAACATTCCGGCATCAGCCTGCAGCTTTCCGGGCACACGCATGGCGGGCAGATCTTTCCTTACACCTGGTTGACGCGCCGCATCTTCGGCCGGTTCACCTATGGCCTGCACCGCTTCGGCGCATTGCAGGTGTATACATCCACCGGCATTGGCACCTGGGGTCCACCCATGCGCGTGGGTTCGGCGCCGGAGATCGTAGTGATGACGTTCGAGTAGTGACAAGTAGTGATTCGGTGCTAGAATGTAGCTACGTTGCTACATGGGGGCTGTGCCGTGGTGATCACTACTCTTTCCAGCCGTGAATTCAATCAGGACGTAGGCCGCGCCAAAAGGGCTGCGAAGAAGGGTCCTGTCTTTGTGACCGACCGGGGCCGGCCGTCTCATGTGCTGCTGAGCATCGAGGAGTACCGCAAGCTGAATGGCAAGCCCAAAAGCATCGTGGAATTGCTCGCGATGCCGGGTGCAGATCAGGTTGAATTCGAGCCGCCGAGGATCCTGACCGGTTTTCCGCGACCAGCGGACTTTTCGTGACGTACCTGATCGATACAAATGTTGTTTCGGAGTTGCGTAAGGAGAGCTCCGGAAAGGCTAGCCTGCACGTGGTCTCCTGGGCGAGCAGTTTAGATCCAACAGCCATGTTCTTGTCGGTTATTACGGTCCAGGAACTTGAACTTGGAACCCTTCTGATGGAGCGAAAAGATGTAGTTCAGGGGCGCGCTCTTCGGAAGTGGCTAAACAAGATGGTCCTGCCTGCCTTCACCGACCGCATTCTTCCCATCGACGCTCTGGTTGCTTTGCGGTGTGCGGCGCTGCACGTCCCCAATCCGCTGGCGGAACGAGACGCTCTCATCGCCGCCACAGCGCTGGTCCATGGAATGACCGTTGTCACACGGAATACGCGTGATTTTGAGTCGACCGGAGTTGCGCTCCTGAATCCTTGGCTTTCGTAGCCAGATACAGGGGAGCGCGTTCCTCTCTCACCGGATCGAATCCAGGGTTGCCGCGGCACGATTGAGTGCCGCGGTGAGCACGATCAACTGC
>JASHQE010000177.1 GCA_030037705.1 Acidobacteriaceae bacterium | reverse complement strand
CAGAGCTTGATACGCAACGGAGTGGTCGCGGCCTGAGCTGGACGGAATTGGCGGCAGAGATCAATCGGCCGTTCGAGTCAACACCGTCGATTCCCATCCATCCGGCAACCCTGCGGGACATGCTCAAAAAGCGATCGGTCACCAGCGCAGTCGTCCTCCAGGTACTCCGATGGCTAGGGCGTGCACCGGAGAGTTTTCTTTCCGGTCCCGCGCGCAATGAAAGCCACGACGAGCAACTGCCTGTCGCTGGTCTCGATCGTATTCTTCGTTTCGATACGCGCGCAATCTACGATGCTCTTCAAGAGGAACGTCTCAAGCGAGGTCTCACTTGGCAACAGGTTGCCCATGAACTACCAGGCTTCACTCCGAGCATGCTTACCAACTTGGCGAGTGGGCCGCTGATAGGATTTCCAAGAGTCATGACCTTGACGCAATGGCTCAACCGCCCTGCTGCAACCTTCGTGAGAGCTCGCTCCCGGTGAGTTATGGGGAAGGGTGCTGCGCCCTTTCCCCGCTGCAATCGCCGATCACACCGGCGTTTTCCGCTTCCCATCCATGCGGAGCCATTCCGAGACTGTTACGGAGTATCTCTCTCGTCACTTCTGCCATCGGTTGCAGTCGTCGGCAACCCCAACGGTGTTCATTGCGCTCTGTCGTCCTTGCGCCGCTCTGTATGAGGGACATCTCTCTGTCGAAACAGTTCAAAGCGCTTCTCGCGTTTCTCCGCTGCTTTTTGCGATGGGGACGTTGAAATCCCGATCGACTGAGCGATTAGCTTCAATAAACCGATGATGCCGGATTTCATATGCGCTCCAATAGTATATTCGAAGATTAGCATATAATGAGAAGATCATGGAGATGCAATGCTCTTTAACCAGTCTGCTCATGGGCTACTTCATTGGCTGTATGTTCGGGGTCGGCTGCGCTTTTGCGGTGCTGTATACGATCTACCTCGGAGGTTATCGGCGAGCCCTTCGCGATGCCATGCTGGATGAGAAACCCCAGCGATATTTGAAGGCCATCGAGTACAACCGACGCTACGCCGGTACAGGATTCTTCGGCCTGAGACTTCAGAAGAAGGAGGATTGAGGAACTTGCCAGAATCTCTTCGTCATTTTAAAGCCGAAATCTTTCAAGCGCTGGCCCATCCCACGCGCATTGCGATTCTCGATCTGCTGCGCGAAGGCGAAATGACTGTCGGTGCATTTGCCGATCATCTGAACCTGGAACAGGCAAATCTCTCTCAGCATCTTGCCGTGCTGCGTGCCAAACAGATCGTCACGGCCCGGAAGGCCGGCAATCAGGTCTTCTACACGGTGCGCGATCCGCTGATCTGGAAGTTGCTCGATCTGATGAGGCGCTATTTCCAGAAGCAGGTGGGCGAGTCGATGGCTATGCTCGAAGAACTGGAACGAACCGAGGAGCGCAGATAATGGCGCTCTCCGAACAATGGCTTCCCCGTTCGATTACCTCGCTGAGATCTTACTCGGTGAGGCAGTTCACCCATGACCTTGCATCGGGAATCACGGTGGGCCTTGTTGCGCTGCCCCTGGCGATGGCATTCGGCATCGCCTCCGGCGTCACCCCTCAGGCCGGACTGTATACGGCGGTCGTTGCCGGGTTCATCATCTCCGCGCTCGGCGGCTCCCGCGTTCAGATCGGTGGGCCGACCGGAGCATTCGTTGTCATCGTTGCAGGCATCGTGGCGCGCTTTGGAATCGAAGGCCTCTCACTTGTAACGTTGATGGCCGGAGTTCTTCTCGTAATCATGGGAGCGACCGGTCTGGGGGCGGCTGTCAAGTTCATTCCTCGACCGGTCATTATCGGCTTCACCAATGGCATCGCGCTGCTCATTGCCTCAACGCAGGTCAAAGACTTCCTGGGACTGACGACCGGCCCCGTCCCTAGCAGCTTTCTGCCTCGCATGCAAATTCTGGCGGCGAACATCGGGACCGTGAAGTGGCAGACTGTTGCCGTTGCGGTTTCAACCCTGGCTGTCATCCTGCTTTGGCCGCGGCTGAACCGCCGCATTCCGGGTTCCATTCTCGCCGTCCTGGGCTGCACGGCGGCATCTGTTTTCCTGCATTTGCCAGTCGAAACCATCGGGTCGCGTTTTGGCGGGATTCCGCAGGGCCTGCCGCCGTTCACAATGCCGCAGCTGCACTCCGAGCACATACTCCCCCTGCTCTCATCGGCGTTCACTGTGGCAATGCTCGGTGCAATCGAGAGCTTACTCTCTGCCGTAGTCGCCGATAGCATGTCGGGAGACAGGCACAACTCCAATGTCGAATTGATTGCCCAGGGGGCGGCGAATCTCGTGTCGCCGCTCTTTGGCGGAATTCCGGCAACAGGGGCGATTGCACGGACTGCCACGAACATCCGCTCCGGTGCTTTGACTCCCGTGTCAGGCATGATTCACGCGGTCACCCTCTTAGGAATTCTGCTGGCAGCGGCGCCACTTGCCCGCTTCATTCCACTGGCCACGCTTGCTGCCGTGCTCTTCGTTGTCGCCTGGAATATGGGCGAGTGGCGTGAGATCGGCTCGATTCTCCGGCTGGCGAAGGCAGACATCTCCGTCTGGGCTGTGACCTTCCTGCTGACTGTGGTTGCCGACCTCACAGTAGCCGTCGGTGTCGGCATGGCGCTGGCTGCATTGCTCTATATCTACCGGATTGCGGAGACGACCACGGTCGCGCCGGTCACCGAAGAGTATTTGCGGGATGGGAAGGCGCATGTCCTGCAAGACAAGGAGATTCCTCCCAATGTCGCGATCCTTCGCATTCATGGACCGTTTCTGTTCGGGACGACGCAAAAACTGGAGGATGCCACTCGGGACCTCGGCGGATTACCCGCCACGGTTATCTTGCGCCTCCGTAACATGACTGCCATCGATGCGACCGGACTTCATGCGCTCGCGGTTTTCGCTGCCCGTCTACGCAAGAGTAGGCGCACGTTGCTGCTTTGCGGCGCGCGGGACCAGCCGGCGGAGCTTCTGGGAAGAGCCGATTTTGTGGACAAAGTGGGACGTGAGAATATTTTGCCGAACATACAGACGGCACTTGATCGCGCCCAGGAGATCGGTGCCACTTTCAACGGTGTTGGCCCGGAGATGGCCCACGATATGCTGAGCATGAAAATCTAATTCGATCTTGCGAATGAAGTATGCCCCCCCGGCTTGCAATCGCAAGTGGAATACCGGCGTTCAACAGCATCCGCAACTTTCGCCGCCATAGCCCGGCGTGCTTCGATGACGAGTATCGGAATTACTTCAAGAGCCGCCACCGAGCCCACCCAACGGATGCGAAACGCGGCTTTGAGAGCAAAACTGATAAGCGTAATCGCCGCCAGATAGCACACGTTGCAGATTGGACAACATCCGCGGCAAGAGCGCGATTATCCGTTGCTTTGGCTAGGCTTGATTGATTGGTAATCGCAAGCCACTTGTCGTTACTGATCGCTCTTCATTACGTGCGTCGGCGATGAGGGCACATGGGAAACATGTCCAATGGTCTTGCGCACCGTCAGGATGACTGCACTCGCCGAATATCATGCTGCGGTGGAGCGCCGAATAGTCGTCTGTATTCGCGGTTGAATTGAGATGCGCTCTCGTACCCGACAATTGCGCTGGCAGTCCCAGCGGACATGTGTTGATCGAGCATAAGCTGTCTTGCTTCTTGAAGGCGAAGCAGCTTTTGGAACTGAACCGGACTCATGCCAGTCAGCTCCCGAAAGTGTTGGCGGAAAGTTGTCAGACTCATGTTCGCGAGTTCCGCGAGATCATCCACCCGCATCTTTTCTGGGTAATGCTGTCTGATCCAAGCCACGGCCTTGCCAATCTGTTGCGTTGAGCTTTTGGCGAACAGTCTCCATAGGTGCGATCCATGCGGCCCTATCAACAAGCGAACCATGATCTCCTGCTGGATAAGCGGTGCCAGCTGCGGAATGAGCTCTGGCTCATCGAGCAGAGAGATCAGACGATGGAGCGCATCAAGAACCGGCGCATCCAGGCGCTGCAAAGACATCGGTTCGCGAATGGTTTCGTTTCGGGGAGGCTGCAACTTGAGATTAGATGCGACATGATTGAGTTGATTCAAATCGAACTTCAACATCACACCCAGATAGGGTTCAGCAGAAGTCGCCCGTGTGATGTTGTATGAGACTGGCAAATCAAGAGTTGTGAGCAGAGATTGGCCCGGTCCATACGATAAGACCTTTTCACCAAGCAACACGTGCTTACTTCCCTGAACTGTAACCGCCATGCCAAGCGTGTAGATGCAATGCACAGGCTGGCTAGGTCGATTACGACGATGCAACGTCAGCTCAGGAAGAACAGTGCGATGATCTCCAGGCGTGGTAACAATCCTCTGCACAGTGGTTGCCAGCAGTCCTACTAGAGTATTCGCGTCAGTTCTTAGTCCTTTTCCCGCAATCATTGAATCCGCCTCCGTGCCTTTTTACTGTCCCACGGATTAGCCCTGAAAATGCAGCAAACCTTTACACATCCGTTGGATTAGGCAAAACATTCGCTGATTCCGGCAAAACGCGATTCGAAACCACCCCTATACTCTCTCCTGTGGCCAATCGCAGCAAGATTGGCGCATGGAGGTTTCCAATGAAGAAAGTGACCTTTCTCAGCAGGAACGGACAGAACATAACCATCTCGGCAGTCGTCAACTTCCCCGATGGCTTCGACGAAAAGCGCAAGTACCCCGCAATCGTGGTTTCGCATCCCGGCGGCGGAGTGAAAGAACAAACCGCAGGAACGTATGCAAAGAAACTGGCGGAGAAGGGCTTCGTTACCATCGCCTATGACGCTTCCTATCAGGGCGAGAGTACCGGTGAGCCACGTCAGCTCGAAAATCCATATATCCGCACAGAAGACGTCAGCGGGGCCATCGACTACCTGACGACATTGCCTTACGTGGACGCGGCTAACATCGGCGCAATGGGTATCTGCGCAGGCGCAGGATATACGGCAAACGCCGCCATCAATGACCGTCGCATCAAAGCTGTTGGCACAGTCAGCGCGGTCAACATCGGATCCATGTTCCGCAACGGTTGGGAGAACAACATTAAGGATGCAGACGCCACTCCAGCACTTGAAGGCGGTTCACAGGCACGCACGGCTGAAGCCGGTGGCGCGGCTACAGTGACAATTCCGCTCGCCCCACTGCGTAAAGAAGACGCCCCGAACGAAGAACTGGAAGAAGCGTGGGAGTATTACCACACTCCACGTGCGGAGTATCCAACTGCACCAGGCTTTGCCACGGCGCGCAGCCTGAACCAGATCATCACTTATGACGCCTATAACAAGGCGGAAGCATTTCTCACTCAGCCGCTGCAGATCATCGCAGGCAGCGTGGCGGGTAGTAAATGGATGAGCGATGACCTCTACAATTGCGCTGCCAGCAAGGACAAGAAGTTCCACGTCGTAGAAGGTGCAAACCACATGAGTCTCTACGATGTGCCGAAGTACGTCGATGAAGCTGTGTCAGTATTGACGCCCTTCTTCAAGGCCAATTTGCACCTCACTGCAAAAGAAGAAACGCGAGAACCGGCTCTCGCATCGGATTGAGCGCATGGCAGCACTTGAGGGGCGCTCATCGAAACCATGGGCACTCTGTAACCCTGAGAGGTAAGGTGGACGAATGAAAAAGGTGCTCGTACTTGGTGCGGGTGGCCAGATAGCCCGTTGGGTAGTTGAAATGCTGGCGAGTAGCGAGGATATGCCGCTCACCCTGTATTTGCGACACGCGCGAAAACTTCACGGGAAAGCCCCAAGGAATGCGAAGGTGATCGAAGGGGATGTGCTGGACCGCAAACTGCTCGATTTGTCAGTTAAAGGACATGATGTTGTCTATGCCAATCTGACCGGAGACGATTTGGACCGGCAGGTTGAAGGCATCGTGGACTCCATGAAGCGTTCAGGAGTCAATCGCCTCATCTTCATCGCGTCCCTCGGAATCTACGATGAGGTTCCCGGCAAATTCGGCGCATGGAACCGACGCACCATAGGCCCCTACTTACCGCCGTTTCGCATGGCCGCGGACCTCATCGAAGCATCCGGCCTCGATTACACGATCCTTCGTCCGGCTTGGTTGACCGACAACGACGAGGTGGTGTTTGAGACTACCGAGAGAAACGAGCCTTTCAAGGGCACGGAAGTCTCAAGGAGGAGCGTGGCTGCATTGGTTGTCGAGTCCATCCTGAACGGAAACCGGTACTCGCACAAGAACCTGGGAGTAAACAAGCCAGGGACGGACGCCGATAAGCCTGCGTTCATGTGAATCGGCGGCGAAAAGCCCTGCGGCGCACTGCCCCGTATTCAATGGGAACCAACGGGCAAGTCACTCACCGATCCCGGCGCTTTGCGGATCGGTCCTCATAAACGCCGTTCTGTTGATCTGAGAGCATAACTATCCAATCTATCGATCTCCGCGCCATTTGATGGTGTCCCGTCAGGACACCGAGTGGAAAACAATTCCACTCAATCGCCCCCGCCCTCGCCCTACCTTCACATCCAGCACGTTCAACCCGAGAGTGGCCACTCGACGGCAAATCACCAAAGGAGAATTCCTGTGGAGAGCACTCGTCTGTCGAAGCGCCGCCATTTTTTCCCTTGCGCGCGCAGCCGCCCCCTTATCCGTTTAGCCGTCCCTTTGCTCCTGCTGTCCGCTGTGCCTCTCTACGCGCAGAGCACCAGCGATCCGTGGGACAACGCCGTAACCGTCCTCAAAACCGCTTTCACCGGCACGATTGCGACGTGCCTCTCGCTGGTCGCCATCGTGGTCGGCGGGCTGATGTTCGCCTACGGCGAAGGCCAGTCCAAGAAGACCCTCGCCGGTATCGTTTTCGGCGTGGGTATGGCTATCGGTGCTGTGAACTTCATGAGCTGGCTATTCCCGAGCTAGTCGGGAACGAAGGGAGGTGATCTAAGTGTCTCGGCCAGCGGAGGGCAGAGTGAACCCGGTGTACAAGGCCATGAACCGACCGCTGACTGTCCTGGGAGCGGAGCGGCGATTGTTCTTCGTCGCTCTGATCTCGGGAGGCGCCATCTTCTCCCTGCTGCACTCCCTGATTGGCGGAATCGCCTTGTTCATTGTGGGCGTCATCATTGCCCGCATCGCCACCAAGCACGACGTGGAGATTCTGCGCGTGCTCTTCAACTCCGGCAAGTTCCGAAGGCGTTACGACCCCATGAAAGCCGACGACACACAGATATGTATTGCGAGGCGCGATGGTCAAGGTTGACGACATCACGAAGGACTGGAAGGAAGCGGGATCGTTCGCCTCGCACCTGAACCTTTACGGCTTCTGGGACGAGCACTCGTTTCTGACGAAATCCGGCGACCTCGGGGCGGCGCTCCGCATCGGCGGCATCGACTACGAGAGCCTCGATTATGCCGGACGCGACTATGCCGTGAAGCGGCTCGAAGCCGCGCTTCGGTCGCTCGATGACAGGTGCCGCCTCTATCAGATTCTGTTCAAACACAACCGACCAGCGATTCCGCAGACCGAATATGACAACCCGCTAGTCCGCGCCGCCGTGGAGCAGCGCAGTGCGTTCCTCGCATCGAAGGCCGACCGGCTTTATTCCATTGAAATCTTCTGGATCGTCATGGTGGACGGCAGCTACCAGAAAACGGGGCTGCTGCATGCAATATCGCAGTTGCCGAAACAGCCACGTTCGTCGCTGCGCAACCTGCGCGCTCTGTTCTCAGGAAATAAGGAACGCACGCTCATCCATGACCAGATCGAACGCGACCGTCTGCGCCTGCAGCAGAAGATCAACAGTTTGAGCGGACAGCTGAACGACCTGATGAGGGTCGAGCTGCCAGGGGCGGAGGAGACGTTTCGCATGTTGCGCCGTCTCGTGAATCTCCGCCCCGCAAAGATCAATGACGCTCCGCTATGCGATGCGAGTCATCTCGACTGGCAGATGTGCGACTCGGAGCTTGAGGCGCACCGCGGCTATTTGCGTCTCGATGACGATTATCTGCGCGTCCTAACGCTCAAAGAGCTTCCCAGTGAGACGCGGCCCTTGATTCTCAAGGGCCTTCTCGACATCGCGGCGAACTTCCACGTCGTGACCGATTGGCACCCCGCCACCAACGACAAGGCGAGCAAGGAGATCGCCTCGCGCCGCCGGCATTACCACAACTCCAAGACCAGCTTCGTCTCGAATCTTCAGGACCGGCAGAACACTGGCCCGCAGGACAACCTCGTTGATGATTCGAAAGAAGCCGCAGTCGCCGAGCTGGGCAACGCACTCACCGCGATGGGCATGGAGGGCAAGCACTTTGGTGAGTTCACGCTTTCCGTCGTAGTCTATGACGAAGACCGCACGAAGGTGGAGCACGCCGTCGCCGAGTTCCAGAAGCTGCTCACGCAGCACGACGGGCTGCTCTACGAAGAACGCTACAACCTGCTCAATGCGTTCTTCGCCACGGTTCCCGGCAACCGGCAATTCAACCTCCGCAAGCAGTGGGCGCTCAACTCGAACTATGCCGACCTGTCCTTCCTCTTCACCGTGGACAGCGGCTCTCGATGGAACCCGCATCTCGAACGCGAGTACCTCGCCGTTCTCGAATCGACCCACGGCACTCCGTTCTACCTGAACCTGCACAGCGGCGACGTAGCACATACGCTAATGCTCGGCGCAACCGGCTCAGGCAAGAGCTTTTGTGCTTCGATGCTCCTGCAATCCGCGCAGAAGTATGAGCCGCTGACCTTCATCTTCGATCTCGGAGGCAGCTACGAGACGTTGACGCGCGCCTTCAGCGGGTCGTATCTGAACGTCGGTCTCAAGAATCCCGGCTTCAGCATCAATCCCTTCTCGCTCGAACCGACGCACGAGAGCCTGAACTTTCTGTACTTGTTCCTGCGCGTGCTCATCGAAGGCGGCGGACGCTATGAGCTGACGACAGCCGATGAGAAGGCGCTCTACGCTGCTCTGGAGCGCACCTACAAGCTTCCGCGCGAGATTCGGACGCTCTCCAACTTCGCGTCAATTCTCGGTCCGCTTGGCGAGCGGCTACACCGATGGACCCAGACTGGGCAGTTCGGCTATCTCTTCGACAACGTCGAGGACACGCTCACCTTCGCGCGCTTCCAGACTTTCAACTTCGACGGCTGGTCCGATTACCCGGACATTCTGGAACCGCTGCTGTTCTACGTCCTGCAGCGGGCTTCATCGAGGATCGAAGGCGCGGAAGACATCGGGACCTTCAAGCCATTTCTGATCGACGAAGCGTGGATCTTCCTTAAGAACAAGAT
>JASHQE010000176.1 GCA_030037705.1 Acidobacteriaceae bacterium | reverse complement strand
GAGGGCGAAGGAACGATTGACGGAGACGGCAAGCCTTGGTGGGATGCCTTCTGGAACGCCGTGCCGGCGTATGAATCTCGCGGACTGCGCTGGGCAGTCGATTACGATGTCCAGCGACCGGAATTGATCCGTGTGTACAAATCCGATTCGGTTCGCATTGGCGGCGGGCTCGTTCTCCGGCGCTCGGCGTTCTGGACAGTTCACATCTGCTACTCCACGCAAGTCGTTGTAAGTGGAGTGACCATTCGTGACAACGATGCAGTTGATGGCCGCGGTCCCAGCACAGACGGTGTCGATATCGACTCGTCGAATCATGTTCTTGTGGAGAGGGTCGACATAGAAAACAACGATGACGGAATCTGCCTGAAAGCGGGAATGAATGCCGACGGACTGCGTGTGAATCGCCCGACAGAAGATGTTGTCATTCGCGATTCGACCATTCGTGAAGGCATCTCGGGAATCGCCATCGGCAGCGACACCGCGGGAGGATTTCGGAATATCGTGATCTCTCATATCACGATTCTCGGCGGCGTCCGCTACGGCATTTATTTGAAATCAACTCATACGCGCGGCGGCTGGACAAAGCGTGTCAAGATCAGCGATGTGAAGATGCAGGGAGTAAAAACCGCAATCATGATCGATCTCGATTATTTCCCGGCATTCAGCACTCCGAAGATTCCTGCTGGAATCGAGAGCAACCTGCCTCCCGGACTCCAATCAGTCCCGTCTTACTGGCATATCTTGGCAGCTCCCGTCTCGCCTGAACTAGGTACGCCACATTTTCGTGACATCACTTTGAGCAACATTCAGGCCACGAATGTCGGTACAGCCTTTTCGGTCAATGCCGCCCAGAATGCTCCGCTGGAACGATTCACACTAAGGAACATCGATATAGAGGCGGAAACCGCAGGAAGCATACGCCACATTCGCGCATGGCGATGCGAAGGAGTTCGTATCCGGGCACGTGACCGGCGGCCATTGATGATCGAGGACATGCAAGGGACAAAAGGAGCTATCGAGCAAATCGATTAATGCGCCTGTTTCGAGACTATTCATTTCGGTCGCAGACCTGCGTGATCCGGTCATCTCCGCATCTTCCTATCGCCATTGCTGCACGCTTCCAAATGCCAGGATGACCGGCTGCAGAATGCCCGAAGGCAGGAGCGGCGAATCCTCGGCGTAGGCACGAACATTGGTGTGCGTGAATCTCTCTGGCGCTGATGGCTGCAAGTCGCCGATCAGACGGTTTGGCCAGAGATTGGCCACTTGAATCTCGACTGTGTTGTCGCCAGGGTGGATCAGCCGGTCGATGCGCGTTGTGAACGGCTCTCGCCAGAGAGTATCCACTGCGCGGCCATTCACCAGGACCGTCGCAATTTCGCGCACCTGGCCGAGTTGCAGCCAGAGCTGCTTGCCGGACGTGATAGAGCCGGCCAGGATATGCAACGTCGTGCGATACACCGCCGTACCTGAAAAATAACGGACTCCGGGATCGGCGGATTCCGTCCACGACTGGAAGTGTTCGACGGGAACGGATGCGGGTGCGCCCCAACCGCTTGGGAATAAGAGCGTCCAGTTCGCTTGGATTGGCACTGCGAATTCATTCGCCTTCACGGAGAAAATTTGTTTCGCTCGTTCGGAATCGGTGGCAATGTACACTCCGGGCTCTGTGAACACAATGCCACGCTCGCCGTCCGCGAAAATGCCCGTGCCCTGTTGGATCGATGGAAAAGCAGCTTTCCCGTTTTTCTCGATGCTTACCAGGTGGCGCTCTGCGGGATGCATAAAGACGACGAAGATGGAACCTCTCGCTGGAAATGTGAGCGGGATTTCTGTCCGGCCATTGCTGGTTTCCCCATATACCAATACCGGGGTTGTTGCCCCGTTGTCTGCATCCCATAGCTCCGGCGCGCGGCCGCGCGCCCGGAACGACAGAGTCACCTCCAATGCGCGGGGTTGGGTGTTACGGACAAAGTAGATATCCGCACTTGTTGTTTGGCGGTGAACATAGGCAAAGGCCGGTCCGCTTTGTGCGCCGTTGCCTGGCCCGTTCAACTGATAAGAGAAATCCGGGGCCACGCCCATCGCCATAAGCGCATGCCGTGCGCCTAGCGAGCAGTAGATCGTCCCCTCGCCGTATCGAGCCGAGATGGCTCCTCCTTCGCAGCCCGCCCACATCGCGTCTGCAATACCCCTGTATTCGATATCTTCTCCGGAAGAGATCATCCCAAGCGGCCCGGCCGGCTTCGCTCCAATCACAATACCGCCCTGCCCCACAAACCGGTGAATCCACATCAGCGCCGTATAGGAAAGCCGGCGCGAAGCGGGAAGCGCAAGAGCGCGATAGTGCAGCCCCTCCGGCGTGTGCAGGTCTGCTCGGTTCATTTGCATGCGATGCAGAAGCGCATCTTCGTTGGTGACATCGTAGTCGTATCCGGGCAGCACGCGCGCGGGATCATCGCTCCTGATGCGCACAAAACCCGGCACCTGGTCGCCGTAGAAATACAGGAGATCGGATACCGATCGGCCCTGCTGCATCAGGAATTGCGCGCGGTTGAAGGCGCGCAGGAAAGGTCCGGCCTGCTTCCACCAAGTGACATTCGGATTGAGGTGTGTGCCCGCGAAATACTCCTGCCCCGGCAATCCATGCTCGGAGGGAGACGAAGTGAACTCATGCCAGAAGAGACGGTTCAGCCCCTCCGTGAGCGCCTGATCAAATGCGGGCTGCAGATCGCCGCTCAGAGATTCCGACCACGCGGCCGGATTCATGCTGGTTGGCCCTTCAGCCGCGGCAAACGGTTTGCCGTAGATGTGTGCGGCGCTGGAAGCTTCCTTTACGAAGAAGCGCTCACCGTCGGTGGCACGGTGCGTGCCAGAGACAACCCAGAACTCCGTTTGCGGAAAGGCTGGAGTGCGGAAGTTCAGCAGAGCGTCAATCGGCGCGCCGTGTGGACCGCCAGCCTCAGGATGCGTGCCGAGGCCCCATGTGCGGGCATGATCTTCAAATCGATCGTAACAATTTTGAGCAATCAAGTCGGCGACGGTGCGGCGCAGATCGAAAAGGAAACGGTTGCTCGTTTCGCGGTCGGTGAGGATGCGTCCGGCCACAATGGGTAAATACGGAACGGGATCGTACCCGCGGCGGCGCTCGAACTCTTCACGAAATCCTGCAGTCCAGTTTGTTCCGCCGGCTTCCCAACTGTCGGTAACGAGATAGCGCAGGCTGCTCCCGATATAAGGTTTCGCCGCAATCAGCAATGGCGTCACGAAGTCGCGCCAGTAGTGATCAAAGGCTTCAGCACTCATGGCGTCGAGCGCCAGACCAAGCGGCTTTCCCGCGGCGCCGGCCAGGTGTCCCGGTGTGGGAGCATCGGTATAGCCAATGCGCAGAACCTCCCAGGTCCCCGGCGGAAAGTCCCACTCCAGGCTGCCATCCCCGTCGGTGCGCGCGCTGAGATCGATAACATCGCCAGCGTTGGCGTCCTGCTCGCCGGCCGCGGCGAGTCCATTGCGCAACACCTGCTCTGATGGCGGCATGGAAAAGCCGGTCTCCATCGAAGCCGTCTTATATTCCAGGTCCAGGATCGGTGCGCGGTCGCTTCCCGGCGATCCGGGCAGCAGCGCTCCGCGACGAAGCGGATACGCAAGCACAGCGATGGGATGATAAAAGCCATTCCGCGTTTCCGGCGGCGCGAGCTGGAGTTTCCTTGTGCCCCCACCGTCCACAATGACGTGCGACCACGTCATCATCTTCATCGCATCTTCGGGTGTCACCGTCGCGCCGCCAATAATTCCCACATCCCAACGGCTGGTAACGTTCAGGCTGATTTCGAGACCCAGCTTCTGCGCGACCGCGAGCGCATGAACATAGAGAGCCATCCACTCAGGGCTTCCGATTGCCGGCCCCGCCGGGGCTTCGTCGTTGCCGTCCTGGCCTGATCCGTCGGCATCGACCAGAATGGCTCCGCCGAATCCTTTGGCCTTCATTGCTTCGAGGTCGCGGGTAATTGTGTCTGCAGTGGTGTTTCCATTGAGCCACCACCAGTAGCAGCGGAGTTTGGCTGTTGCGGGCGGATCAAGAAAGCCCGCGCGCAATGTGTCGTCTTGATTGTGAGCCTGCTGACCGTATGCAGTGGTTAAAGGGCCGGTTATTAGGAAAAACAGGAGGAAAGCTTTCGTCCGCCTCGAAATCATTCGGATTCGCATCTCGCGCCAAACCATCCCGGATATCCCCGATTTTCGATAAGGCGAGCACACACGTTTCTGCGGGGAAATGTTTCCTGGCAATTCAAGTTATGTGGACTTCCGAATGGATCCTGTCTCTTCGGAAGTCCACGCAAAGAGGTGTATGTTAGAAATTCAGGCGCGCCGTAAGTTGACCATAGCGCGGATCGTTGACCTGCGTGAGCGCGACAACTCCGAAGTTCGAGTTGCCGATGGACGTACCGGGAGTTCCGAAGATCGGCGTGTTCAGCACGTTGAAGAATTCACCGCGAATCTCGAAGGTCATCGCCTCGCGAATCGGGAAGGTTTTGAAAAGAGAAGCGTCCATGAGCGGATGAAATGTTTGGCGAACGCCGATGTAGGGGCTGTTCGTCTGGGTTGTGAAGGATAACCGCTGCTGGTAGGCAGGCGTGGAGGTTGAGCTGCTGCAGGCCGGCGCTGTCGTATTCACCCCGGTGATCATGAGCGTCCCTGCTGCATTCTCGTAGCAGGTGTTGATGTAGTGGCTATAGGTGCGGTTCGCAACGCCTGTCGGTCCGATGATGTTCACACCTCCGGGCGCCGAGATCAGGTTGCCGTTGGCCATGCGCAGCACGCTGTTCAGCATCCAGCTGCCGATCGCCAACCGCTCCAGGTACGGGGCTGAAGCAAACTTGGGCAGATCATAAGTGCCGAAGATATTGGCCAGGACGTTCGAGTTGTTGTCCTGCACCGATTCCAGCTTTGTGTCGAGCGCTGTGTTCTCTCCACTCCCGTTGTTGAGATAGGCATTGTGGAGCATCAGCTTGTCCCAGGTAAAGTTGCCCTGGATCGCAAAGTGATGCGTCATGGGATGGCTGACCTGGATTTGCAAAGCGTTGTAGGGTGTGCTGCCGCGCGAGGAATTCTGCTCAGTAACCGTGCCATATTCAGGGAACGGAACTAACAACAGGTACTGTTGGATCGTGCTTGCGTTCAAGGTCGCGTTGTTGGCGAACGAACTGGCGAACTGGCCCGCCATGGGATTGGCCACCTTGGTGGTGAGGTAAGTAACTTCCGCCGAGCCCTGGTTGAAATAGCTCGCAGGCACGGTGTTGATGTTGTAGCCGGTCACTTCAAGCCGTGTGGGGCGGGAGCCAAAATAGCCGACCTGCAGTGCAACGTTGTAGGGGAGCTGCTGCTGGATGTTGAGGGTGTACTCGGCGGCACGCGGCTGCACGTGCGTTTGGTCGTTGAAGTTGACGTTTTGGCCAATTCCTGTCTTCAGGCCCAGTGTGTTGCCGGTGGCCTGGATGATGCCTGTCGGAAAAGGATTGGTCAGGGAATTGAGAGGCGCCGAAGTCGTGTAGTTGTTGTAGCTGGTGGCCTGGCTGAAGCCGGTGGAGTAAGGGGTTTCGATGGTGTTGAAGAAGATGATGCCGAAGCCCCCGCGGACCACGGTATTCGGCAGCACCTGGTAGGCCGCGCCTAGGCGAGGCGCCACGTTATGCGTGTCGTGCGGATACGGGAATCGGCTCGACGGGCTCACAAACTGAAGGCCGCCGTTCAGCGCCAGGCCGGAGACTGAGCTCTGCAGCGGATTCTGGCAAGTGGTGCAAAAGCCGGAGATCATCCGGTTGTAGCGCTCGGTCAGAGGCGACTCGTAATCGTAGCGGACGCCGAGATTCAGAGTCAGCTTGTTGTTCACGCGCCAATCATCTTGCACATAAGGCGCTATATAGATCTGCTGAGTTGCATAGGCAATGCTGATTCCATAGTTTGCCATTGAAGGATAGCCCAGGAGCATCGATGCCAGCGGATCGCCGGAATTGGCATCCGAGCCTACGGGGACGTTTACGGAGTTCTGCTGCGTGAAACGGCGGTCAAAGACAAAACCCGGGATAAAGCTGGGGTAGCCGGAAACTGAAACCTGATTGGTGCCGAAACCGCTCTCCGGGTTCTGCACGTTGTAGCGCAGCATGTCGCCCTCGAATCCGAAGCGGAACGAATGGCGTCCCCACTCCTTGGACAGAATTTCATCGAGCGAACCCAGAGCGGACGTGCTGATCTGGCCGCCTGCTCCCGGTGCGAGGCCCGAATAGCTATCGCTCGCCATGAACTCGCCCGGGAAGGTGTTGTAAGGCAGCCCTGCTTGGCTCATGGACAAATTACTCAGATTAAAGTCAGAGTTGCCGGGATAGACGAGTCCGAAGGGGTGGTAGACAAGTCCGAGCCGCGAATCCAGCACCAGGCTCGATGAGAACTGGTGCACCTCGTCCACGCTGCCGCCTCGGTTATTGCGATACACGCTATAACCGTATCCCGTCGAGGTTGTATCCGGGCCGATACCCTTCGGATAGTCATACATCGGATAGCTCTGCGTCAGTCCGGGGCGGAATCCGATCGCAATGAGCTTGTCGTACTGTCCAAGCTGAAAATCAAACCGGCCGATGAAGGAGGGATAGCTACTCGGATAAGAGACTTGCGTCGCAACGAAATTGGGAATGGTTGTGGTGGTTGCGTTGGGTACATTCGCGGCCGGGAAGTACGCGGCCATGGCGGAGCCCGTGGCGTTCATGCCATAACTTGCGGAGACCGTTCCTCCGGTTGTAACTCCCCAGGCCGTAGAGGCGAGGTTGTTGTTCGGGAAATACCACAAGCGGTTGTTATTGGAATCCAGAGGCGCGGTCGGGACGTAGAGCTGATCACCCGAGGTGCATTGGCCCGCTGAGTTGAAGATCGAGCAGAGGCCGGAAAAATCGCCTTTTAATTCCGCCGACGTGGGCACACGCGTGCTAAAGGGCAGGGGTGTGTGCGTGGCATAGCGCTCAAATGAGAACATGAAGAAGGTTTTGTTGCGCCCGTTGTAGAGTTTGGGCAGCATAACCGGCCCGTCCAGCACAAGGCCAGTCTGGTTGACTTGGTTGTTGGGACGTGCTTCGTGCGCGGCATTCCTGTCGTAGGTGTTGCCGTCCAAATAGGTGTTCTCAAAAACGTAGTAGGCGGCGCCATGCAGGCTGTTGGTGCCGTTCTTGACGACCGTGTTGGTGAGCACGCCGTTGCCGTGACCGATCTGCGCATCGAAGATACCGTTTTCAACCTTGACTTCCTGCACCGCTTCAGGTGAAGGAACAAAGTTGGTGTAGCTGGCGCCGGAGAAGCGCTCCGGTGCATCATTCGGAATGCCATCGAGCGTCAGCCGGTTGTGTCCGGAGTTGCCAAATGCGGTGATCTGCACCGCGACGCCGCTGTATGGATTCGTGTACTGGCTCGCATGGCCGTTGAAGTAGCCGCCGGAGGCAGTGTCCACCACTCCGGGCGCGAGAGTTGCCAGCACATAGGGGTTCCTGCCCTCATTGGGCAGGTCTGTCACTGCTTGGTTATCCAGCGTCGTAGCAATCGTCGGCGAACTGGTGTCAATTAACGAGGGCGTCTCCGAAACGACTTCAACCGACTGGCTGACAGTACCCGGTGACAATTTGAAGTCGAGCTGAACGACTTGACCAGCGGTCAGAACAATGTTGTCCCGCTTCTCCGTCTTGAATCCGTTAGCCGTTACCGAGACTGTATAGGTGCCGGGGGAGAGCGAGGGCATGGAAAATGTGCCGTCGGTGCTGGTGGTCACTTCCGTCTTGAATTGCGTGCTGCTTGCCACGGCTACTACTTGCGCGCCGGGAACTATAGCACCGGTTTGATCTGCTACCGTGCCGCTCAGTCCTCCGAGATATCGCTGCGCCTGAAGCAAATTTGTGCCTGCGAGCATCCCGACGAAGATGAACAGCCAAAATATCGTATGCGTCCTGGAACTGGTTGGCCATTTCATGGCAGATTTTTCCTCCTGAAAGCTAGCTCGATGCGGCTTGGCAATGAACTTAGTCGGAGAGAAGCCTAGCCCTTGCAGCGTTGTCCCCGCACATCGGGCTGGTCTCTGGGCTTCCATCCTTGGCATCCTTGAATCTGGAGAAGGATTCTTCGTAGCGGGTGGGCAACCTGCAAGTTAATTCACCGGAAGAATGCGCGAGTTTTAACCGCTAGAAGTTTAGTATCCGATCTAGCTTCAGTAACATATGGACCTTTGCCCGTCGCCTAAGGCTGAACGATTAAGAGCGTTATCTGCGCATTGCCTGGGCATTTCATCAGCCAATTGCCAGCGTTGAGAACGCGGCGTAGACTTGGGACCGTACGTCGATTCTAGAAATGGGAACCGTTGCGGAGAACCCGGCCGAGCGTAGCGCTGGAGTGTTGCCGACCACCGAAGAGCGATGGGCGCTCATCGAACGCGTCGCCGCCAGTGAGCAATTCAGCCGGTCAGTCCGCCTCCGCGATTTCCTGCTGTACGTCGGAAAACAGTCACTCAAGGAGGGGCGCCCCGACATTCATGAGCAGGAGATCGGGGCCAGGGTCTTTGGCCGGCCTGCCTCCTACGATCGCAGTGCGGACAATATCGTCCGGGTGAATGCCACCGAACTCAGGAAGCGCATTGAATCGTATTTTGAATCGACCGGCGCAAACGAGCCGCTCATCTTTGAGATTCCCCGCGGTGGTTACCGGCTCGTCTTTCGCCGCAGGGTTGCGGAGCCGCCGGAGAATGGAACTCCGCCACAGGCAGAACCTTTACACGAGGCCTTGGCGGCCCGCGAAGCATCCGCGCTTCAGCGCTCCCCGGCATTCCGGCATTTTCGAAACTGGATTTGGCCTCTGGCCAGTGTGTGCCTTGCCGTGGCTTGTGGAGTGCTCTATCTTCAGAACCGCACCATGCGCAAGGCGCTTTACCCATGGGACGGCCAACCGGCACTGGCTGACTTTTGGAGCGGGTTCCTGGACTCGCATCGCCAGACCGACCTTGTGCTTCCCGATGATTCGGTCAGCGTGATGGAGGATATTACCCAACATCCCCTCACGCTGGGAAACTATATGAGCCGTGCATTCATCGGGCAGATCCAATCCTCAAACATGAGCGCGGACCGCAAGGAAGACGTGGACCAGATTCTGAACCATAACCTGGTGACGTTTGGCGCGGTGCGCGCTGCGCAGGTGATGCTGGGCGAGATTCCTGCAAGCTATCCCCACTACCTGACGCTCGCGCGCTACTTCACTGCGGACCAGATCAAGCGTGACAACGTGGTCCTAATCGGCGGCAAGAAGGCAGTCCCATGGGACGACCTTCTCGACGACCAACTGAACTTTGTCACCGACTACGATTACACGCGCGGATTGCAGGTGGTGCGCAACCACAATCCGAAACCGGGAGAACAGGCCGTTTACTCGGTCTCCGTGACCTCAAACAATTTGGTCGGCTATTCCGTCGTTGCCTATCTGCCCAACCCCAGCCATTCAGGAAATGTCCTTCTTCTTGCCGGAACCGACTCCGATGCCACGGGCGCGGCAGCTGCATTTCTGATCTCGGAAGATCACATGGAAAAGCTCCGCGCTACCTTCCATGCGACCCGGTTTCCTTACTTTGAGGCTCTCCTCAAGACTTCACGGCTTAGCGGAACGTTTTTCGACGCTGAACTCGTCGCTTTCCGAACTTATCCGAATCTTCACTGAAGCTACAAAGGTTCTGCAGGTTCTTGTGGATGCCGCTGAGGAACTGAGCCGCCAGACGTCGGGAGTTACCCGGTTTCCGCCCATAGGCTGTGCGTGAATGCGCTTCGCTTCGACCTTGAGTGATCGAGGCGTAACATCACCTTACCGCATGAATAGCGAAGGATGCAGAAATTTGTACCAGATGACAATCGCTCATGCATTAAGGATTTCTAATGCACCTGAAACCATATATAAAGCTATGCCTTAATACTAACTTGACATGACGTTGTAGAAATAACATACTGTAGCGCAAGAAATAAATCCCCCACACTTTCCCTACCCCGGTTGTAGCTCTTGGTCCGGCAGGCGACTTACATGCGGTCGACTTGCTATGGTGCTGTCTGACGTGCTTTCTATCATCGACTATTTACGATTTCTGACCCTATGAACAAGTGTGGAACGTGTTGAACGGGTCAGTATGGAGAGAGATTTTGCGCCTTCACGTTTGTCCATTGCCGGCTCAATCCCTGAACTCGAGTTGCTCTATGCATATGATCCAGATCTCCTTCGCAGCATTCTTTAGACGACATTTTTGGAGAGTTGCAGGCGTGATTTTCCTTTTAGCTTGCCGAAATAGTCTCGCGCAAAATGCGCCATTAGTTCCCCAAGAACCTCTCCCTCCTGCTCCGCCTCTTGAAGCGTCACAATCGGCCGAGATAGCGGATGCATTCTCTTGGATGCGCGAACATAGGTGCCCGGGAGGGTTCCCCTCCGACCTGACAAGGCTTAATTGCCGCTATACACAGCGGCAGCGCACTCTGGACTGGGTCTCGACCTCGTTAACGGACCAGGCCATGCTTACCTCGGCGCTGGCAGGCATCACGGCTTTCGTTAACGCAAGTCCGCCGACTACTTGGCCACGAACCACGCTCGGTTATCTGCGTAACTGGCGCGCCAGCTATTTCAGCGGCATGGCGAATGGCACGACTCAGTACCTACTTAACACCGTCGCCGATTTCAACCCGCAGCACGTTAGTTGTCGTACCGGAGCATTCATCAGTAATGAGCCTGACACACTGACTCTTCCATCCGACCCGCAAAAAGCTATCGGCCTCGCCGGGGGAATGGAAAGCAAGATCAACCACGCCTGCACCTGGGATAAACGCATCGAACACGTCGTTCTCGACACGGTTGCCACTCGCAGGTCGACTTTGGATGGGAGGGCGCGTCTCGTTTGGCCCAGTCCCCGCCTCGCTGGCGCCTTCGCTGGCGCTTATGGAGAGTCTCCGTGGGAACCGTCGGCTGGAAATTCCACCCAGGCCATCTTTACACGTGCTGGCGAGTCTCTCATCGTCCCCGCAATTGGTGCGCTGTTCACCGAATACCCCGGCCTGATACAGCTCATTACAAAGCCTCTGCACAAAACACAACTCCTGCCGAAATGGTCTGCGGAGGCAACCAAATGAATTGGCACAAAATCAACGGTTTCTTCCTCATTCTGGCAGCCTTCCCGCTCATGAGCTGCGTGCACGGCAAGAATTACCGGTTCAATATTTCTGTGGAGGAGGTCCCCTGTTCGCCCGCTGTTGTCGGCTCGTGTCCTGTCCCCCAGCAACCCTCGCCTGCACAGTCCCAACTAAACTGGATGCCCGCCCGCGCGGATCAGCTTCCCCCTGGGCCGCCGTGTAGCGTCCAGAATGCTACTGATTTTCACCATCCCTGCCTGGCTTACATCGAATTCGATGATTTAGGTGAGCTTCGCGATCGACAAGGCGACAGTCCGCTGCGGGAATTCGACATCGGAGCATCGGTGCAGGTGCAGCGAGCCATCGATACCATTCATGCAGCAATGAAAGATGGAAAAACCGATCCCGCCAATCCGAATCTGATCAACATTCGCTCTCAGCCCGTCATCTTTGTCTTTGTTCATGGCTGGAAGCATAATGCTTCGCCCGGCCCTCCCGAAGATGACAACGTTCAAGGTGTCAAGGAGTTTCTTGATATGCTCCGCGAGCATTACCCGGACGTGTGGCTGAGGATCGATAAAAATACAAAAACGCCATGCGCGCAGGGAACCCCAGGATGCACAACGCATCTTCTGCACCCGATCGTTGGTGTCTATATTGCATGGCGTGGAAACTCGATCTCTCAAACTTTTCCGGTCGCACAGCAGTTTACCTACTTTGGGCGAGAGAAGACTGCATACCATGTCGGCAACACGAGTTTGACGTATGCTCTCACGCAGATCTCTGCTACAGCCCATCCCAAAGATTCGGGCTCTGACGATACCCAGCCTTTTCTCATCATGATGGGTCACTCCTTCGGCGGCCTGGTGCTAGAGCGCGCACTGGCCCAATCCACAATGACAAGGCTGAATGATGTGGATGCGGGAGAGAGAGGAGCGTCGTTTGCCGACCTCATCGTATACGTCAACACTGCCGAGGCAGCTACGGACTCTAAGCAGGTTCTTGACCTTATGGCCGAGAATCAAGTCACACTTCCTCAATTGCTGCCCACCAATGTTCCTGATCCGTACGGCAAGCGCTACCCACAATTCATCTCACTCTCCTCCAGCGCGGATCAAGCAACCAGTTCCGCGCTTCCTATCGGCCATTCTTTGCCCCTATTAGGAATGAAGGTGGCCGGCAGCATCCGGAAACCCGATCCCCTCGTCTGCTATGAGCCTGAAGTCGATGCCAATAGTCCGCTGGCTCACCGCGAGATCTCCGATTTCTCACAGGGAGATTTTTACATGCACTCGGCTCCGCATTTTCAACCCATGCAGAGTCACGAGGTCATTGAACTTCCGTTCAGGGATTGCGTCGGGGCGGGCAGTTACACTCAATCGGGCAATCAGGTGTTCAACGATTCCCATCCGCCCAAAGCATTCCAGTCGCTCAGGTTCACAGATCAGACAGCCAGAGACAGCTTTGGACCGACGCTCTTGGGCCACAAATGTTTCCTTATCATACCCAAGAACATCGAAGTACCCGATCGTCCCCGTTGCAACGGCACCGCATACTTCATCATGGAAGTTCCACCCGAAATCATTCCCGACCATAGCACTATCTTTACCCAGCGGCTTTTCCAATTTCTGAGCGTTTTTCTGATTCCAGCCGAAGGCTTCGAATCAACCCCCGGCTTAACACAAAAAGGGGTCCTCACTCACCGCGTTCTGAAAAGTACACAGGCCCCAAGCGGTAGCCCAAATTAGAGAGGCGCACATGATCTTCGATGACGAGCATAAAATCGCCTTCACTCACGCTGACATAACGCACGATGTCTACTATGACGGTCATGGCCCCGGCGTACTCCTGCTCCATGAGATCGATGGCATGTCACCCACATTCTGTCGCGTCGCCATGCGCATCACAGATTGTGGCTTTACAGTGTTCGCTCCTCTTATCTTTGGGCGCCCCGATCAGCAAATATCCACTCTTCGCGGGTTGGCGACCATCATCTGTGTTCGCCACGAATTCGACTTATTTCATTCCGAAGGCGCCAGCCGCATTACCCCATGGTTGCGCGCTCTCTGCATAGAAATCGATCAACGCACCGGCCACCACGGCGTGGGCGTGATCGGCATGTGCCTTACGGGTAACGTGGTCCTTTCTCTGATGGTGGAGCCCTGCGTTCGCGTGCCAGTTATGTGCGAACCGGCGTTGCCTTTTAACCACAAATCTGATCTCGGCGTTCCACAATCGGACGTCGACGATGCCGTCCACCGCTCGCGCATTACTCCCCTGCTCGCATATCGCTTCAGCGAAGATAAAATCTGCCCGCATGATCGGTTCGAAACTCTGCGCCGCATCTTCCCTCCGAACGGCATTCATACCGAAGAAATTGTCAGTGGCCCAGGCTCACCCTACAATATACCTGCCAATGCACACTCTGTTCTTACTGGCGACTACCCAAACCAGTGGGATCCCAATCACCCCGTGCAGCACGTTTTAGATGAGATTCTCGCTCGTCTTAAAGCGCGTTTAGTTTAGGCGCTATTACACTTCAGCAAATCCTGAACCGCGAACTCTTATGAGAGTGGACTCTCATCGGGTTTTACGCAAGCAGGATCACCGCGAAACTGTATGACACTGACTCGACGACTGCTTGGCTCGTGCATTTGAAGGGTGCAACGCCAAGGCATTCCGATTCGGGCTTTTCGAATGTTCGCCTATTTACTTGATTCCATTTTTCTCCAGCACTTCTACACCGTATGCCTGTAACTTCACCGTGTGCAGAGTCTCTCCGGTCAGCACGTCATTCATCGCCTCCGGCAGCTCGACTGTTCGTTCCTCGTGCGCGTCGTTCTCCACGATGAAAACCTCGTGGTCTTTTGCCGCGCGGCGGTAGATCTCCACTCCCTCAGGCGCGGGGAACAGGTCAGGTTGTGCGCCGCTGTCACTCAGCATCCACTGCACTGCGCGTTTCATGCCGGCATCATCCAACCACGCGCCTACATAAGTGATCGATCCCTGGCTAAGGGTCCGGGTCACAGCTGCCGGCTGCCCATCCAGCCACGAGCCGGGTGCCCGATACCGCATCAAAACTTTTACATCATTTGCCAGCGTGGTCAGTTGTTCGACGAACATCTGCGCCTTTGCCTCATCCCATTGTCCTGTCACTTCTACCGGTGCATCGAGCGCCGTGTATTGCTCCACCCGGGCGCCGAGTAGCGCTGCGAGCGGTCCCGGCTGTCGCTGCGGCCAGCGCGCCTCATACTCGTCCTTCATTCCCGACCGCTGCCCCAGCACCAAGTGTCCGCCCTGCTTTACGTAGCGTTCGAGATTGTCGGCCTCGGTCTGGGTCAGCACATCCAGTCCCGGCGCAATGACCAGCTTGTACTTTGTCAGGTCCCGCTCAGGGGGCACAATGTCGATCGTGTAACCCAGTTCGTGCAATGGCGTGTAGTAACTCATCAGCTCGTTAATCGCATCGTATGCCGGGTTCATCTTCTGCCAGTTGATCGTCCATCGGCTGGGATACGAGTGCAGAATCGCCACGCGCGCATCCACGCTCGTTCCCTTGATTACTGGACCAGCCTTTTCAAATTCCTGGCCGACCTGGGCGATTTCCTGGTAGATCGGATCTGGTTCTCCATCGACGTCCACAATCGCTCCGTGGTTCTGTTCCCCGCCGTTCAGTGCATCGCGCCACTGCCAGTAGCTGATCAGGTCGGCGCCATGCCCGATGTCGTGCCACATTGCCGCACGCATTGCACCCTTATCCAGCATCATGCTTGCGTTGCCACCTCCGCGCGGACCAGCTGTCGTCTCCATTACCCAATAGTTGGTTCCCTTCAGGCCGCGCATCAGGTCGTGGGCCGCCCCGTTGCGGATGGGATCGAAGCGCCCTTGCACCTGCGGATTGTCCCACGCAATCATGTCCAGGTCCTGCCCCACCGTATAGTGGTCGTATAGATCGAACCAACCCATCATATTGGTCGTGATTTTTTGCCGCGGGTCAGCGTACTTCCGGATTGCATCGATCTGCACCTTCTGGTAATCGCGCAGGGAGTCGCTGATAAATCGTTTCGAATCCAGCCACAGACCGGGATTGTTGTCCGCCATTCCATTCACCAATGGAATCTGATCCCAGGCCGAGTAGGTTTGATTGTTGTAAGCCGTCGTCCACGCATCGTTCAGCTTGGCGAGCGTGCCATAGCGCCTTTGCAGCCAGTCATGGAACTGCGACTGCGCCTCCGGGCCAAACGACATTCGCGAGTACTCGTTGTCAATCTGCCAGCCGATCACGTAGGGATTGTGCCCGAAACGCTGTGCCAGCCGCTCATCGATCTCACGCACAAAGCCGCGATACCGTTCGCTGCACCAGTTATAGTGGTTGCGCGTCGAACCTGTGTAGCGCTCGCCGTTTTCGTCCGCAACCAGGATGTCGGGATACTTCGTTGCCATCCATACGGGAGGAGCAGCCGACGGCGTTCCGAGAATCACGTAGATGCCGTGCTTCCCGGCAAGATCAATGGCTTTTTCCAGCCAGTCCAAATCATATTGATCTTCTTTCGGCTCCAGCGCTGTCCACGCAAACTCGCCAATGCGCACCACGTGCATGTGCGCCTTCTGCATCAAGTCCAGGTCTACATTCCAGCGTGACTCCGGCCACTGCTCCGGATACCAGGCTGCACCGAGCAGCAAAGCTGGCGGTTCGATTGGAATTTGCTGCTGGGAATCCTGTGCGCCGGCTCGGGTCTCGTGCAGCAAAAGCCCAGGCACGGTGAAAAAGACTGCTATCGCCACAAGGCGCGCTTTCCTTCGCGCTTGCTTGGCCAGTTCTCTCCAATACACTATTCTCATTCTCCAATCTACCTCGCAATGCTGGACAATCTTCCAAAACTCCTGCCTCATTGAGCAGACTCGTCCCTCAATAGCAAGCACGCACAACGCGCTCGCTCCAGAACTCCGATCAAGGCCGTTCATCTTTCTTTGCATCGGTTTTGGTCACCAATCGCACCGTCACAATACTATGCGGATGAATCGCAACCCGGAAGGCCCGTTCTCCTATAAGCTGCAGTTCTTGCTTGTCGCGCTCGACAGCATTGGTTTCAATCGCGCGAGCAAGACTGAGCAATGGGATGTGCACCTCGACCTGCCGATCGGCGCCACCGAGATCCAAAAAGCGCAGCATGGTGCCATTGCCATCTTCGGCGGGCTTCCAGTCTTCGACGAGCAGAGCGGGATCATTCACCTCCAGATAGCTGCCCTGTTGCGAAGCAACGCTCTCGGCCAGCGGCAGTGCTTTATCCTGAGTTGTCACTTCGTCGAGCTCAAGCGGCGTCATCTCCTCCCAACCCATGCGGCTCAGCGCTGCCGCATCGGTTGACACTGCGCTCGTCACCACGTACCGTAGCCGCGTGTGCCCGCCCTGAGAGGCATCGTAATTCGTGCTCCAGTAGTTATCCATTGCATAGGAGAAGATGTTCCCAGGCCGGGTACCGAACTCCTTTGGCCACGCGCCGCGATAGATGTCACCAAGCGTGATGAGGGGCGTATCGAGCGGCATCACCGCGCCGGATGTGCCATCCTGCTCCAATGAAACCCAGTGCTGCACTGAAAACCACTCGTGGCCCGCGCCCGGATACATATCCTTCGCCGGATCGACGACCCCGTTTTGAATCTCGTACTCGAACCGCGGATGGTCCATCGCAAACGGAAATGCGAAGTAGACCGCTTCGCGTGTCCGAACGGCAGTCTTGTCGATGTCCTCGATGAATTCGATCTTTTTCTCGCTATCGAAGAGCCGGATCTCCGTGCTTATCGAAGGAGTGTTGGTATCGGTTGAACGCATCCGCGCAACCCAGCCGTAAGGCTCATGCGTGACCGAGAGCAAATGGCCGTCATGTGCGCCATCTACCGTAAGCTTCGGCTCAAGCGCGATGGTCCGATATTGCAAAAGCGTATTCGGACGCGTGTCGCCACCGGAAACATAGAGATACTGACCGAATCGGTAGGGGCTTTGCTGGTTGACCAGTTCCTTACCAAGCTGCTTGTCGTAGATGCTGCGCACGGCGCCGCTGGCCGGGTCAAGTTCGATGCGATAATAGCGGTTTTCGAGCGTGATAGTCGTGGTGGTCTGGATAGCTTGCGCGGGCTGCGGTTCAGCCTTGGTGCGGCGCAACTCGTAGACTTTGTAGCCGAAGGCAGGAACATCCGCAGCAAGAAATCGCACCTTGGTCAGCTTGGCGCTGTTCTCAACAACTTCGACGGGGACGGTTGTACCGGTAGATGGATCGACGATCTCGCGGCCCGTCTCAAGGTCGAAGTCAACCAGCACGCTACGCTTCCAGTTGAGCATATTGAAAACGATCAAACTGCCGCGCCCCACCGGAATCGCATCCGCGAGATTAGCCATGCTGTTGCGCGCCACGTAATCCGC
>JASHQE010000004.1 GCA_030037705.1 Acidobacteriaceae bacterium | reverse complement strand
GCAGCTACCAACCGCAGCTCATTCCCGTAATGGATGAAGGGCGCGGCCAGCACTCCCGGCTCCTCAAGCAGATCGCAATACAACCCGAGCGCCGTCACCATATTTCTGGCGTCGTGTGCTACCTCCGCCAGGCTTTCCCCCCGACTGCCCAGGGTCGCCAGAGTATGCACGACCGCCTCCACGCGCTGACGATCTGGGCTTTCCAAATTCCTCATCTGTTGCATAGTTCATTTCTCCCATCCAGCGATGTTTATCCTCGCCGTGTTTTGATCGATTCGTCTTCTTTGCGCTTTGCTGTGCACCGGCGCGTTTCCTCCAAACGTTCCGTGGCACACGTCTGCAGAGTCCGCTCCGGAACCCGAAGGATCTCAGTCATAATTGCGACCGCGAAGACCCCACATTCCTTCCTTCCGGACTTCTCCAGATTTCCCATTTCCGCTCTTTGACTCAGGATGTTGTCCCCCTGTCTTACACGCAGCGTGCCAAAGTAGGATCGACTCTCTAAGTTCCTGATAAAGGAAAGAGTTTGTGTCCAATTCCTGTGCATTCGCCGCGGACAACAAGAGATCGATTCGTCCCAAAATTGCACCGGCTCAGAGGGAGAATTCGAGATAACTTAATCTTTAATCAATAGGTTGCGAGGAAAATTCCGTTTTGGGAAAGGCGAGGCCAGATTTCCCACTCTGGAATCGAGTTTGCAGGCGCTCGAATGCAGCCGGTTCTGTTTCCCGTCGCAACGTCCGTAAAGCATTGTGCTCAGAAAAAAACTAGCTTTCATTTACTTGGTCCTCCAGGTTAGTTGATTCGGTGCAATGAATCGATTCACCGGGTGTCGCGCTCAATCAGCCCGGCATGGCTGTGCTTGCATTCGCGTAAACGTACCCTGGACTGGAGGAAGGTCCACTCAAAAGAAAAGCCCCCAACGAGAGTTGGGGGCTCCTCTTAAAAACAGCTACGGGAGATCCATGGATTCGAGTACTCACCGTCCGGAAGCGAGAATCCACGGATTATGGACCTTGCGGCCGCCGTGAAGACTCACTGGATTCCCCCTGGTAGTTTTCCTAGCAGAGAAAGGTAACCTTAACTCCAGACCATGCGCAAGCATTTTTTATCAGGAATGTGCATTTATATTTTCAGCTTTCCAACAAACATTCTCTTCGCACAAACAATCGCTTCGCATTCCCTTCGGAAAGGATGCCTCACTACCTCTTACGCGCATACGACTGGTTAGCGCGGGAACTGCGATGCCATGCCGTAGAATCCCCCTATGTCCAAACCATCACCCGGCCCCTTCTTCCGTCCCGGCGGCAGAGACCCTGCCCAACTTCGTCCTCTCTCGCTCACACCCGGCTATGTCCAAACCGCCGAGGGCGCGGTCCTCGTATCCTTCGGGAACACCCGCGTGCTCACTTGCGCCACTCTTGAGCAGGGCGTGCCCGGCTGGCTGCGCAATTCAGGGCGCGGCTGGGTCACGGCTGAGTACTCCATGCTGCCCCGCTCCACCGTCACCCGCACACCGCGGGAGAGCGAGCGAGGCAAAATCGGCGGCCGCACACATGAGATCCAAAGGCTCATCGGCCGGAGCCTGCGCTCGGTGGTTGATATGCAGGCTCTCGGCGAGCGGACCATCATCCTCGATTGCGACGTGATCCAGGCCGACGGCGGCACGCGCACCGCGGCCATCTCCGGCGCGGCCGTGGCGCTGGCCATCGCGATCAATGGCCTGGTGAAGGCCGGTACGCTCAAGCACTCCCCGCTCAAACAGATGGTGGCCGCAGTCTCGGTGGGCATCGTCACCGGCACGCCGCTGCTTGATCTCTGCTACGAAGAAGACTCGCAGGCCGAGGTGGATATGAATGTAGTGATGACCGCCGATGGAGGACTGATCGAGACGCAGGCGACGGCGGAAAAGGGTTCGTTCTCGCGCGCGGAGTTGAATGGGCTGATCGATCTGGCGGAGAGCGGGATGAAGGAGATCTTTGCAGCGCAGAGCCAAGCGCTGAGCCTGTAAATTACGCGCTGGAGCGCGCGATTCGAGCATCTTTGCGTCTGGCTGGTGAATCATTCCAGGCGAGCCTGTCTGCTTCGATCCTGGAGACTCCTGATGCCCCAATCACAGCAAGCCGGTCACGATCGGCTCCTTCGCCAGCACCTGCTCGATCTGCTCACCGGATCGAACGCGCACGCCGATTTTGAAGCTTCCATCAAAGGCCTGCCCGCTGCGCTGCGCGGCAAGCGCCCCAAGGGCGCGGAGCACTCGCCGTGGGAGCTGCTTGAGCATCTGCGCATTGCGCAATGGGACATTCTCGAGTTTTCGCGGAATGCGAAGCACAAGTCGCCCGACTGGCCGGGCGGTTACTGGCCGTCTGCGGCCATGCCGCCCGATGAGAATGCCTGGGACAAGAGCGTGCGCGCCTTCCGCAAAGACCTGAAGACCTTCTGCGATCTCATCCTCGCCCCCGAGACCGATCTCTATGCCAAGATTCCGCATGGCGACGGTCAGACGATCCTGCGGGAGGCCCTGCTCATCGCCGACCACAATGCTTATCATGTCGGCCAGTTGATCCTGGTCCGGAAACTGCTGGGTGCGTGGTGAAAGGCAGGGCTTTTTGTCTCCGAGACATCGACCCAGGACGTCGCGCTGCGCGCTCCGGCCTAGGCTATTCTCGTTTTCTCCCTACACGAGAAATGAATGTATGCCGGGTACGCGGGTGCGGAGTTAGGCTATCGACCCATCGATCAACTTTCAGTTGCAGACCGACAATTCAAGCATTGTCATGTTGAGCGGAGAGTCGAAACATCTGCGGTTGTCTTTGTAAGGGCGGCGTGGGTTGAACTGAATCGAGATTGGTACGACGTGAAACCGTGTGCGCCGTAGGCGCAATGGATTTTAGCCCCGCGCTTCAGCGTGGGGTTGGGATATGGAAATTCGTTATAGAATGCGCGTCCCGTAGGGACAGTGGGACAAAACGGCGGGTGGCCCCGGTTTAGGCGGTGATGGGTAGAGCACGATGCTGGGTGCCCGGCTTCAGACCGATCATTCAAGCACTGTCATGTTGAGCGGAGAGTCGAAACATCTGCGGTTCGTCTCGCAGCTCCACGGACAATACGCTCATCAAGATGTCAAAGCATCGTCATTTCCAG
>JASHQE010000175.1 GCA_030037705.1 Acidobacteriaceae bacterium | reverse complement strand
TTACGCCTTCGAATCAGGGCACCTATCCGGGCACGGCTACGGCCAGCGTCACACTTACCGTCAACTCAACCACTGCTACGGCCGCGAATCCTGCACCGACGAGCCTGGGAAGCGAGCCGGTGGGCTCTTCCACTACCCAGAATGTGACGTTCACCTTCACGGGAGGCGGCAACATCGGCACGCCCATCGTCGTGACCCAGGGCGCAACCGGGCTGGACTTTACCGATGCCGGCACGGGTACCTGCGACACCAACGGGACCAGCTACAACTACAGCGCCGCGGGCGCCTGCACGGTGGCGGTGCAGTTTATGCCGCGCTATCCGGGACCGCGCTACGGCGCGGTGCTGCTCGAAGACGGCTCGGGCAACGTTCTGGCTACGGCCTATCTGAGCGGCACTGGAACGGGACCGCAGGTGCTGTTCCCTCCGGGCACGCAGACCATGCTCACCCCCGATATCACGACGTATTGGCCTGAGGCGATCACCGTCGATGCCAACTCCGATGTCTTCTTCGTAGACGGCAACTCGAACTCCTACCAGGGAGCGGTCCTCGAGTTTCCCTGGCAGGGCAGCTCCTATGGATCTGTGATCGCGCCCAGCACTCTCAACCTTCCCGGCAATCCCTACGCCACCACCGGAGCCCTGGCTGTCGATGGCGCGGGAAATCTCTATGTCGGCATAAACAATTACGATATAAGCACCGGCGCGATTCTCAAGTACCCATGGAATGGAACTGCCTATGGAACGGCCGTCTCGCTGAGCGGCTCCGGCCTGGTCTTCCCCAATGGAATCGCCATCGACGGCGCGGGAGACCTGTTCCTCTCCGACAACTCGGCGCAGCTTATCGCCGAGCTGCCCTGGACGGGCTTGTCGGTGAATAACGGCTACGGCTCCCAGGTCACGCTGGCCAACTCCACCGCTCTCGGCGGAGGTACCGCGTCCCCGACCGGAATCGCCGTCGATGCCTCCGGGGACGTATTCTTTCTGGCTTCGACCAGCTCCAACACTGCCGAGCTGATGGAGATCCTCTACATCAGCGGAGAGTACAGCGCATCCTTCGCCACCATCGACTCCACTTTGTATAACCCCTACGGGATCGTCATCGATACGAACGGCAACATCTATGTTGCCGATACGAACAACTCCGGAACCTCGACGCCCGTTTACGAGTACGTGCTGACCAGCGGAACCTACGCCGCGCGAATGCAGCTCTTTACGACTCCCTTCGGCAGCTGGGCGCCCATGGCCCTCGATGGAGCCGGCAATCTCTACATGGACTGGAACGATGGAGACGGCGGCGGCGCAATCTACAAGCAAAACCGGAATGTGTTGCCTTCGATTACTTTCGCTACCTCGACGCCCGAAGACACGGCCGACACGACGGACGATCCGCAGTCTTTCGCTGTGCTCGACTACGGCAACATGCCTCTCTCCTTTACCTCTTCCTCCTCGAGCACCAATCCGGCATTCTCCGGCGGAGGCGGCAGCTTCTCCATCGATGGATCGACGACCTGCCCCAATGTGCCCGTCAACGGCGCTGGGCTCGTCCTAGGAGCGAATGTCACCTGCTCGTATGGGGTCGACTTTACACCGCAATCGACGGGTTCGATCACCGGCTTGCTGACGTTGACCGACAACAACCTCAACGGCACGGCGGTAACCCAGCCCATCTCGCTCAGCGGAACCGGGACCGCGCCGCTCATCTCCATCACCACGCCGGCGAGCACCACGCTTCCGGAAGGCGCCGTGGCGTCGGCCTATACAGGAGTCACTTTTGCGGCCAGCAACGGAACCGCTCCCTACACCTTTGCGGTAATCAGCGGCAACCTGCCGGCTGGAATGACTCTGAGCCCCGCCGGAAACCTGAGCGGAACGCCGACCGCGGGAGGAGTCTTCTCCTTTACAGTGCAAGTGACCGATCACAACTCGAACACCGCCAGCCAAACCTACTCGCTCACCATCAATCCACCAACGATCACTGTGGCGCCATCGAGCGCGACGCTGACCTCGGGCACAGTGGGCAGCTCTTACAGCCAGACGTTTACCGCGAGCGGCGGAACGGCTCCCTACACTTACTCGCATACCGGAACGCTGCCGGCTGGTTTGACGCTGACGAACGCCGGAGTGCTGAGCGGAACCCCAACCGCGGCGGGCGGACCTTACTCGTTCACCGTGACGGTAACCGACAGCAGCTCCGGAACCGGACCTTACTCGGGCAGCAGCACGGCGTACTCACTGACCATTTTGAAAGCCACAGCCCCGGTGACACTGGGCGATCTGGCGCAGACTTACACCGGCTCTCCACTGTCTGCCACGGCCACCACCACGCCCAGCGGGCTGACCGTGACCTTCACCTATAACGGCAGCGCGACTGCGCCCACTGCGGCAGGAAGCTACACCGTGGTCGGCACCATCAACAATCCGAACTACCAGGGCTCAGCCACGGGAACGCTGGTGATCTCCAAGGCCACAGCTACGGTGACACTGGGCAATCTGACGCAGACTTATACCGGCTCTCCACTGTCGGCCACGGCCACTACTGTGCCCAGCGGGCTGAGCGTGACCTTCACCTATAACGGCAGCGCGACTGCGCCCACCACGGGCGGCCAATATACGGTCGTGGCGACAATCGTCAACAGCGACTATGCCGGAACGGCCACCGGAACCATGACGATTAGGCAGTTGACGCCGGCAGTCAGTCTGTCTTCCGGAACCAACCCTGCCGTGGCCCAAACCACGGTGATGTTCACCGCCACCGTGAACTCGACGGTCGGCACGCCAACCGGTACGGTCAGCTTCCTGGATGGCACAACCCTGCTTGGCCAGGAAACGGTCTCCGCGGGTGCGGCCACGCTGACGACCTCCTCGTTGAGCGACGGAGTCCATTCCATCACCGCGGTCTATAACGGCGATGCGAACTTTGCCGCAGTCACGAGCGCGCCGCTGGCGCAATCGATTCTCGACTTCAGCCTGACTTCCGGTTCCGGAAGCGGCGGCAGCAGCGTGACTACTCAGACCGCCTCGCCCGGAGGATCGGCCACCTACCCGCTGGACATCATCCCCACAGCAGGCACCATCTTCCCCACCCCGGTCAAGCTGACCGTTACCGGAATGCCCCCAGGGGCAACAGCGGTGATCACTCCATCTTCATGGACTCAGCTCACCGCCAACTCGTGGTCCTTCCCGGCGAACACCCCGTTACCGGCCATCTCTCTGACCATCCAGTTAGCGTCCGCCTCGGCGCACGCCAAGGGCGAGGATTTGCCTGGTCATAAGTCCACACCCATCTTCTGGGGCGTGCTGCTGCCGCTCGCCTTCCGGTTGCGCCGCGCACGCAAGCGCCTTAGCCGCGTGGTCTTCGCACTGTTGATGACGGCTGGCGGTTTAGCGGCCCTGTCCAGCTTAAGCGGCTGCGTCACCGGGAACGGCTTCTTCAGCCAGCAGCCGGCGAGCTATACCGTAACGGTCACCGCTACTTCCGGCCCACTGGTTCGATCCACCACCCTGACGCTCAACGTCGAGTAACAAGGAGTATTCGAAATGCGGATTTCAATTTGCGGAAAGCTGCTCCTTGCAGGCGCTTGCATTGGGTTAGGGCTGCCTCTCTTGGGGCAGCGAAGCAGTCCGGGTACGCCGACCGCACCCGGATTGGAGGTCACTGTTCTTTATAGCGCGCAACTTTCCAACGTAGTGCCCGGTGACAACTTTTGGATGCAAGGCGGCAGCGTTCAAGTCAATGGACAGTTCTGGCACGGGTGGGGCGCAATGGCGAACATCTCTGGCGCGCACACCCAGAACGCGAGCAATTCTGGAGTTGGCCTCGACATGATGATCACCACCTTCGGACCGCGCTATCAATGGTCGCCGGCGCATCGCCCCTATGCATTCTTCGGCCAGGCTCTGGTAGGAAAAGCCTTCGGCTTCAACAGTGTCTTTCCCGGCGCTTCGCCGGCCGCCGGCTCTGCCAATAGCCTGGCGTTCGAGCTAGGCGGCGGTATGGACCTGCCGGTCGCACATCATTTCTCTGTGCGCGCCATCGAAGCCGACTGGCTGCGCACACAACTGCCGAACTCCGACACCAATGTCCAAAACAATCTTCGCCTGGGTGCCGGAATCGTTGTCAGGTTTCCAATGAGGTAGTTACTTGTAGCTACTTCTCCCTCACAAATAGCCCGAAGGCAGATCGATGCCATCCTTTGCTGCTCCAGCGGCGAGCAGGGTGGTAACCGAGTAGGGCTTGCGAGTGGACTTCCAATACGAATCTTCGCAAGCGCGGCAAGCTGAAGCGGAGTGCGATCGCGAGCGGCCATCGCATTTACATTCGCTTTGCGGGCAATGAGTTCGCGGACCGACGTCATGTTGTGCATACCAGACGGCGACATGGAGAGCGGCAGAGTTTTTGGCCAAGTCCCGGCAGGGATCAGCGTCGGACCAGAGAGCATAGAATTTTTCCTCATCGCGATAGGGCTCTCCAACCTTTTCCGCGCGCAACACAATCGCTATCGGAGGGGCCGCAATAGGCGCTTATTGCCGAACTCAATTCAGGCGTTCTTCCGTATACTGGGCTGAGCCATCGAACACGGCTTCGCCTGCTTCATTTAATTCCTGACTGGCACAAATCATTTATCGTTGAAAACAACGATAGACTCCGAGGAAACTTGACTATGTCTTTCTCCAGCGCTTGCCGCGTCGCCACCTGTATCGCTCTGGCCGTAAGTTTTGCGCATGGCGCTGTTGCGGCTGAGATTCTGATTGGCGATGCCAAATCACAGCCGGAAAGCTTGACCGTGGCGCCGAGCGGCGTACTGATTGTTGGCAGCGCCAGTTCGCCGTTCGTATATAAGGTGCGACCGGGGTCGTCGACCGCCGAAAAGTTTATCGACGCCAGCGCTGAAGGGCCGGGCACATGGTTTTTCGGCATGCTTGCCGATGCCGCCAGCAATACTTTGTGGACGTGCCAGTTGACTCCGGTGCCGGGCACTACTCCGATGCGGAAACACACCGCGCTACGAGGCTTCGATCTCTCCACAGGTACGCCCAAGTTGCGCTGGGACCTTCCGGGAGACGACAGCACGTGCAACGATTTCGCGATCGGACCGGACAAGGCACTCTATATCACCGACACTGCCAACGGCAGAATCTACAAGCTCACGGCCGGTGCTTCCGCCGCGGAGCTTTTCCTGGAGCATCGGACGCTGTTAGGTGTCGATGGCATCACCTTCCTCGATGGCGTGCTCTACGTAAACAACGTGTTCTTCAATAAGCTTTACCGCATCCCGGTCGACGCCGCCGGTAAGCCGGGTACGCCTGTCGATATCTGGATGGATCAGCCAGTGCGAGGGCCGGATGGGATGCGTGCAGCGAACGGAAAGCTCTACGTCGCCGAAAACGGCAGTGGCATTATCTCCGCCATGACGATCAATGGGGACAAAGCGAGCGTGACCGTGCTCAAGGATGGACTTAAAACGCCGACTGGAATCGAGCCAGTGGGTGATACTCTCTGGTTCACCGAACGCGCCATCGGTAAGGCTGAATCGATCCCGATGCCGAAATAGCCCTGCGCGATTGCTGATTCGAGTGTTCTTTGCTTTCCGATTCTAGTCGACTGTCAGCAACTCTTCGAAAAATCCGCCGATCTCGTGTTCGCGATCAACGAAATGGATTTCGAGAATCCAGTGGCGCTTCTGGCCTTTCTCATTGAGCGATCGCATCGGCAGGTGGCTATTGGGATGAATGTAGAGCGTCACCTTATCGCCCGCGATTTTCTCATGTGGAAACTGTCCGATGAGATGGCCGGCAATCGGGCCGCCGAACTCCCAACCGAATTTGTGCGCAAGCGACCCTGCATAGGTAAAAAGCTGGTTCGCTGTGATGTCGGGAGTTTCGTAAAAGTATCGCTTTCCTTCCGCAAACGCGGCAGCGATATCATCCCGTAATTTGTGCTTCAGCGGGTCGGAGCCAATGACAAAGGTCCGTCCGAAATCGGCTTCCCAGTCCTCAAAAACAGGCCCGAGATCCAGAAAGAGAATGTCATCTTCGCCGATCGTCAGATCGGGCGGGTTCTCCGCGTAGGGCGCTAAAGTGTTCCTTCCGGCACGGACGATTCGTTTGTGCCAATACGTGGTGATGCCATACATTTCCCTTGCCAGTTCGTAGATTTCAGCGTTCAACTGGCCTTCGCTGAGTCCCGCGCGAATCAGGCTCCGTGCCTCGATTTCGTGGAACAGCCGTTCAGCCTTGGACTGAGCTGCACGAAGTTCTGTAACGCGTTGCTCTTCGAAAGCGTCTACAGGAAGGGTGGTATCAGGCATTAGGCTGCACCTCACCCTATTTATAGTGTTCCATGGGGGATTGAAGCCAATATGGGTAAGGTTTGGAAATGGCGCGTGCGGGCCTTGCGCGTGCTGGTTATGGTCGCGGTCGGCTGGACCCTGATCGCGGGTCGGCTTGGAGCGGAGGATCAGGAACCTCCGAGCATCGTCGGAAGCGCGCCTTTGTATGGGCTGTCAGGTGCAACCGGTTGGATCAACTCCGAACCGCTAACCGCCAAACAGCTCAAGGGCAAGGTTGTACTGGTCGATTTCTGGACGTACTCCTGTATCAACTGCCTGCGTTCATTGCCATACATCGAAGCATGGGCGCAGAAATATAAGGACGACGGCCTGGTGGTGATTGGCGTGCACACGCCAGAATTCGACTTCGAGAAACAGCTTCCGAACGTGCAAAAGGCCGTCCAGAAATTTGGCGTTACGTATCCGATTGCGCTCGACAGCAACCGGGCGATCTGGAACGCCTTTCACAACGAGTATTGGCCAGCTCACTACTTCATCGATGCCAAAGGAAAAGTCCGATTTGAGCACTTCGGTGAGGGAAACTACGACCAGTCCGAACACTGGATTCAGCAGCTTCTGCAGGAACGAAATGCGAAGCCGATGTCTGCAAGCGCTGTTAGCGTCCACGGACAGGGAGTGGAGGCGCCTGCCGACACGAATGACGTGCTCTCGCCGGAGACTTACATCGGCTATGCGCGCGCCGAACACTTCGCATCGCCGGGCGGCATCAGGCAGGATGCGGAGAAGACGTACACAGCGCCAGCCAAACCAGGACTCAATCAGTGGGGGCTGGACGGTAAATGGATCGATCATGAACAAATCGCGGTGCTCAAATCGACAGGCGGAAAGATCGTCTTTCACTTCCATGCCCGTGACCTGCATCTCGTACTCGGCCCAACCACAGACGGGAAGCCGGTCCGGTATCGAGTGACGATTGACGGCCAGGCGCCCGGAGAGAATCATGGTGTGGACACCGATGCAGAGGGCAACGGTGTCGTTACAGACCATCGTTTGTATCAACTGGTCAGGCAAAAAGGCGCAATCACGGACCACGTCTTCGCGATTGAGTTTGAGGATCCAGGAGTGCAGGCTTTTTCCTTCACCTTCGGATGAGGAAATCTCTAGGAGGGGATCATGGTTCAGAAATCGGAAAACGATGTGCGCAGATTGACTCGTCGAACTTTGATTGTTTCGGGCGGCCCTGCTGTTGCGGCGATGGCGCTTAAACTCCGGGATGGAGTTGCGGTGGTCGAGGCAAAAGGAGACGTTCCCAAGGAAGTGAAGATCGTGCAGTTCTCTGACACGGGACAGCGTGAGGATATTGCTACGTTGCCAGTCGTGGTCAAGACCGATGCGCAGTGGAGGCAACAATTATCGCCCGCTTCGTTCGAAGTGACGCGCCATGCAGCAACGGAACGCGCATTTTCTGGCGAGTATTGGAACAATCACGACAAGGGCCTCTACCGATGCATCTGTTGCGGCACGGCGCTGTTCAGCTCCGACACCAAATTCGAGTCGGGCACAGGATGGCCTAGTTTCTGGCAGCCGATTGCGAAGGAAAATGTGCGCGAGAGCAGTGACTTTTCGTTGGGAATGGAGCGTACCGAGGTCAAGTGCCGGCTGTGCGAGTCCCATCTTGGCCATGTCTTCGACGATGGTCCCAGGCCGACGGGACTTCGCTATTGCATGAATTCGCTGTCTCTCCGTTTTGTCAGATTCGCTTGACCGCTGGCACTTCTATTTGAAGTGCAGGACGAGGCCAGCGCCAAGGCGAAGGTTGTTTTGCACATTGGCGGCCGCGTTGGGCAGTTGTGTGCGCAGCCAGTCCGCCTGAAGCGCGCGCAGGGACAGATGGTGATCCAGCGTGTAGTTCACGCCACCGCCCAGTTCGAAGGCCAGGTTGTTGGCGTTGGCTGTAGTGCTGGACACACCCGGAAAGACGCTATTGAAACCGAAGGCCTCGCCCGCCAGCGCCTGTCCGTAAACAGACAGGCGGCTGTGCGGAAAGAACCAGGTGTAGCGCGGGCCGAAGGTGGCCGTAACGATGTCCAGGCTCACGCCGGTAGAGTCGACATTGCCCTGATGGAAACCGGAGATCTCTGCGACCGCACCCAGGCCACGCCAGAACTGACCGTGCAGTTCCATGCTCCCGCTTTGCAGCCAGAAGTTAGAACCGCCAACAGGATTCGAACGCATGGCCTGATAACTGAGGGCAAGATCGAGCCTGCCCTCGGTTTCTTTCTGCGCCTGCGCCGTGTATGCAGCCGCGATGAGAGCGCCCACGATGAATAGACTGGTGAACTTGAAAACGCGCATTCCGATTCTCCTTTTACTCGACCGTGAGCGTGACGTTGGTGGAATGCGACAGGGTGCCACTCGTCGCGGTGATGGTGATGGTGTAGCTCTGCTGTTGTTGTGCGAAGAAACCGTTGCTCGATGAGCAACCAGTCATGGCTGTGAACCCGGCGGTGCCGGCAATCAGCATCAACAAGAATGTAAGCTTGCCGCTCAGTCTCTTTCCGGTCCGGCGCAGTTTCTGCGCAAAGGGCAGAATCAGCAGCCCAAGAATCAGCGGGGAGCTGCGCATCGGGCTGGACTTTTGATTGTTGCGGGCCGTCTGTGGCGGAAGTTGGATGGTCAGCGTAACCGAGCTGAGGCTCGAGCCCGCCGGCAGAACCGTCGGGGAGAGCGTGCCGGTCGCACCCGGAGGAAGCCCGCTCAACGATAGCGTCACGGGAGCCGGGAAGACAGTTCCGACCGAAGGTCCGATGTCAAGGGTATAGGTTGCCGTGCCGCCTGGAGTAACAGTCGCACTTGTGCTGCCCGACGTCGGCGTGCTGATGGTGAAATCCTGTACCAGCTCCGAGACAGCCGTGCTGGTCACTGAAGTAAAGTTGCTATCGCCCGAGTAGACTGCCGTAACGGAGTGCGTCCCCGCCGCGAGGCTCGAAGTGGTATACGCTGCTGTTCCGCCGGCGAGAGCGACGGTGCTCAGCAGGGTGGTTCCATCGTAGAAACCGACGGAGCCGGTCGGCGTGCCGGCCGAAGAACTGGCTTTAGCCGTGAAGGTCACCGTGCCGGTGAGGATAACCGGGTTATTATTGGCGGTCAGTGCGACCGAGGGTGTGACTTTACCTACGGTCAGCGCAACACTGGATGTTGCTGTTGTGTAGGTCCCGGAGTTAGTTGGAGTAAAGGTTGCCTGCAGAGTGTACGTTCCTGCTCCAAGCACTGTCGACGCTCCTACCGGAGTGGGAGAACCGCCTGAGGCCGTTGCTGTGTATGCGAATGTTCCCGCAACGCTGCTGCCACCGGATGAGGCCGTGGCCGTCAAGAGCGCGCTCAGACTCGTCCCATAGGCAATTGAATTGGATGGGCTCCAGGTGATCGTGGGAGTGATCTGCTGAACGGTCAATGCAATCGGACTAGCCGCTGCAGATTGATAGTTGGTGTCTCCGCCATAAGTGACATTAATGGTGTAACTTCCCGGAGTAAGTGTATTGGGAATCGGAACCGTTGCCGTCGATGCCGTGCTGCCTGCGGTGAGCGTTGCCGTTCCCGACGATACGGTTGCACTCGATGAATTCACAATCGTATAGCTGATGGAACCCGAGGGCATGGTGACGCCTGTACCGGAGTACTGGGGCGTAATCGTGATGGTGGCAGAGCCGCTTTGGCCGGCGGCGAGAGTAAGCGCGGAACCCGGACCAGTTACCGTGGTCGAAGCCTGCGTGATCGCGACAGAGATGGTGGTGCTGCTGGACAGGAATGACCCACTAACACCGCCATAGGCTGCCAAGATGCTGTGGGTGCCGATCCCGTTCAACACTCCATTGTTCAACAATGTCGCATTTCCATTGGAATCAAGATTCTCGGGAGTAATCGTTGAGGTAAGTGCATCGGTGAATGTCACAGTTCCCGTGGGAATTGTGCTGGTATGAGTCGTATCCGCCACATGCACCGAAATCGTGATCGGTTGTCCGTAACTATAGCTGCTGAGCGCCGGGTTCGTTTGCGTGGTGGTGGTCGTATCTCCAGGATTCAGTCCTGTGCCGCTCACCGCAATCTGCTGCGTAGAGCTGGCGACATTTTGCGTGTCGTCTGTTACGGAGATATTCGCGCTTAGGCTGCCCACCGACTGCGGAGAGAAGAGAATCGACACGTCGCAGGTTTGGCTCACAGTCAGACTGGTGTCCGAGGTACAGAGATTCGTATCCGACGTGTTCTCGGAGAAATTCGCTGTGTAGGCCGGGTTGGCGGAGAAGACCAGCGGCTGATCACCGAGATTGGTGACCGTTGTCGTCTGCGCAGTGCTGGTCTGTCCCTCCTTGGTATTTGGAAATGTCCACGCCGACTGGCCCACGTTGTCCAAAACGAGGCGGTTGTTGACGAAATCCGAAATCAGAACATTCCCGCCGCCGTCCACGGCAAGCCCGAAGATAAATTGCCCGAGGCTCGGCCCCGAGTACTTCATCACGGACACGGTTCCGGTCGTCGTCTTCTGGATGATCCGTGCGTTTCCGGAATCCATAACATAGAGATTCCCAGAGGGATCGACGGCTACTCCCAGTGGCCCGCTGAGATTTCCCACGCCGGGCAGCGAGACCGTGGACTCATTGCCAAGTGGATTGATTTCGATCACGCGATTGTTGCTTTCATCGGGGGCGTATATATTGCCGCTGTAGTCGACAGCAATGCCCGTCGAATTATCCGTACCCAGCGTGTAGCCGCCGATAGCGTAGACATATCCGTCGGCTACGCCCGCGGTGCCATCGCCGTTGATGATGTCAGGGGTGAGAACAACAATGCGGCCGTTGCCATAGTCGTTCACGAACAGATGCCCGTAACCGTCAAAGGCGAGTGCGGTGGGAAGGCTTAGTCCGACGCTCAGCCCGCTAATCGTGACGACCCTGGAGGTACCGCTGGGCGTCACTTCCACGATGCGGCTATGTTCGTAATCCGCAATAAACAAATTGCCGGCGCCGTCAATTGCCAGCCCGGTGGGATTCTGAAGGCCTGTGGGACTGGGCAGAGCGGGAATTGTCACAGTGGTTCCGGCGCCGCCTCCGGCAGGGATCTTTAACAAGGTGCTGTTGAGATAGCTGGTGACGTAGATATTACCCGCGCCGTCAACCGCGGTTTGAAAAGGCTCGCCGACCGAGACGGTGCCCGCGTTGACGACGCTGGCTACGCCCGGCGAGAGCGCGGCCACCGGCCCGTCGCCGTAGCCAAAGAGAGGCACGACAAAGTTTGAGGTTGTCGTCGACGGGAATTGATCGGTGTGCGACAGCACGAGCGCTCCGCGACGAAGTCCTGCCGCAGTAGGCGTGAACTGTACATTCACGGTGCAGTTGACAAGCCCGCCGGTTCCGTTCGTGCAAGGTGATCCGCTGTTGGCAGCGATGGTGAAGTCATTGGTTTGCGTGCCTGTGGTGTAGATGGAAACGCTGTTCAGCGTCGTGTAGAGGCCGATACTGAAGTTGAGCGTCAGAGGCGTACCCGAGGTTCCCTCGGTTACATGTCCGAACCCTGCGGTGTTGATCTGAAACGTATCGACGTCATCGTTTTCCGTATCGGCGATATAGAAGCTGCCGTTGGCGGACTGAGCGACGGCCGAGGGAACCCCGTTGAACTCAGGATTGCTGTCGTCGAGTAGATCGTAGTACCCCCCGCCTTGAGGCCTCACAAGGACGATGCGATCGTTGTCTGGTCCATCGACGACATAGACATTTCCGTTGCTGCCCACGCTTACAGAGACGGGAGCACTCAGGGATGGAGACGAGATGGCGGAGGTGATGTTGGAGCCGACCAGCGCCGTCGTCACTTCGACGACGCGGTTGTTACCCGTATCAACGATATAGACATTGCCATAGTTGTCGGTAGCGATGCCTTTGGGAGAGCTGAGTGAAGTCAGTGCAACGCCAGAGCTGGTTGCGAACACGGAGGCGGTTCCGCCTGCCGTCACTTTGACAACACGGTTGTTGCCCGTATCTGTGATGTAGATGTCTCCGGAGGTATCGACCGCTACGCCCTGCGGCCCGCTCAGGGTGAGGCTTGGCGTGCTGACCACCGTGCCGTTGCCCGATGTATCGACCTTGACGATGCGGTTGTTGCCCGTGTCGGCGATATAGAGATTGCCTGCGGCGTCGACGGTGAGTTGGTGCGGAGCATTTAGCGCCGGGCTCAAGCCGGAGATCGATAAGACCGCAGTGACTCCGGCCGCTGAGACTTCGACAATCCGGTTGCCGCCAGTGTCGGCGACGTAGACATCTCCAAGCAGGTCGACAGCCACGCCTGAGGGATTAGTGACGCCGGGCGTGCTATTGGCCCCAGTAGCAAGATAGGCGATAGTTCCGTTATAGAGAACGTCGTAGAGCGCCCAGGCAGATTGCGTGCCAGCCAGCAGGAGCAGGCAAACGCTTCCCAGAATCAACGCCAGGCGGCGCGGAGCAAGAATACAGTGATCCAGGAAACCGGGATTTCTGGCAGACATAGCGAACCTCCTCAGGGCAACACAACTTTGGTTACGAGATTGAAACGGCCATTCATATCCATCTTTAAGTAACGCCGTTGGCGCGAATCGTGCATTTCACAGAGGCAGAGACAATGGAGAAGGGAAGATTTGCAGCGGGATCCTGACAAAGAATCGATCCTCTTGGCTTGACAGAAGTGGCAGGCGAGGAGACGCCAGTAATTTGGGCAAATGTAAATACATCAAGGATTTTTCTTCCCTGCTCATCGTGCCGTTGGTTTCGCAGGTTCAACACCGCATCGGTGAGTGGAACTTATCGTACTTGAGTTCTAGAAAGTCCTGGCAATATAACTTTCGCGACCGTTAAGAAATGCAAACCATACTGGTCAACAAATTGATTGCGTTTCATTTCGAAAACGGCATAGATAGAAAGTGCGCTTTAACCTTGCCAGGCAACCATAGAATCTGCCTGCAATCCGCCATATGCTTCGAGTAACGCCGGCTTTGTCGTCCGGAGTTTTCGGTATCGTGGACTGCGCGGCGAGGTTGGATGGCGCACGGCTCCCTGGTTCTCCGTCCGCGATTCGCTGAACCCGGTTTAAGCTGCACGTTTCAATAGGTTTAGAAAGGGATAACCGAAAATCGGGCGGTTGCGGCACTCCCACGCCGACCCCTCAAAAACCGCTCTCTTAAATTTTCGCGTGAATTCATCGTAGAATCATTCCGGCGGAAATGGATCACCGAATTCATTCACTCTACCGGGTCGGACAAGAGACCGAACTGATCGGACCAACGGCCCATCTGAGCGAATGTTCTTGTTCACGTGACAAATTTCGATGATCCAGGAGGAATATGCGTGGCATCGATCGGGAGTCCAGGAACTGAAGAGGTCTGTCTGCCGCCCCTCGCAGAGTGCCAGCGGCAAGTGCAAAAGATTCTGCACTCGGCCAGCTTTCGCAACGCTTCAATGTTGCAGCAGTTGCTGCTGTATCTGACCACAAAAGCCTACGACCACAGCGCAGAGACGCTGAAGGAATACACCGTCGGTGTTGAGGCGTTCAGCCGACCCCACGATTTTGATCCGAAGACAGACACAATCGTCCGGGTTCAATTTCATCGTCTTCGGCAGAAATTGAAGGAGTATTACGAAACCGACGGCATCCACGATCCAATACTGATTGACATTCCCAAGGGGCATTACCTTCCGACGTTTGAAGTCGTGGCGCCGACGAACGCAGGCTTCGATCATGATGTGCTGTCGAAGGAAAATGCCGTTCTTACGAATGTGCTCAATACAGGGAGCACCGGGCAGCCTCCAAGTCCGAAGCAGGTTCGCTTAGGAAGATCAGTGCTTCTTCAGGTGATCGTTGTGGCGGCGGGAATGATCGCCATCTTCGCGGCAGGCTGGTGGATGGGCGGCAAGCGGCTTCTAAACACCGGCGTGAATCAGGCGGCGGCAAGCTTGGAACCCGGCCCAGGTCGATCGGCAGACCCGGTAAAAGCATTCTGGTCGAGTTTTCTTGGGAACGATCCGAACCCGGTCATCACCTACCCCGACGCGGTTTTTCTTCTGGATAATTTCAACGATCTTTTCCGTTTTCGGCGGGGAGCAACGGATTTCCGCGGCGCTCCTGTCGATCCACACGTGGCCCAGGAGTTTGCCTCGAATCCAGCGCTCGTTGCTAAGGCCGGCCAGCTCTATTACGAGAACTCTTATCTTGGCTTTGGTGAACTTCAAGCGGTCGGAATGTTATCGAACCTGTTTGGACAGATGGGGCTGAAACCGGTTATCAAACCGAGCCGCGAAATCACTGTGGATGATCTCGTACAGCATAACGTGATTATGCTCGGCTCCTCTTCTCAGAATATCGCGGTCGCTCATTTCAGTACGATGGGCGACTTTAGCTTCCAAAACCCTGGCGGACGCCTGGAACAATGGCGGGGTGTAATCGTTAACGCGCATCCTCGCCCCAATGAGGCTGCGGTCTATCGAACGGAACGGGACTCCAACACCCAGGTTCTGAAAACCGACTATGCCCTGATTACGGTGCAGCCCGGCATCGTTCCCGGACGATACATTGTGGACCTGGGCGGATTGGATACAACAGGATCGGAAGGCGCTGTTTTGTTTGCAACTTCGCGCCAGGGAATTGAAGCGCTCGCCCAAGAGATTGCTCTTCCTCGAAGCACCAGCGCGAGCGGCGCATTTCCTGCATTTCAAGTTTTGCTCCGGGTCAGCCTGGAAAAGGGCTACGATGTTCTTGGCGCTTCGCTGGTAACGGTTCACCCTCTTTCTGCAACGCAGGCCGGAACGGGAGACAGCAGCTCATCGGCGGCATCTGCATCAGCCCCTATGCAGGAACGGGCTTCTGACAAGCTCACGAAATGACGGGCAGGTAAATCAGTTCGATGCCCTTGCCGTGCCGCGGGTCTCTGTTGCGTGAGTACTGGCGGCTCTCTTCGCTGTCCCAGTGCTCGAAAACACCCAGGCTTGCAACTGGTTTGCCGCCCTGCTGATAGCTGGTTCCCGACGGCGGATGATCGGCCAGGGCTTCTTCCATCAGATAGTCATCCGCGTTTTCGCGAATCAGGATGCGCGGATGTCCGTTCTCATCAACATTGTTCTTCGTTTGCGAATAGAGAATGTCGAGTCCGACCGAGTCGAGCGCGACGCCATCGAGCGACGCCAGAATACTCGCCGGCCATTCCGGATTTTCGTACGGCTCGACACGGTTGAAGAACGGCGCATTCGGAAAATGCAGCGGATAAGACATGTGTCTTCGAGCACAATAGAGGCCGTCGAGCATGTACAGAATCGTCTTGGCGCCAAGGTTCGCAGATGCGGAGAGATCGACAATCGGTGAATAAGCGTGAGGCGTGCCGCCCTGGTTCGTATTGATAATGCTATGCAATTCGCCAGGCCCTTTGATCGAGCCGAAATGGTTTTTTCCCGTCAGCGTGACGCCCGTCTGCCCTTCGTCGCCGCCCTCGGCCGCCGCATAAGGATAGGAATGGGCTTTCACTAAAGCCACATTCACTAGATAGGTTGCGTCTTTCACCTGTTGCGGAATGAAACGGGCATTGTCGAAGTGATCGGCCGAATAGCTCTGCCCCTCGACCCAGTGCGCCTGCTCGAGACCGTAGATCTTGCCGTACGCCGGGTGCTTTTGGTGCTCGGGGTCGGGCGCGTCTCGTTGCACAAAGCGCACGTCCTTGTACTCGTTCCATATCTTGTCCAGGAGTCCGGGATAGATGTTCCGCTGCGCGTCATAGACGAGGATGTCTTGCGGCGCAACATGCGCATGATTGACCAGCTGACGGACGACAGCCAGCGTGACTTGCGGGGACACATTGACCAGGTTCGTGGGAACGACGGGTTTGCTATTGTTCAGGTTCACTTTCACAGCAACAACTTCGCCGGCCCGGTACGCGTTCGTGCCCTTGTAGCGTTTGCCATAATAGGTGAAGATGGCTCTCCATGCGTCGTCATCCTTGGCCGCGCCCGTGATCTTGCGCAGCAGCTGCGAGGTCATCGCGTCGACACGTGCCTGATCCGTGTTTTTGTCCATCCACCACTGGTCGGTGACGGACTCCCGATCCCCGCTCCAGTGCGCGGCCTTCGGGTCGCGCGCCCACACCACACGTCCTGGATAGATACCGCGAGCGGTTCCCATGGGCAAGTTGCGTTGTTTGGGCGCGTAGTTGTACTTGGTAATGATCTCCGCCAAAGCAGCACTGTCCAGAGCGCCCGGAATCCCCATCAGCGCGAGTGAGGCGGCCGTTGCTTTCAGCATCTCGCGGCGTGTTGAGTCGTGTGTCATTTTTCCCCCCTCGCATTGTCGATGATTCAGAAGCATTCATCCGGCAAGTCTGCCCCTATAGCGGAATTCGAGCAGGTGTACCCAACGGCACGATCATCAAGTGGCTTTTTCATCAAGAAAAAGCCACCTTGCACCATATGCCAAGTGGGCACTGTTGCTCGGATTCCGCTCTAAAAGCACGTCGCCGCATATCAAAACAAGAGAGCCGGCATATCCACATTTCCACTCATCCCTCGGGGACCGAAACGACGCACGTTTCACCGGTTCTGACGCGAACTTCGCAGTAAGATTCTTGAGCGCCTCCTGCTCGAAGGCGGTTTTGCGCCGGAACTCTTTTGCCGTTGACCAGCAGCGCAGAGGCCCTTCCAGGAAATCCGGCTTGCCAACCAAGCTCCTGTCCCGCCTGATTCGTAAGTTCGGTTTTCGCTGTCGATTCATGTCTCACTGAGATCGTGTTGGAACCAGCAGGCACGTGATGAAGCGCAGCCCAACTCGTGTCACTGGTCAGTAGCGGGAACGTCTCGATTATCCCGGTATGCCGAGACGGACGGATTCCCATCAATCCCGAACCGAGATTGCCGATGACCGTGTAGGAAACTTCAGGGTATTCGCGACGTTTCAGAGCCGGATCCATCATTGCCGCGAGCGCTAAGTAACCCGCGCGGGAACGACCGTATGTGTAGAAGATGTCCGGCATATAGGAGCGGCCTTCCACCCCTCCGACAACTCCATTGGGTGCGGTCAGATCGGCCCTCAGCCGTTTCTCCAGGATGTCGAGCATGGCATCCGTCCTGGGTCCCGCGGTGGTCAGCCCGTAATAGAGAGGAAGCTCAAGGGTGCACCTGCCGTCGCCTTCCTTCAGCTCGGCATGGAACTTTCCGTCTTCCCCGAGCGCGCCGAAATAGCAGTTGCGCCTTGCATCCCACCACTCGTGGTTATAGAGCGCCTTCAGCGCTTCAGCCTTTCGCTGGAACTCGGCCGCAGCCTTCATCTCATTTTTGGCGTGCTCGATTTGAGCGTAGTCGCGGTAAGCGGCGTACTGCGCTGCGATCAGGTCGGACCCAACAAGAACCTGGTCGTGCAGATCCTCGTCATAAGTTGCAATACCCATATGGCCATCAGCCGACAGATGTTCGAGAAGGCCATCATGCCTTCGGCTCCAGGTCTCCACGTAATCGGTAACCGTATGACGGTAAAAATTCAGGAACACATCGTCGAGATAAGCCGCATCGCGTGACCATAGCCATTGCCGGTAACAGGCGTCCACAACATCAAAGCTGGCGGGCAGGTCATACCAGAAATCATGATCGCTGTTGTAGTCTACCGGGGCGGGCAGATTGTCGCGTGTGATCTCCCACCATGTGCACCATTTCTTGGACGCCGAAATATTTGCGGCAAAATGGCGCAGCATGTTCAGGGTTCTCGCTCCCAGGCCGAGAAATTGCGCTCCTGTGCTCATGTGCGATACATCACGCATGCAGAATGCATTTCTTCCCGGCAATGCCGCCTCGTACCATGGGCCAATCGATCCGTCGGTGCGGGCATAGGCCAAGGCTTGCGCTTTGGCCCAGCGAAACCCATCCACAAGCTTCTTGTCCGATGACTCGAACTCGATCATTCCTTCCTGTTGTTTTGTAGATTCGCCGTAGTCCAACGGCCAGAGGAACTCCGGCCGCGAAAGGTATACAGGGGTAGTTACGGCCAATCCAATTGCCGTATTCAGGAAATGTCTTCGACTGGTCTTCGTGTTTTTTCTCATGAGGGATGGATCGACAAACATCGCCAAATTCTATTGAAATTCTTGATCGCGTGACGAGGTGAGCGGATGACGACGGCCCCGGGTCTACCCTGACTTCAATCAGGATGGACCCGGGCGCGCAGTTTTGTTGCAATGGGCCTCAGAACGAAAGAACCATTCCGAGCTGGCCTATGCGCGGCAAAAAGTCGCTCGTGATCACTCCGAACTTCCCAGCACCATCCTGCAGGTTCGTGTCTGGGGGCTCATAGTTCACGTGGTTGAAGATGTTGGAGAATTCAGCCTGGAACTGCAACTGCGTATGCTCGGCCAGGTGGACCGCTTTGTTAAAGGACATATCCCAATCCTGGTAGCGTGGGCCATACATCCCGCCTTCGGCGACGCCATCGTTGCCGAGCGCGAATCCAATCGGCTCCGAAAAGCAGCTCGTCTGGAACCAGTCGCTAACCATGTGCGGGTTGTTGGGCGACGCGCACTGGTAATTCGCACGCTGGCTGATGCCACTCGTAATCCCTACGAGGCCCGAGCCGCTTCCCGATATCAGCAGCGGCGCTCCGGAACGGAAGTTGGTGATGCCGCTGACCGACCATCCACCGACAATTGCGTCTTCGACAGGAGAGATCGAATTCGCAAACTTCTGCCCGCGGCCGAACGGCAGCGTGTAGACATAGGTGAGCGTAAGGACCTGCGGGAAGTTGTTGCGCTGCCAGCCCGCCGTATCCAGTTCCTCATGGGCGTCATACGAATCGATAGGGTTGTTGATGTTGTCCATCATCTTCGACCAGGTGTACGCCGCGGTAAAGGTCAGGTTTGCTCCAGTGCGCCGCTGGAACTCGAACTGGCCGGAGTTGTAGTGCGACTTGCCTCCGCTATTGCGGTAATCCATGGTAGAGATGGAGGGCGCAATGCTATAAAACGGCAGACAGTTTGGATACGGGTTTTCAATTCCGCTGGCCACCAGTTGAGCAAACGTCGGGCCATTGCCGTATGTCGTTGGGGCGCACTGGTTGAGCTGGTAATCGTGATAGAGATGGTTGCCAGCCGTGCCCACATACGCAGCGTGGATGGACATCGCCGGGCCAAGTTGCCGCTCAATGCTGACGTTCCAGTTCGCAGCCAGGTCCTGCCTGAAGTTGCTGGCCACCTGGTAGACGCCGAATCCCGCCGGCGATGCGATGAACCCGCCCGGCGATACGGCCGGCGGAGCCAGTACCACATACGGACTTGCGGTGCCGCCCGGACCGGGCGGCAGACCGTTGGCCAGGATGAGCGAGCCGCATGGCGAATACAGCGTGTTGAGTCCGGTCCCCGTGTAGAGAGTTGTGCAGTTCGACTGGGCCGCGCTGTTGTTTTCCTGTTCCAGTTCCGGGAAGTTGCGCTCCAGCGTGCCGCCGTCGGCGCCAAAGTTGTCCGTGAAATAGCTCGTCCCAAATGCAGCGCGGAAGGCCGTCTTACCGCCATCCGGTGTGTAGGCAAAGCCTACGCGCGGCGAGATGTTCTTCCAATAGGTATTCACATTCGGGCCGCGGTTGTTGGAATCGGCCACCTGGATCAACCCCGCATTCGGCCCAGTCGTCACAAAGTTGCTCTGCAGGTTCTTCGTGTCCACAGGATGCGTGTAGATGTCGTAGCGCACGCCCAGGTTCAGCGTGAGTTTGCCTGTGAGGCGGTAATCATTTTGGGCAAAGAACCCGATGTTCTTGGTTCGCGTGTTGGGCATGTCGAAAAAGTGGTCGCGGGCAGCGTAGTTGAGCGCGCCCACCAGCCAGTCCGCTACGGCGGCTCCTGGACTGCCCCCACCGGTGTAGTTGCCGTTGGCGGTGAATTGACCACGCGGATCGTTCTGCGCGTTAAAGACGCGCGCCTGAATGGGCTCGATCGCAACGCCGAACTTCCAGTTATTCCTGCCTTTGACGATCGTAAGTGCGTCGTTGATCTGGTAAATGTTGGAAAGTCTGCCCAAATTCTGAGGCGTCCAACCCGGGTCTCCTGTAGCGGATCCCTGGCCGGACATATTGAACCCGCTCATATTCACGGCAGCAATGCCGCTGGTATCCGGATAACTGGCGATGTTGCCGTTGGGAACGCCTAGAACATTGTTTTCTGCAATTCCGTTGGCGGTGGTGAAGTCGTGCGTGGCGTAGCGGCTGTAGCCAAGGCGCAATTGGTTCATCATGCTGGCCGAGAAGGTGTGATCCCATGCCAGGGCATCATTCGTGCTCTGGTTGGTGCCGTTGGCGTTTCCGTCATTCATGAAGATCGCCGGGCTGGTGCTACTCCCCACCAGGAACGGCTGGGTGTTCGACTTCTGGGCATACGACATGCGGGCAAAGAAGCGGTCGTTTTGCGAGAGTACGTAATCGACGCGAACGTCCTCCTGCGGATAGGATGCATCGAGCAACTGCACATACGTGGCATTGTTTACGGCCCCGGAAAGGTTAGGCAGCGGCCACACCGAGGACTGAAAGAAATTCGCTGCGATGGGCACCATATCCGAGGCGGGAACGGTGTCGGCCGTGCCTGAGCCAGCGATCGCCGCACTCGCTGTGCAAGGGACTGGATTGGCCAGGCCATTCGCCTTGGCGCTGTAGTAGCAGGCCATGGGATTCGTAATGGGACCTTCTCCGCCGGAGTCGAAGGCCGACAGATTGCCGCTGCGCGCCGCGGCAGTGGGAAGGCTCGTCTCGCCGGAGGAACCCTGGGCCAGCTTCAGCCATTGCAAATCGCCCGAGAAAAACAGCTTGTTTTTGATGATTGGGCCGTCCACTTCACCGCCGAACTGGTTGGCATGGAAGGGAGGATTGATTTTGCTGAAGTAATCGGGCTCATTGAAGTCCGTGTTGCGGTTGTATTCAAAGAGTTGGCCGTGAAACGCATTGGTTCCGGTCTTCGTCGTCTCATTGGATACCATTCCGCCAAAGGTGCCGTATTCCGCGGAGGGATCGCTGGTTTCCAGCTTCATTTCGGCAATGAAGTCGAACGGAATCGAAATCGTCATATAAGCGTTTTCCAACTCGACGTTGGTCACGCCGTCCACCAGATAGAGATTTCCTTGGAAAGGAAAGCCGTTTGCGGAAGTGTAGTCACCGCCGCCGCCGCCGCCCGGCTGCGTCGATCCGGACCCGGCCGGATCTTCGATGTTCCCGGCGCCCCATGCTGCGGGCGTGGTTCCCGGAGCAATCTGCATCAGCAACTGCGAGAGTCTGCCATTGACGGGCAGGCTGCTGATCTGTGTTTGGTCGATGGTCTCGCCCAAGTCGGAGCTCGTGGATTCGACTAACGGCGTCTCTCCGGAAACTGTGATCTCTTCATTCACAGATCCGGGCGACAGAGTCATGTCGACGCGGGTGGATTGTTCCACCAGCACCTCATTATGTTTCGAAGTAAGTGTTTTGAAACCCCTGGCATCGACAGTGACCGTGTATTGCCCCGGATTCAGATTGGGAAATGTGTAGAATCCCTGAGGGCTCGAAGTTGTCTTGGTGTTGACATCGGTTCCCTCGTTCGTGAGCGTGACATTTGCACCTGGAACCACAGCTCCAGATGAGTCCTGAACTGTTCCAAGCAAGGTTCCCGTTACTGCTTGTGCAAACCCGGTCTTCGCGGCGCACAAGAGCAGAACAGCGAACCCTGCGGCTGTAAGCCGGAATAGGAATGTCTTTTGCATATCGCCTCCAAAGCGTCTCGCAGGTTACTTCTTTCTTGAAGAGTCGACCGGGTCGATTGTTAGCGTTTTCAGGGAGGGGTCGAAACCCCGTTCATGCGCCTCCAATCGGCAGGAATCTTCCGGCAGAATCCTCCTGGGACAACGCCAGCAATAGTGGTGCGGGCCATTGGCAACTGACTAGTTACTGCGGGGTTACGACGAATTTGCAACAGCAAGACCCGGGATGATATGCCATTGTTTTCTAGGGGGTCTGAAGGAGGGAACTAGGGTACGTTACATCGTTGTTACAGCGTTTGTAACATTGGACGTCGCTAATTTTGCCAGCCTGATGCTCCGCTTCTGGATAGGAAACCTCGCAAGTTGCAATTGACACAAAGAGAATTACTTGGAATAGGAGATGCGTTCGGTATCTCGCCTCTAAGCCAGCGCGGGGAGTTTCTGATATCCTCCCGAGAAAATGAAGAAGTTTTCCTGGAATCACGGGGGTTTTGGGGATCATCGAGAGGTTTTTCTATGGTGGTGCATGGAACGACTGGTGCCAGCAGTTCCGATGGGCCTCCGACGGTCATCTGACGGTCAACGGAGTGGGTTTCGGCGCGTCTATAAAATCAAGAGTGTGCGGAGTTCCATGAGACTTTTCGCGTTTTCCCGTCTTGCCCTGTTGGTCCTCGCTATCCCGTGCGTTTGCGCAGCTCAGGCTCCGGCGGTTAAAGGGCCGGATGCGGATCAGCCCACTGCCACGCTGAAAGTACAGGCGCGCGAGGTGCTGCTGCCCGTCACAGTGCGTGACAAGCACGGTGCGTTAGTGACGAACCTTACCGCAACGGATTTTACCCTGGCGGAAGACGGGCGGCCGGAGACCATCAAGAGCTTCAGCCGCCAGAGCGATCTGCCTTTCCTGCTTGGGATGCTGGTGGATACCAGCCGCAGCATGGAAGGGGCGATGGACAGCGAGCGCAAAGCCGCGGAAAAGTTCGTCGATCTCATGCTGCCGGCCAACCCCAAGGACGCGAAACAGGGCGACCAGGCATTCCTCATCCACTTTGATCGCGAGGTAGAACTGCTGGAGGACTTCACCAATTCTCGCGACAAACTGCACCACGAGCTCGATGAAATGGGCCCGACGGAGCGGGAGCGAAACAATCAGGGCCCTGAGACCACCGGGGACGACCGGAGCAGTGAGACGCATTCCAGGGGCGGAACACAGCTTTACGATGCAATCTTCCTGGCTTCAGACGAGGTGATGAAGCCGAAAGACGGCAGAAAAGCGCTCATTGTTTTCTCTGACGGCGTGGACCGCGGCAGCAAGGAAACGCTCAACGAAGCTCTGGACGCGGCCGATCACGCTAATCTTTCCGTCTATACCATCTATTTCAAGGGTGAAATGGAGCGGGACCAGAATAGCTTTCCCGGCGGTCATCACGGCGGCATGGGCGGGGGTTGGCCCGGCGGGGGTGGTGGATGGCCGGGCGGCGGAGGCGGGTATCCCGGCGGCGGACGTCGCGGGGGCAACGAGCCGCAGGTAGATGGCAAGAAGATTATGGAGCAGATCGCCACACGCACCGGCGGTCGCTACTTCGAGGCCAAGAAGAAAGACAATCTGGATGAGATCTATAACCAGATTGCCGAAGAGCTGCGCGGGCAGTACCTGCTCACTTACACACCCGATCAGGTGGACAACGACGGCGGTTATCACAAGATTGCGCTCAAGCCCAAGAATGCAGATCTGACGGTGATCACGCGCGAAGGGTACTTCGCGGCTACGGGCGATTCAAAGTAGATAGGCGCCACGATTCCTCCTTTGGCATTCGGCGTCCGATCCGAAGTTGAAATTCCGGTCAGTGCATACGCACAAAATGGTATTCTGCTCCCATTCCTGGAGCAGCTTATGCCTTCGACACCTCACACGTCTCTCTCCGACGTTCTTTGGCAGTTTGCGCTCACTCTGGCTCTGGTCGGCATTCCCGGCATACTCGGTGGGCTGACCAACAGCGTCTCCATGTTTCTGAAGCCTCAACTCCTTGACACGCCGCAGTGGCTCTCCCTCAATCCCAGGTTCAAACGCATGTTCTTTTTCGCACATGCCATCACCGGCCTCGGCGGGTCAGTGGCAGCGCTGCTGGCGATTCTCTGGGCAAACCGGTTTCCCAAGGATTTGGTCGATCTCGAAGCCCTGCTCACGTTAAGCTCGACCGGTTTCGTCGCCGGCTACATTGCAAACAAACTTCTGCCGGCGATTGCTGACAGCCTATACCGGCAGTTCACGAAGCTGGCGCAGGAGCAGGAGGAGCTGAAAAAAGAGACGCGGGCAAAGATCGGCAGCGCGGTCGATCTCTCGACAGAACTGACCCGCGCCAAGGATTACCTCTCCAGCGGTGTCTTCGATCCTGGAGAGACCCAGAAGCTCATTCATTCTCTCGCCGCACTGGCCAAGACCTATCCAACCAACCGGCCGCTGAATATCTTGCTTTCGAGGGTATGGGATGAGGCGGCACGGAACCGGAAGAAGGCGCTGGAGGTGTTAGATACTTTTATCCAGGCAAAACTCCGCGGCGGCGAACGGGATGGGGATTTGGCAGCCGCTTATTGGAACTCCGCCAACTACCATGAGTTTGATTTTCGAGAGAAGCGGGACCCGGCCGCGCGGCAGCGGGCCCTCGAGTGCCTCCGCGCAGCTTTGGAGATCGCTCCATCCTTCCAGCAGCAGCTTCAGGATGACGAGGATCTGGCTCCGGTCGCGAACTCAGAAGAGGGCAAAGCTGCGCTCAAAGGGTTGCTCGCTGCGAAGACCGGATAAAAACAGTTTTGCTCCTCGGAACGCAACCTCACAGAACGACTCGGTGCATTGAGGAGCAATCGCTGGCAGGGACTCTGAAACCGGTTATGTAGTTTTGATCTTCCGCATGGGAGATACCCTCCGTTTGCCTCTATTCTACCACGATCAAAGATAGCGCGGGCTTGGCTGCGGGGACGCGGCCCAATCGACCGCGTCCCCGCAGTGATTCTATTTCGACCCGTGGTGGACTTCTCCCTGCTTCTCTTCAAGAGCAGCCTGGGCCGCCGCCAGCCGTGCCGTCAACAGACGGAAGGGCGAGCAGGAGACGTAGCTGAGCCCGATCCGATGGCAGAACTTGACGCTCTCAGGATCGCCGCCATGCTCGCCGCAGATGCCCAGCTTGATCTTGGGCCGTGTGGCGCGTCCCTTCTCGACGGCGCCCTTCACCAGCTGACCAACGCCCACCTGATCGAGCGTGGCGAAGGGATCCTGCTTGAAGATGCCCAGCTTGAGGTAAGTGGGCAGGAAGTTGTTGATGTCGTCGCGCGAGATGCCGAAGGTGGTCTGCGTGAGATCGTTGGTGCCGAAGCTGAAGAACTCGGCCTCTTCGGCGATCTGGTCGGCGGTGAGGGCCGCGCGCGGCAACTCGATCATGGTGCCCACCATGTAATCGACCTTCGCACCCTTCGCCTTGAAGACTTCCTCGGCGACACGGCGGACGATAGCGGTCTGGTTGCGCATCTCTTCGATGGAGCCGATGAGCGGAATCATGATCTCGACGTGGGGATCGCCGCCCTTCGCCTTCACCTGCACGGCGGCCTCGAGGATGGCCTGCGCCTGCATCTCGGTGATCTCGGGGAAGGTGATGCCGAGACGGCAGCCGCGCAGTCCGAGCATGGG
>JASHQE010000174.1 GCA_030037705.1 Acidobacteriaceae bacterium | reverse complement strand
GCGTCGATGGGCGGGAAGACTGCCGTCATGCTGTTATGGTTCTCGTTGTCACCAATGCCATCCAAAAGCGTGCGATTTTCCTGAGGGCGAGAACCGTTGATGGCGAAGTACGAGGGGCCGCGCTGCTGCGTATAGGGAATGCTAACGGATTGGGTTGTCGTCGGGATAACTCCCGCGCCCAGGCTAAACAGCTCATTGAAGTTGCGGCCATTGAGTGGAAGATCTTTCACCGCCTCTTCGGTTCGCAGGTTTTCAATGGAAGAGGTCTCCGTTTGCAAAAGCTGGACGGAGTTGTCCTGCACCTCGACGGTTTGCGCCTCGCTGCCGAGGGAAAGCGTGGCATCGGCCGATACGCGCGCTCCCACCTCAAGACGCACGAGCAGGTGTGTCGTTTTGAATCCCGCCGATCGAAACTGAATTTCGTAGTTGCCGGGGGTGAGCGGTGGCGAGACATAAAGCCCCTGGCTGTTTGCCGTAATGTCTGTTGTCTCATCGGTAGCTGTGTTATAGATGCTGACCTTTGCTCCAGGGACTGTCGAACCGCTCTGCTCCTTCACAAAGCCCGTAATGACGCCCTTTTCCAACTGGGCATATGCGAAGGAACTGGTTAGCGTCAATGCCGCGGAGAGCACGGCCAGGAACTGAAACTTAAAGATGAGTCTGAAACTACTGCCTGCTGACATCACTGCCTCCAAGTTGCGATCGTCGTGCGATCGCGTAATAGCCGGCGCACAATCTCGAATCGGCGCCGAGTGATTGTGTTCGAAGCGGCTCGAAATCAATGGCGCTTCTGCTTCTTGGGGGTAAGGATCAGCGACAACACGATCTGTCGCGGGATAAATGCATTTTGCCTACTCCTTGGGAAGGGGTAGAGAATCACCTCGCGCCGATTGTCTGGGGCAACATTGCGCGCTGAATCGAAGAATTCAGACAGCGTAGACCACAGCCAGCGGAGCGTTTCTCAGTTTGTCGTTGAATAGATCCGATGCGCGGGAATCAACAACAGCCATGCGCCAGGCGGGGGGCCAGGGCGCTCGAAAGAGCAGCGGCGTTGAGGAGCATCCGATCTTGCATGAACGTTATCAGGCCACAGGATCCGAAATCTGTCAACGCCGTCTCACAAAGTGCGACGGCATTGACACGCTGGCCGTTTCCGTGCAAGATCGGAATAACTTACGAAAGTTCGCCAGAATTTTTCGCTGTAAGTCAGCTCATGAAGGCCATCTTCCAGTTTCGCGGTTGTTGTCGCCCTGTCTCCCGCTAAGACAGCCGAGCGACCTCGCGGAATTGCGCTGACGTGGCAGGTTAAGTGACCCGCCTCAATCCTGAATAACGCAAATGCGCGCCCGCGGGTCAGCCTCGTGGATTTCAGATCTGCACCAACATCCCCTTAGGATCTCTAGGAATCAGACGCATGAAGCCATTTCATATCATGGCCAAGCCTCACGGGCCTATCTGCAATCTCGATTGCACCTACTGCTACTACCTTGAGAAAGAGAATCTCTATCGCGCGAGTGGCCGCGGCTTTCGCATGAGCGCTGAGGTACTTGAGAACTACGTGCGTCAGACCATCGAGAGCCATCCGCTCGATACGGTTCAGTTCGCCTGGCAGGGTGGCGAGCCGACGCTGCTCGGCGTCGAGTATTTCGGGCAGGTCGTTGAGTTGCAAAAGAAACACGCCCGAGGAAAGAAGATCGAGAACGCTTTCCAGACCAACGGCACGCTGCTCGACGATAAATGGGGCGAGTTCTTTTTCAAGAATCGATTTCTCATCGGGCTTTCCGTCGACGGCCCTGAGGAGTTACACGACGCCTATCGCAGAGACAAGGGCGGTCAGCCGACGTTTGCCCGTGTGATGCGCGGACTTGAAGTTTTGAAGAAGCATGGCGTGGAGTTCAATACGCTAACGGTCATCAATCGCAAAAACTCTTATCGCGCACACGACGTGTATCGCTTTCTCAAGCAGATCGGCAGCAAGTATATGCAGTTCATTCCCATCGTCGAGCAGATTGCCGATGAGCCCGATGCGAACGGACTGGTGCTGCTCAAGCCGTTCGCGCGGCAGAGGACGCAGGTGTCCGAGTGGTCTGTCGAGCCACTGCAGTTCGGGCGATTTCTTCAGCAGGTCTTCGATTCCTGGGTGGTTCAGGACGTAGGCCGGATCTTCGTGCAGATCTTCGATGTGGCGCTGGAATCCTGGTACGGCGAGCCGCAGTCGCTTTGCGTCTTCGCTCCTGAGTGCGGCCGGGCGCTTGCTGTCGAGCACAACGGCGACCTTTATTCCTGTGATCACTTTGTGTATCCCGAGAACCGGCTGGGCAACATCATGGATCGCCCGCTCGGCGGGTTGCTTGAGCTGCCGCAGCAAAAGCGCTTTGGTCAGGCAAAGTCCACGTCGCTTCCCTCCGATTGCCGGAATTGCGACGTGCGTTTCGCCTGCAACGGCGAGTGCCCCAAGCATCGCTTCACAACCACGGCATCGGGCGAATACGGGCTGAACTACCTGTGCGCCGGATACAAGCACTTCTTCCATCACATTGATCCGTACATGCGGTTCATGGCCAACGAATTAAAGCACAATGGGGCGCCTGCGCGCGTGATGGAGTGGGCCAGGTCGCGGCGAGGCGCAATTGGCGCAGCCGCAGTCACGCAATCTTCTCATGCATTTTCGCGAGTTTAGCTTCCTCCCGCCGACCTCCTCCGAGCATAAGAACCGTCGCCGACGCGGCGGTTCGCCGGAGCGGAAAGCGCAACCACAACGCTTTTTGAATTTATCTGCTTGAACGGAGAGTATTTCGATGAACCTTTTGCAAAGAATTGGACTCATGCTGAGCGGGACCGTGGCGTTCAGCTCTTGGCATCCTGCCTGGACTCAGGAGAGCCAGGCAAAACCGAACGGGCCGACTGCGCCGGTGCACGAAGTGCCTCAGCAGTTGTGGCCCGAACCGCCCAAAGCTCCTGCCAACGCACCCAATGTTGTCGTGATTCTCATCGACGACGTCGGCTTTGGCGCGAGCAGTGCGTTCGGCGGACCCATCAATACGCCGAATTTCGAGCGGTTGGCCAACACCGGCCTGCGCTACAACAGCTTCCACATGAACGCGCTCTGCTCACCTACACGCGCGGCGCTCTTAACAGGGCGTAACAATCACCAGGTTGGCTTCGGCTCCATCGCCGAGTGGTCGGCGCCGTATCCCGGCTACAACACCATAATTCCCAAGAGCGCGGCCACCATCGCCGAAATTCTGAAGGAGAACGGCTACTCGACCTCAGCGTACGGTAAATGGCACAACACGCCGATGTGGCAGGTTAACCCCGCTGGTCCGTTCGATCGTTGGCCCACCGGCCTCGGCTTCGAGCATTTCTACGGCTTTATTCAGGCCGCTGACGATCAGTATTATCCGCGCATCTACAGCGATACCGCGCCCGCCGAGCCCTCGAAGACTCCCAAAGAAGGCTACACATTCACCACGGACATAGCGAATAACGCCATTCAATGGCTGCATCAGCACGACGCAGTGGCCAACGACAAGCCCTTCTTCATCTATTTCGCCACCGGCGCCACGCACGAGCCGCATCAAGTTCCCAAACAGTACATCGACCACTATCGCGGACACTTCGACCAGGGCTGGGACGTGCTCCGTAAGGAAATCTTCGACCGGCAGAAGGCTGAGGGCCTGATTCCCGCGAACGCCGATTTCACGCCGCGGCCCGACGGCCTTCCGGCCTGGGACTCACTCACGGACGATCAGAAAAAGCTGCTGGCCCATGAGGCCGAAGTTTACGCCGGCTACCTGGAACAAGCCGATTACGAAGTGGGCCGTGTGCTCGATGCCATCCGCGAAGAGGGCAAAGCCGATAATACCATCGTCTTCACCATCATCGGAGATAACGGCGCCAGCGCCGAAGGCGGTCTTGAAGGACACGACGCTCGCGACGTGAACGGTAAGCCAAGAACCATCGAGGAGCGCAACGACATTGCCGAGCTGCTAGGCAGCGAGCTTTACATGAACCATTACGCGGCGGCCTGGGCGTGGGCGCTCAACTCTCCGTGGGTCGGCACCAAGCAGGACGCTTCTCATCTCGGCGGCGTCACCGATCCGCTGATCATCAACTGGCCGGGTCACATTAAGCCCGGCATCCGCGGACAGTTCTCCCACGTCAATGACATCGCCCCAACCATTTACGACATCGCCGGCATCAAGTTCCCAGACGAGATCGCCGGCGTCAAGCAGATTCCCCTCGAAGGCAAGAGTCTTGTTTATACCTTCGATAACCCCAACGCGCCCACGCGCCATACGCTGCAGTACTTCACCACCAGCGGCAACCGCGGTATCTACAAAGACGGCTGGTGGGCGGGCAATCGCTATCATTCCACGTGGGAGGCGCCGTTACCGCCAACCAACACGGACAAGGACATCGACGTTCACCCATGGGAGCTCTATAACCTGAACGACGATCCCGCGCAGGCACATAACCTTGCGGATAAGTATCCGGAGAAGCTTAAGGAACTTATCAAGATATTTGACGAAGAGGCCATCCGCAACCACGCTTACCCGCTTTTACCGGCTCGCTCCTCGCCACTCGATGCTACTCAGCGCGACAAGGCCTCGTTTGTCTACCGCTCTGGCGATGAAAGAGTGCCCCTGCGCTATGCGCCTGGCTTCTTCGGCCACGCTTACACCATCGACGCCGACGTGATCGTTCCGCCGGATGGCGCCGAGGGAGTCATTCTCGCCGACGGTGGCGAGCTCGGCGGCCTCAGCCTTTTCGTCAAAAACAACCACGTTTACTACGAGGTAAACGTATCGAACGATCACAGCGATCAACTTGTCGCTACTCAGACTCTCCGCCCCGGTCTCCAGCACATAAAACTCGTGGTCACACCCAATGCTTCAGCGCTCGCCGCATCAGCTTCAGTCAGTTCTGCGGGCTTCTCCAGCCGCGGCCCGGTCTCGGGGTCGGTCCGACTCTCTGTCAACGGAACGCCAGCCGGCCAGGCGCAGTTCTCCAGTGTTTATGCAGCCGGAGAAACTCTCGATGTGGGCAGCGACCTCGGTTCACCTGTGAGTCTCGAATACAAAACGCCCTACCGCTTCACTGGAACCATCGATAAGGTTACGGTCACACTTCAGTGATTCGGCAACGCCCCTCGCTCCGACAGATCTCCCTCGTCTGCCGGAGCACTTTCGCGCATAATCGCTCAACTCAATTAGAGCCACCTCAGATGAGCACCGGTGGCGAAGTGGCTAACGCGTGAGTCTGCAAAACCAGTACTCGCGGGTTCAATTCCCGCCCGGTGCTCCAAACACTTTCTCGCTCTATCCGGGCGACTCGGCATCGGCCGGGAATTGACCGATACCAATCTGGGATCGCATCTTTTTCTTTGAAAGAATGGAGTTGAAATCGTGTCGAACTATCTCCGTCGAGTTTCCCTCGTCATCTTCATCTTGTTAGCGTTTCTTACCGCGGGCCGCCTGGCTTTGGCCCAGACGCAAATCCTGAACGTCTCCTTCGATCCGACGCGCGAGTTCTACGAGGACTATAACCAGCTCTTCGCCGCGCATTGGAAAGCCACCACGGGTCAAGACGTCGTCATTCAGCAGTCGCACGGCGGCAGCAGCAAGCAGGCCAGTGCCGTGATCAACGGCCTCGAAGCCGACGTGGTGACCCTGGCTCTCGGCTACGACATCGACGTCATCGCCAATGCGGGTCTGCTCGACAAGAACTGGGCCTCGAAATTTCCCAATCAAAGCACGCCTTTTACATCGGCCATTGTGTTCCTGGTCCGAACGGGAAATCCAAAAGGCATTCACGACTGGAGCGACTTGATCAAGCCCGGCATCCAGGTGATTACACCCAACCCCAAAACCTCCGGCGGCGCGCGCTGGAATTATCTTGCCGCGTGGGGTTATGCACTACGCACTTCCGGCAACGATGAAGCCAAGGCACGCGAATATATGAAGAAACTCTATAGCAATGTACCGGTGCTCGATGCCGGCGCGCGCGGCTCCACAGCAACTTTTGTGCAGCGCGGCATCGGTGACGTACTTATCGCGTGGGAGAGCGAGGCGCTGCTCACGCTCAAGGACGAGGGAGCGGATAAGTTTCAGATCATTTTGCCGTCGCAGACCATCGTTGCCGAAACGCCGGTCGCCGTAGTAGACAAGTTTGCGCAGAAGCACGGTACCGAAAAGTTAGCTCACGCCTATCTTGAGTATCTCTACTCGCCCGAGGCGCAGGATCTGGCGGCAAAGTACTTCTATCGCCCAGAGCTCAAGAGCGTAGCCACAAAGTATGCCTGGCAGTTCCCCAAGGTGAATGCCTTTACGATTCAGCAGAGCGCAGGCGGATGGGCCAATGCCCAGGCCAAGCACTTCGCCGATGGCGCATACTTCGACCAGATCACCGCTAAATAGGCAAACTCGATCACAGATCGTGTAAGCAGGCCGGCGAGGCCGCTCAAACAGGTCTTGCCTTTACCGGGTTTTGTTTGAGCCTCAGATGACACCCTGACTTATCTCATCCTATCGTTCTGCGCCGACAACTGCGCTCATCGACGACGGAGTTGCCGGTAAATCAGGGTGTGCATCCAATTCGAATAGCAGCGGCCTGCAGAAACAAGCACGGCGCGGAGGCGAGAGCGAATTTGAAAAGTTTTGGATTTTCCAGTGCAGAGGTTGTGGTTGCCGGTGGCGGCCCGACCGGGCTGTGGACAGCGTGTGAACTGGCGCTGGCCGGCGTGCGGGTTTTGGTTCTCGAAAGGCTCGCTGAACCCACCGGCCTCTCAAAAGCTCTTGGACTTCAGTCGCGCTCGATGGAGATGCTCGCGTATCGCGGCATTCTCGATCGTTTTACGGCAGGCAATCCCACGGTGCCATTCCTGAACTTCGGCATGTTTCCGATGGATTTGCGGAAGCTTGACTTTCCCCATCCTTACGCCGTCGTGATTCCTCAGGCGCGTGTGGAAGCGTTGATGGAGAGCCATGCGAGAGAGCTTGGCGCAGAAGTTCGACGTGGCCACGAGTTGGTGGGGTTGACGCAGGATGAGCAGAGCGTCCACATCTCCGTCCGCACCGGGTCCAGCGAATACGAGATGACAGCCCAATATCTTGTCGGGTGTGACGGCGGCCACAGCATGGTGCGAAAACAGTTGGGCATTGCGTTCCCTGGCGTCGATCCCACAGTCGTTGGGCAAATGGGAGATGTGAAACTTGAAGCGGCGGCCCTCGAAATGCTGAAAAAGAATGTCCCCGAGCTGGCAGGAGGCGCTGGCTCGGCCCGGTGAGCATGTGACGGCGCTGCGAGAATTATTCGGTCGACTTCTTGCGCAGGAAACGGTCTTTCGCCCGATTGTAGAAGAGCTCTCGGACGTCGATATCGCGTACGACATGGGAGTGGAATCGGGCCAACCGCATCCACTGCTCGGCAGGTGGGCTCCCGACCTCTCTTTACAGTGTGGCGGCGCGAGAACATCCGTGGCTGAGTTGATGAGTTCTGGAAAAGGTGCGCTCATCGATCTTGGCGAGGGATCGACTCTGCACGATTTAGTTTCTGGTTGGGCGGATCGCGTGAACTTTACCGGGCGCGCTGCTATCAGCGCCCCGCGAATCTCGAGGCGATGCTGGTGCGGCCAGATGGCTATATCGCATGGGTCCAAGGATCCGGAGGCCAAGCGGGCGCAGCCGAGAAGACTCTGACTGCGGCCCTGGAGAAATGGTTTGGAGCAAAGAAGCAACACGCGGTCATTCATTAATCAAATTGGCGCCGTGAATGTCGCCCAGTGTGCGGGAATTTCTATCTGCGTGACCTTTCAACTGTTGCCAACAAATCAACGGGCATTTCGAGATCCTGGGGGCTTCGAAACGCGCATTACCAACTTTCTTCCGTTTGGGCAGCATCTTCACGTCGTCCTCGATGGCCCGCCAGAGTTTCGCCACTTGAGAATCATGCGGAGAGTCGAGATCTCCAAGCCGCGACCGCGTGACCCATCGCACCCCCCAAACCGAATCCCCCTGAAGTACAACGCTAAAAGCAGAAAGTAACCTTGCCTCTTCTCCTGTTTCCCGGTAGATTCGCTGAAAAGGCCCATCTTTCTACTTCAGACAGAGAAGGGAGCGCGCCTTGCCATCCGACGGACACCTGTTCCTCCTTTCTCTGATTACCTTTGGCGCTGGCCTCATTTTTTTCCTCACCGGATTTGTCTTCTTCCTCATCCGCCGCCATCAAGCGCCCGCCGGTCGGCTCACCCGAGAAACTCCAGCGGTCCAGCCTGGGCTCGTCGCGTCTCCGATCGCAGAGAACGCCCCGCCCTCGCCTCTCACCCTGATCCATTTCAAGCAGGCCCTCGAAGGCGACAGCCTTGGCGAAGCCATACTCGAATTCGGCCGCGAGACCCTCAATCTCGGCCTTCTCGGCCGGGGCGCCAACTTCGCCATCCGCTCCATTGAAGCGGGCAAGCGCATCGGCGGTATGGACATCGTCCTCCGCTTCGGAGGCCGTGGACTCCAGCTCGCGCAAGAGGGCGAAGTCACCATCCCGATCCACAGCGCGGCCGGCCGATGGTTACCCGAGATGCAGAACCGTTCCGGCCGCTTTATTGAAATTGCCTCCGGCAGCGGCGAGGTCCTCGGCACACTCGCCAACGTCAGCGCCCTCGTCGTCTCCGTTGCCTACATGGTCGTCTCGCGTGACACGCTCCGCCGCCTCCGCAGTATTGAAACCAGCATCGAAGGCCTTCTCACCGGCCGCCGCAACGACCGCATCGCCAAACTCGAGCGCATTTATGTCAAGAGCGGCGAGCTCTTGCGCACGCTCCCCTACGGCACGCGCAGCCATCCACTCGACACCTTCCAGAGCGAGCTCTATGAGCTCCGCGCTGAGTGGCGCCGCGAAATCGAGCACATCCTCAGCGTCGCTCCCGATCCCTCAGGCCGCCGCACATGGGCACGCTGGCTTACCAAGGCCGCGCGCTACGCACCCTTTATCGGTGGCCTTGTAGAGTGGTCCCACCTGCGCTCGCGCCGCCCCAAGGAGCGTCTGCTCTTTGAACACCTGCTCCCGATCGTCGACATCGTTCGCTGCCTTCGCCTCGCTCTTCTCGTCGACGTCTCCATCGCCCAGTGGACCGAGTCCGTCGACCTGCTCTTCCAACACACCCTGCAGAACGAAGCCGAAATGTGGGAAGGCATCGCCGATCGCCTTGAAAGCCAAGCCCGCCATTTCCGCACCGCCAAAGCCCCCGACTACCTCGCTGTCATCGCCCCTGCCGTAGAAGCCATCCGCTCCTACACCGACGCCCTCAACGGCACCCTCCCCAAGGACACCGTCTTCCGCCCGCACCCCGTGCGCGCTCCGCGTCGCACCAGAAGAACCCGTTCTGTAGTAGCCGCCAACGACTAGCGCCCGATCTTTTGCGCGGCACCAATTTGCGAGCGGCAGTTTTCAGGCACAGAGGAAGCACCCGATGGTTTGAGATACCTATCCATCCACTCCACAGTGGCATCAAGCATCTGTTCCGCATTGTCACTATTCATATCGCAGAGAAAATAAGGAGGGTGGGCGTTTTGATTCGGTTTGCGTAAACAACGGCGGAACTTCGTTGTACCCAATATCCGACTTGACTCCCAAGCGGCATTGCTTCTCATTTGATTGTGGCTCGCCCGTCACCTGCACTGCCTGGCACAGCAGTGCGGGTGATGGAGATGACGCTGATATCGTCCTCCTGTCCGAACATCTGCGCGGCGCTGGCAACCTCGGCGGCAGAGTTTGCAGTACGCAGCAGTTGATGAACCCGCTCAAATCCAAACAGTTGACCATCGTCATCCGTCGCTTCCGCTACGCCGTCCGACATCAGCATCAGCCTGTCGCCATCATTCAGCCGAAAATGCATGACGGAAAACTCCGCGCTTTCGATCATGCCGAGTGGCAGTGCGCCCTCCATCGGCAGTGGTTCACCGTTCAGGTAGGGCGCAATATGGCCGGCGTTGGCCAGGGTTACTGCGCCATCTTTTGCAATACGCAGCGCCAGGCAGGTGGCCTGGGCATCGCTGCGGCCGACAAGAAGCAGATTCAGAGCGCTGAGTACGGCAGTTGGATCAGGAACATATTGAGCCGCAGTGCGGATCGCTCCCACCAGCAACGCCACCATCATTCCTGCCTTGAGCCCTTTCCCGGCTACGTCGCCGGCTACGATCAGCAAGCTGCCATCGGTTCTGTGCGGGATCATCTGAAAGAAGTCCCCGCCCACCTCTCGCGCAGGCCGGTACTCGCTCTCCACCACCAGCCCCGGGAGCGCTAGACGCGATTCCGGGAGGATGACCTGCTGCACCTCCTGCGCATGCGCCAGTTCATTGCGCATGCGGAACGATTCCATACCGGAGCCTCGGAGATAAATGACGAAGAAAACGTAAGAAAGGATGAGCACGGACAAGATCCCGATTGCCGCGAAATCGATTCCCCTGTCCGAGGGAACCGGCTGCAGATTGAAAGCGCCGATCATCCAGTTTGCGATGCCGGTGTCGATGGGGCCGAGGAAGAACTGGAGCGCAATCAACGGTAAGACAAGGATCTTCGAAAGACGAGCCAGAACGATAATCCATAGCATCGCGTTCAGACCGCTGATGGTCGCGACCGCCAGCACCACGGCATACTGCATCTGTCCTTTCGCCTCGACCAGGTCGACGACGAAGCCAACCACAGAGAATAAAAAGAAGACGGCGATCAACTGCAACCACAGGCGCTTGAAAGAGGCAGCCCGTAAGTGCTCCGGGTGGATTAAATTGTTCAGGTACCAAAGCTTGCCTTTCGCGGCCATCGACACAAACCTCCTTTGCATCTGTCAGTCCATCCCGGACAATTTGCATCCCGGCTAGGAGCGAATATACCGAACGCTGCGTGCTCAGTGCGAGATTGCTGTACAAAGCCATTCATAGGGTCGGGCTCTGGACGATTGATTGCCTACTCGGAAACAACCCTTCGGGCGACCTTTCTTGCGGACAACGCAAGGAATCCAATGGTGCTCAGAATGATCGAACCGAACACACAGGATCGTCAAAAAAATCGGGACTTGCATCGCCACGGTCGCGAAACGGAATGGCCAGCAGCTTTCCTGGCAAAAGATCAACTCGCAAACCAAATCTGAGACAGACTCGGCCACGAATCCGGACTGAAGAAGCATCGCAGCGGTAACCGACGCAATCCCGATGGCGAACGCAATCACGAATCGCGTGAACCGGAATTGCCGCCGAGCTGCTGCCCGGAGTGCATTCGGCTTAGAAGGTGAGTCGCGCGCCGAACTGGCCTATGCGCCCGCCGAAACCGTTGTAATTGATGATTTCGCCGAAAAACTGACTGTATAGGTGCCTACGGGCAGATTGTCGATGCGGTAGAAACCTTGCGCGTCGGTCGTCGTGGTTTGGGATGCTTCAGCGCCCACATTGGTTACTTGCACCCGCACTCCAGGTAGTACAGCCGAAGATGGGCATTTGACCGCGCCTTCAATGGTGGCACGATCCGACTGGCCAAACAGTGGGAAGGCGAGACCGCACACGACAAGCGCCGCAAGAGCCAGGCTATTTTTCTTTGGCATCGTGGCTCCTTCATCGGTTGGCACTTTCGATGCGAGCCCATGCGGCTTCTGGCCGCTAGTTATTTCTGTTCCTGATTCAGAACGATGGATCCCAGCGGGTTGAGTTTCAATCTGGACGATCGCAGAATCATCTGCCTTGGTCCGGATTCTGCCTCGTTCGACCTGCGGAGAACCTCGCCAAGCGGACGGCGAAATGGCAGGGTAGCGGGTCCGATCCGTCCTTTGCGGCGCCGGGCGCCTTACCTATTTTGAGGAGCCATCCTTGACGACTTTTCCTGTATCTTTGACCGTAGTTTGAACCCCCTTGGACGCGTCTTTGGAAACCACTTCGGTCCCATGAGCCGTATCTTTTGCAGCAGCTTTTGTTCCTTTTCCGGTGTCCTTTACCGCGCTCTTCGATACTGAACCCACTTTCTTTCCGACATGTTTGATTGCATGGCCCGTTTTTGTGGTTGAGTTCTTTACGTCCTGAGCGGCATCCTGGCAGAGAGCAACCGTCCCGACGCAAAGAACGAGAAGCAGTGACAACACACTGATTTTTAATCTGTTCATGTTTCCTCCTGTATTCGACAGTTGTTGACAGCCTCAAGCACAACTTGATGCTCAGCTCTGTGTCCACAAGCAATCAGGTGGCTTATACCTGGTGACGCAGCTTCATGGCCGCGTCAGTTCTTCGAGCGAATAAACGAATGATTCGTAGGGAGCATGAGTTGCGTGCTCCATACCGACTTCGCAGGTTCGATTCGCGCAGAGATACAGATCCAGATTCTTGCCTGTTACCTCACTGGCCTCTTCCCGTGTCGCCGAGCGGGTGAGTTCTTCGTGCAGCAAACCGCGGTCCCCCGCAAACGCACAGCAAGTGCTCGTTAACGGGTAGAAGGGTTTCTCCGCCAACTCGCCTGCGATTTTCCTGAGTGTTATATCGACTCCCATGGTATGCATGGAGCAGGTCGGGTGCACAGTAGCGTAGCGCGCTTTGCGCTGGATCGGCAGGTTCGGAAGCAGTTTCTTATCAGCCCATGTGATCGAGTCATAGATGGTGAGGTGCCGGTGCCTGTCTCGATTCTCTGGAGTGAGGTAATCTAATATCTCTTCTTTGAGACCGAGTGTGCAGGAACTCGCATCTGAGACGATCGGAATCTTGCCTTGCTTGCTCCATCGCCACATGCTCTCAAGGACCCGGTTGGCCATCAGGATATTGCCGCCGTTATAACCTTTCGAGTGCCATACGGTAGCGCAGCAATTGCCAGCAACATCAGGCGGAATGAACACCGGAAACCCAGCTCTCTGCGAGACAGCGACAAACGCTTCGGGAAGTGACGTGCTGCGCTTGGAGAGCTTAGAGCCGCCAAAAATTCGATTGATGCACGCCGGAAAATAGATCGCCGTGGCGCCTTCTTCTCTTGTTTTAGGCAGCCTGGAAGAAGCAGGCCATGGCAACGATTCGACCCAACTGGGAAGCAGTTCCGGACTGACGATTTTTCGAGCAGCATTGAGAATGGCGCGGACGCCGCCATTCCCAAACACTTTCGCAGCAACGTTGCCCGCGAGCATCGACATCCGCGCAATTGGCTCGACAAAGCCCCAGGATGCTGCAATTCTTTCGGCAACCCACTCCTGTCCCTGGGTGTGCTCGAGATGACGGAACTGTTTCATCAGGACGCCCGTATTGATCTGGACGGGACAGGCATGCTCACATGAGCTGTCACCCGCACAGGTCTGGACGGCGTCGTATTCATACTCCTTCAGAAGCGCCTTCTGAACAGGCGATCCCGGTTCATGCCGCATCATTTCGCGGCGGAGCGCGATGCGCTGCCTTGGAGTCGTCGTCAGATGGCGGCTCGGGCACACGGCCTCGCAGTAGCCGCATTCGATGCAGGCATTGGCGACATGCTCGATCTCAGGGAATGTGTGTGTGTTCTTTACATGTCCCAGCGGGTCCTTATTCAGCATGACACCGGGGGCGAGCAGGCTTCTCGGATCAAACAGCTTCTTGATGCGCCACATGATCGCGGTCGCCTTCGGGCCCCATTCCTTTTCGAGAAACGGCGCGATGTTTCGTCCCGTGCCATGTTCAGCCTTGAGCGAGCCGTCATACTTGCTGACGATCAGGCTCGTCATCTCCTCCATGAATGCGGCGTATTTGTCGACGTCTGCCTGGACCCCGAAATTCACTCCCACGAGAAAGTGCAGATTTCCAGCCGATGCGTGACCCGCAATATTGACCATGTAGTTGAACTTTCGCTGCAGTCCAATGATGTCGGTCGCGGCATCTCCCACCTGGCTCTGCGGAACGCACACGTCCTCGATCATCAAGCAGGTTCCTTGCGCTCTGCTGGCTGCGACGATCGGGTACAGTCCCTCACGGACCCTCCAAAGAACTGCAGCGGCTTTCAAATCTCGGCTGAATGACGCCGGCTCATGAAGGTCAAGCGAAGAACTGTATTTGAGTCCCTGCTGTTCCATCTTGGCCAATTCATCGAGATCGGATGCACGGAATTCAACGAGCAGAGATCCGGTATCCTCAGCTACTGTCGACCAGCTCTTTGGAACCCCTGGGATCGATGTCGCCAGATGCAAGCACCTTCCGTCCATGAGTTCAGCGGCCATGGCGCCGATCTCAATGAAATGCGGCGCGGCTGCCGCCGCATCGTGCAAGCTTGGAAAGATGAGCAGGCCTGTTGAGCGCAGCGGCCTGAGGGGAAGCGTCTCGAATGTCACTTCAGCAATGAAACCCAGCGTACCTTCAGATCCGACCATCAGCTTTTGGATGATCGCACCCGGCGTATCGCAGTCGAGGAACGCATCGAGGCGATAGCCATTCGTATTTTTGATTGCAAACTTCTTGCTTATCCACGCGGCAAAGGACGTGTCCCGCAAAATTTCTTCACGAATCTCAAGCAGCCCGTCGTGAAGCTCCCGCTCGTATTCCAGCAACTGGCTGTCCACGCTCTTATCAGCGGTGTCAATGAGGCTGCCTGAAGGCAGCAGGACCTTCATGGAAGCGATCGTGTGATAGCTGTTGAGCTTGGTTCCAGCGGTCATGCCGCTGGCATTATTTGCGACAACACCGCCGACCGTGGCTACACCGCTGCTTGCGGGATCGGGCCCAAGCACGCGGTTGTACGGCAACAGTGCACGATTGGCCACGCTGATGATCGTGCCCGGTTTGATCCTTGCATAGCGACCATCTTCTAACACCTCGATGCCATTGAAACAGTTGCGCACATCGATGAGTATGTCGTCGCCCTGAGATTGGCCATTCAGGCTCGACCCTGATGCGCGAAAAGTCACCGAATGGTGGTTCTGCTTTGCGTACTGCAGGGTCTTGCTAATCTGTTCTACGGATTCAGCAACGATCACGACTTGCGGAAACAGCCGGTAGGGGCTGGCATCCGTTGCATACTTGACAAGGTCTGTTACACGCGCACGCACTGCTGTTGGACCGAGGAGAGCAATCAAGTCATCGCGGAGTGCGGCAGGTGTGCCGTTTGCCAGATGATCTGGGGCGCGGTCGAGCGTTGCATGGGAGCGCAGCGGGGTAAGAGCGTCTGTATTCGGCGAGAAAAAGCACATTCGGGGAACCTTTCGGATCGTGTTCATGCCAATCCGCGGCAAATCAATCTATTCGTGTCCGACAGCTTGCATAATCTGTCCCATCTCCATGGCGTTGCTCGACGGGACCTCCTGGAGAGATAGAGCGAGTTGATCCGTGGCGATACCCGTGAGCTTCTGGAACATTGCCCATAGCTGCTTGAGCATGTCTGTTTTTTCTTCGGCCGTATGACCGCTTCTTAGAACACAATTTAGAGCCGCTGTCGGCGCCTCTTCGCCTGCTGTAAATCCAGCGCCCTTCGGATAGGAGAGGAAAACCACTCGCACAAAGCTGCTCGGCACCTTCATAACCGAGGTGTGTATGCGCGTGATCTCCTTGGCGATTTTGGCCTTTGTGTCATCTGACACAAAGCCTTCTCGGATGATTGCGGTATAGAGCGGCATACGCGTTACCTCCAACCAGAGGAGACCTAAGATCAGCTCGCGAGTACGGCCGAGCGGCCGAAAAATACACAAAGTCTTCGCATCGTTCCCGGCTTCCTGCGATAGTAGTCAACGGGTTCAAATGCGCCAATTACATGAATCTGGTATCGGCGCGCGTGGGAACGAATGGAACGCCAGAAACTCACAGAAATATGTAATGTCCACACCACAGATCGATTGCTAAGATCGCTGGGTCGGTGAGGAGTCCGTTTTCCCAACTTCGGACGGCCCGACAAAGCACTACACGCGGTAATTTCAAACAGCAGGTGCAATGATGGAAGCCGCTCTCATGATTCCCTGTTATATTGACGTCTTCTATCCACAGGTTGGCATAGCGACGTTGGAGTTACTCGAAAGACTCGGTGTTGACGTGGTGTACCCGAAAGAGCAGACGTGCTGTGGGCAGCCCATGGCAAATAGCGGCTGTTATCAAGAAGCCAAGGCAACGGAGGAGCATTGCGCCAACGTCTTTGGCTCATTTGAATATGTAGTGACTCCCTCCGGAAGTTGTACTCACCACATTCGAAACAAATTTACGGCGGGCGCAGATTCTCCAGAGAGACAGAGGTTATCGAAGAATACTTACGACCTCATCGAATTTCTACATGATGTGCTCAAGGTTCGCGAATTTCCATGGGCAACGTTCGAACATAAAGTCGCGCTGCACACGAGTTGTTCTGCCATTCGCGGCCTCAATATGGCGTCGATGTCGGAGCGGGTTCACGATGCCGTTTTTTCAAAGCCAAAGGCGCTTTTGAGCGGCGTTCCCGGCATTCAGTTTGTCGACTTCGACCGCGTGGATGAGTGCTGTGGATTTGGCGGAACCTTCTCAGTCACTGAAGAAGCCGTGGCCGCCAAAATGGGCTATGACAAGTTGGCATTCATGCACAAGGCTTCGCCAGATTGCATCGTCTCGTCGGATATGTCGTGCCTGATGCACCTTCAGGGCTGCGCACGGAGACAAAAGCAAGAGATTCCGTTCCTTCATGTTGCAGAGATTCTCAATGGGGTGTCGCTATGAATCCAATCGATCAGGCAAAGAACGCGGAGGCGTTTCTGGCAGACACAACCCATGAAGACCGCCTGGACAAGCTGCTCTGGATGATGAGAATGAGACGCGATGCAGCCGCGCGCCTGGTCACAGAGTGGGAGGAGTTGCGCACACTCGCGTCGGAGATCAAAGAGCACACGCTTTCGAATCTGGCAGAGTACCTCGAACAGTTCGAAGCGAATGCCAAAGCAAACGGCGTCATTGTGCACTGGGCGACGGATGCGCATGAACACAATCAGATTGTGTATGACATTCTCGCCGAGAATCGAATTGAAACCCTGATCAAGTCAAAGTCGATGCTGACTGAGGAGTGTGAGCTGCGGCCGTTCCTAGAGAGGCGGAATATCCGAGTCACCGAGACGGATTTGGGAGAGCGCATCCAGCAGCTCGATGACCAGCCTCCCGGACACATCGTTGGTCCTTCCATTCATAAAACGACCAAAGACGTCGCCACCCTCTTTTCGCAGAAATACGGTTCTGATCCCAACAACGAAGATCCCGCATATCTGGCAGGAGTTATGAGGGACAACACGCGGCCGGACATACTTCACGCGACGGCCGGCATGACCGGCGCAAATTTTGTCGTTGCAGAGACCGGAGCAATCGTAGTCGCAACCAACGAGGGGAACGCTGATCTCTCAGCCCACACGCCAAAGCTGCACATTTGCTCCGCAGGTATTGAAAAGATTATTCCTACGACAGAAAGCCTGGCGGTTTTCATTCGTCTTCTTACGAGGAGCGCAACGGGAGATGCGATTACGCAATATACCTCATCGTTTCGCGGGCCACGCAAGGGCGCAACCATGCACGTTGTCCTCGTGGACAACGGAAGATCTGAACGCCTGGGAATGGGAAGATTCTGGCATTCTCTGAAGTGCATCCGCTGCGCGGCTTGCATGAATACCTGCCCCGTGTATCGCAGGAGCGGCGGTCTCAGCTATGGTGCCACCTACATGGGTCCGATTGGGATCATCGTGATGCCGACATTTGACGTCCGGAAATACAGCGAACTGCCATTTGCTTCGACTTTAAACGGCAGTTGCTCCAACGTCTGCCCAGTAAAGATTGACATTCATGAGCAGATCTATGGTTGGCGCGAAATCATGGAGGCGAAAGGGCAGATCCAGGTTGTCAAGAAGGCGGCAATGCGCGTAGCCGACAAAGTGCTCAGCAGTCCGGAGCTCTACCAGGTTTCGACGACAGCACTGTCAACCACTCTGGACCTGCTTCCGCATTTCGCTATCTATAATCGCCTAAATGCCTGGGGAAAACACCGGGATGTTCCGGAGGCAGCCCTGGAGACATTTCATCAGTGGTATAAGAACCATCGCCTGAAGGCAAATGAGGTTCTGGGATTATGAGCGCTCTGCAGTCGCCTTTACGCAATTCAATTCTCGATGCCGTTCGGAAGAACCAGCCGCCGCCCCAACCTATGCCCAAGATTCCTCGGTTTCATGCAACTGCACCAGACGATCACGTAACACTCTTCAGCAAGGGTGTGGCACGCATGGCAGGGGTTGTGATCGCAGACGATGTGGGCGACATGGACTCATTCCTCCGTAAGAGGTATCCAGACGCCAAGGTATTCTGCTCTGCGATTTCTGAGTATGAAGGAACGATGCGGCCATCGAGTCTCAATCATTGGTCCGAAGCGAGCGCGATCGATGTCTGCGTGTTGCGCTCTCCCATGGGCGTCGCCGAGACGGGTTCGATCTTGCTGTCCGACATCGAACTGCAGGTCCATACGATCGCATTCCTGGCCCACGACTTGGTTGTTCTGCTGGATCCGAAGGAAATCGTTGACAACATTCATAGCGCCTATGAACACCCCTACTTTAAAAGCAGGCCATACAGCCTCTTGATGACCGGACCATCAGGGTCTGGTGATATTGGTGGCATTACTGTGCATCCGGCACAGGGTGTGAAGACTCTTACCGTAATTTTCTCTCCTTCGCCAACCTCGAAGCGAACATAATAGGCGATTTCGACACATCGCGGGTCGTCGCATGCCCTCGTGGGGCAAAATGGCCGTCGTACATATGCGGCTTGAGCATTCGCTCTAAAAATGTGTTCTGCCGGCTTGAGTATTGTGCGTGGCATTACACGTTCTCCAAGCCGCGCGCTTGAAGGACTGATATTGATCAGCACGCTACTTGGAAGATGTTGCTAATTTTGTTGCGGAGACGCTCCCGCCTGGCCCGGGCGACAAAAGAGCTGAATCAATCAACATTGTGATAGCGTTCCACACTCTGGCATCGTTCTCTATCTCATGATGAGGTCTGTCAAATGCGCGAGCATACCACGGATAGTTTCCGCAATCAACGCGGTGCTCCTCGTAGGTCATCCGAAAGTCGCCGATTATTTCTGTCCGAACAGGATCCGCTGCGAAAATCTTTGGACGGCCGTGGAGGATGCCTTCTGTCTGAAAAAAGTTGACTGCTTCCCTGACATTCGGGGGAATGCGAGTAGGCTTTTGTTGTGGCTTCCCAATGATATCGATCTGCACCGTCAGGAGCACTGGAATGTCGAAACGTTGGAGTTTTCTCGCAAATTCGGCGGCTTCGGATGCTCCCCAACTGTGTCCATAAATAATGATCTTGGCCTGTCGCTTCTCGATATCGGTGACAACTCCATCACAATTCGAATCCAGCAGGCGCATGACATCCTGTAGCGCGAGTATTCCTTCGTGGTTCGAAAAGGCGCGAGCGTAAACTCGGGGCCCGTAGTGCTCACGTAGGAAAGCGGCAAACCATGTCTCAGGATGTTTCAGATCATCGTGCTGTACAAATCCACCGAGGAAACCAATGATAATCGCCTTCTGGTTCAGGGGGTAGGTCGCGGATCGTCCCGACACGCAGACAAGGCGCAAAGCGTCTCTCACCGAAGAGCTCATTCGTGTGTCTTCGCATACGGGATTAGCAGCAGGAGACGTATTGTTGAACGTGCCACCTTCCCATCTCGACGGTCCCGAACAACTGGCCGAGCTGCGCAGAGTGGAAAGCATTATACCTAGCAGAATTAGCAGTCGCTTTGTCTTCGTCCATCTCAAGGTGAAAGGACATCTCCTTCTGCCGCTCGTTGATTCTCTGGTTGCAGTCATTTGGAAGCGCCTTCGATCGAGAATTCTCGCTAGATAGAGAATCTGGTGAACGTCAGAATGGCCGAATGCGCCTCTTTGTGCCACGAGTCCCCGACTCTATTGGTGGAACAAATGCTGATTGATATCAGGCCAGAATTCTCGGAACGCCTGAACCATCACATCTATACTCACGTTCATCACCCATCTCTGTCCGGTCTTGGTCCATGTCCGTTCTTGTCTCGGATAATAGAGATTTGAAATCCCTGCCGCTGCGCCTGCGCCGATCACTTCGGAATAGTTAAACTCCCGGGAGGCAGAATCAGAACGCGTAATAAATCCCCGGTCGACGGCATAGAGCAGTCGCTTAACGAATCCTCCTCGCCCGAGGGTGTAGTACCGCGTGTCCTGTCGGAGCAGAATAGGCATGAAGCCCTCCACGAAGTAATTCTCATCCGCCTGATCGACGAACGAATGCCAATAGTACCGGCCATATCCGCGCCCGCCCTGGCCAAATTCAGGCGTTGAACTCTCCGCTTGCTGAATGCCGGCCATTGCTCCAATAAATATGAAAGTCGAGTAGTCGAAGCTATCCTCGGTTGCATTCATGAGTTTTCCTTTGAATGACTGAGGCGGCAATTGAGTTCCAGCCGAGACAGAATTGAAATTGGGAACTACATAAAGGATCCGCTTGGTCTGACGCCCGTAGGTCGGGGTGGATTGGTCGGCCGGCGGCTTCGGCGCGCCGTCCGCTGACGTTGCTTCGAGGGAATCATCTCGCGCTGTCGACGTTACAGCAATGGTCTCTTGATCATTCGCTGATACAAAATAGCTAATCCGGGGAGGCTCGAAGCTTTGAGCGAGCACAGCCTGGGCGAACAAGAGCGGTACTACTGCATATTTCGCAATCATTTCTATTTCCGCTCCTGCTCCCCAGTTGCCGCATTCTCCATTGCTTCCGCTGCCCGCTTAGCGAGTCGTCGCAGGCATATTCGGAACAAGAATGAGTTTTTTGTTCACAAATTCTTCGAGACCAAGGTTTGACAGTTCCTTACCATAGCCAGACCTCTTGATTCCACCGAAGGGCAGATCCGGCCAGCTGACATCGGGATAGTTGATGAACACCATTCCAGTGTCGATGCTGCTTGCGACGCGCTTCGCTCTCTCGATATTTGTGGAATAGACCGAGCCTCCGAGACCAAATGGTGAGTCGTTGGCGATCGCGATTGCTTCGTCTTCGTCCTTTGCCGGAAAAATCAGAGCGACCGGCCCAAAGAACTCTTGTTTGTAAGCCGGGTTGTCCGGTTTCACATTGGTCAACACAGTCGGCTCAAGGAAGGCGCCAACATTGCCCATGCGTTTCCCACCGAGCAAGACCTGAGCACCGTGACTTGCAGCTTCGTTGATCTGTCGGAGGATGAGTTCCAAAGCTGAATCAGACGACAGAGGTCCCAAGGTCACGTTTTCGTCAAGTGGGTTGCCTAGCTTCAGCGCCTTGGCCGCTTCGATGAAGCGCGCGAGAAACTTCTCCAGCATCGGTTTAACAACGATGAACCTCTTCGCACCAATGCAAGTCTGGCCGTTGTTTCCGAATCGGCCGAGAATCGCCATCGCGACGGTGTGATCGAGATCGGCGTCATCGAGGACAATGAATGCGTCGCTGCCTCCGAGCTCCATCGTCGATTTCTTGAGGTTCTTGCCAGCCCGAGAAGCTAGTGCTTCTCCAGCCCGCTCCGAACCCGTAAGTGCGATTCCCTTGACACGCGGATCATCAATAAGCGCCCCCGCCTGGTCATTGCTCAAGAACAGATTTGTATAGACGCCTCTGGGGAACCCTGCATCTTGAAGAACCTTCTCAAAAGCGACTGCACATTGAGGCACGCCTGGCGCGTGCTTGAGCAGCATGACGTTGCCTGACATGAGGTGGGGTCCAACGAAGCGTGCCAACTGGTAGTAGGGGTAGTTCCACGGTTGAATGCTGAGGAGCACGCCAATCGGGGAAAGCTCAAGATGTGCATCTCCCATGATGGAGTTGAGCGACTTCGGAGCAAGAAAACTCTCCGCGTTTTCTGCAAAATACTTCAGAATTGCCGCGCTGAGATCTACCTCTCCCCGACTCTCTGCGATTCGCTTTCCCATTTCGAGCGTTGCAAGGCGGGCAAGTTCTTCTTTTCTTTCCAGAAGAAGCTGCGTGGCCTTATTCATGATCTTCGAGCGCTCGCCGATAGGCGTTGCAGACCAGACGTGGAAAGCCTTGTCTGCTGCATCCAGTGCGACCAACATTTGTTCATTTGTATGTTCAGGGAATGTTTTGAGCAGTTCGCCTGTAGCCGGGTTTACGCTGCGATATGGCACGGTGAGCTCCTTTGTTTGGAAATATCAATGTCGACCGTGGTACCGGAACGGCTATGCATCCGGATAGTCAAGATCGCAACCGGCCAGCATTCGATCCAGTCTTAGAACAGCGTGATGTTAGCAATGAGTTGAGTGCGGAAGAAATTACATATTTCTATTACCGCAATCTTCCGTCAAAGGGTCGGCCGGCTGTCGTGACGCGGCGTGTCTCGGCCGAACGCTTCACACTATTATGCTTGGACACTTTGCACCATCTGGAGCGGATAACCGAGAGTTTTTCATTCCCGACATGATCCGCAGGAGAGACGGTAATGCGCGATCCCAGTGAATGCGGATAAAGAGAGGCCTAGCTACTAGAAACATGTAATAGAAACCTAATTTACCTCTTCATACGATAATCGCATGCCGGTCCCGATCGAGCTGCTCTATGTTCTCCAGAATAGTCGTTGCTCTGAACAACCTTCCCGAGTCCCAGCGTGCGTTACGCACCGCTATCGATATGGCTGCGTCTTTTAACTCGTCTCTTGCAACAATCTCCATTCTGGGAGAAATCCCCGCGTATGCATCGTTTGCAATCGTTGTTGATCCAACCGCACCTGAAGCTATGAGAGAAGCGCGAAGAAGACTCCACGGAGAGTTGCATGACAAGGCGGCGGCACTGGCGCGCGACCGAGGGGTGCAGATCCGCAGCGCTATCGTCGAAGGCCGAGAGGTGCGGGCAGTCCTCCAATATCTGAGGGAAGAAAAGGCAGAACTGCTTGTCCTTGGGTTGCACCAACACGATTTCTATCTTTCTCGCCTTTGGAGTTCTGTGTATGACCTTGCAAAGGAGGCCCCTTGCAGTGTGCTCGGCGTTCACTAACCAGCCAGCGGGTAATTTCAGGAGTCAGCGAGAAAGTGTAAAACGGAGGCCCATGGCGTGAATAAGAAATCGTTGATCATTCCGATCGTTGTCTTGTTTGTTGCTGCGGGTTTGCTGTTTGCTATCGCCGGTCACTGGACAGCTTGGGAAGGAAATCACGCCGATCAAATAACGGATGATGCTTACCTCCGAGCCGACATGACCCCTTTGAGCACGCGTATCTCCGGCACTGTGAAGAAAGTAAACGTCGGAGACTATCAGAAGGTAACTGTTGGACAGGTCTTGATTGAACTCGATGACGACGATTATCGGGCGAACCTGGACCAGGCAAAAGCAGCATTAGCGGCGTCTGAAGCTTCTCTTGAAGATAATCAGGCTGCGAAGCGAATTCAAGACGCTCAAATAAAGGCTGCCGAAGCCGGCATTGTGCAGGCTCAAGCCGCAATCGATGCGACTCAGGCCGGTATTGCATCGGTATCTCCCCAAGAAGATCGGGCTTTGACGGAACTGCGGAGGCAAGAAGCCCTGTTTAGTTCCAAAGCCGCCACGCATCAGCAACTCGAGGCGGCGACCGCGCAGGAGGGCCAACTCCGTGGTGCCCTGGAGGCCCAACGTGCAGATCTAGCAAGAGCTCAAGGCGCACTTGCGACGAGCGAAAGCCAGCTCGAGGCCGCCAAGCGCCAGAGAGAAGCACTGAATGTCAAGGACGATGTCTTTAAGGCCGATATCGAAGCGAAGAAGGCGGCCATCGTCGTTGCCCAGGTGAATCTCGCGTACACGCAAATTACCGCGCCCACAAACGGCAGCGTTGGTGAACGGCATGTACTGGTTGGCCAACTGGTGGCCCCAGGCACACAGACGATCGACCTTGTACAAAGCGATGTTTGGGTTCAGGCGAACTTCAAGGAGACGCAGCTTACAAACATGCGGGCAGGCGCTCCTACAGATGTTCGCGTCGACACATTTCCGGGTCATGTGTTCCACGGTAAGGTGGCTGAGCTCTCTCCGGCGAGCGGCTCCCAGTTTGCTCTTCTTCCGCCTGATAACGCGACGGGAAACTTTACGAAAGTGGTTCAGCGCATCCCCATCAAGATTGTTCTGTTTCCAGGCCAACCAGACCTAGACCGGCTGCGTCCTGGCTTCTCTGCAGAAGTCACGGTCCACACGAGGGCGGCCGTGAACCAATCGGATGGTGGTCAATGACGTCGCAGGAGGCCAAGCCCGCCGAGCCTACTTCAACTCTCACCACTCACCCTGTGCTCGGTGTTGCCGGCGTTCTTCTCGGGGCGATGATTGCGACTTGCATGGGGCGTTTGATGAGCGTGGGGCTGGCGGATCTTCGTGGCGCGCTTCACCTGGGAGTGGATGAAGCCTCTTGGATCAATACTTCATTCAATGCATCGATGATGTTCATCGGCCCCTTCTCTGTCTATCTCGGAGGCATCCTCGGCCCTCGCCGCGTCTTGCTCTGGTGTGCCGGGATCTTCACCGCGGTGAGCGCAGTGTTGCCTCTTTGTCATTCTCTGGCTCCTTTGATTGCGCTGCTCATCGTGGCCGGCTTTACGGGGGGGACTTTTTATCCTCTAACGTTGTCGTTTGTACTCAGAAGCCTGCCAATACGGTACGTGCTGCTCGGTATCGCGATGTATGCGACGGACATCGTCTTTACAACCGATATGGCCCAAGCTTGGGAGTCCTTCTTTGTGGAACGCCTCTCATGGCACTGGATCTTTTGGAACGGCGCGCTCCTCACCCCGCTGATGTTCGTCTTGATTTACTTCGGAATACCGAGACAGCCGCTTCCAACCCCAAAGCCAGGGCATCCGGCTCCAAGTTGGCGCGGATTCCTGTACTTCAGCTTTGGCGTTGCTCTACTGTACATTGCACTGGATCAAGGCCAACGGCTCGATTGGTTCCATTCTTCGCTCATCCTTGGATTGACAGTGGCGGGCATCTTCCTTCTGCTGTCGGCAATCGTCAGGCACTTTCTGCTGCCGAATCCTTTGATCAATTATCAGTTCCTGCTGAGAAGGAATACCCTCCTGCTGGCGCTCGTCCTGATCAGCTTCCGGTTCGTCATGCTTGCGACGGTTGTGGCCATTCCGAGTTTTCTGGGATCGGTCCGAGGTTTTCGTCCGCTGCAAGAGGCTCCCGTGCTGGTTTGGGTGGCCGTACCGCAGTTTGTGCTCGGAGTCGCCGCAATGGCCCTGATGCGCCGGATCGATCCGCGACTGATCCTAACCGCCGGCTTTTCTCTTGTCGCAATTGCGTGCCTCTTGGACTCGCGGGTCACCTCGGTCTGGGCTGGTCCGGACTTCGGAGTATCGGAGGCGGTGATGGCAATAGGACTGGCCCTGGCGTTCAACTCGATGGTCGGCTCCATCGTGTTGGAAGTCTTGGATACGGGAGCTCTTTCGCGTCCAGCCGATGTACTGACCTTTGCGGGATTTTTCCAGGTCACGCGACTTTTCGGCGGCGAGGTAGGGGCCTCTTTGATGGGACACTTTATCGCGATTCGAGAAGAGTTTCATTCCAACATTCTCGGCTTGAATGTTGGGCTCGGAAACGGGATTGCCGACCAGCGGCTGCGAGGATTCCGCGCCGCTCTTTCTCCGCATTCAACCGGGTTTGCCGCTACCGGCCGTGCCGCAGAACTGGTTGGGTTGCAGGTCAGGCAACAAGCGTTCACGTTGGCCATATCGGATGGTTTTCTATTGATTGCGATGTGCTGTATCACCTGCCTTGTTGTTGTCGCATTTATGTCCAAGGTACCGACGCAATACCGCCAGATCGTCGCATCGGGTTCGGGATCCTAGCGAGCGGCAGACCCGAGAAAGGAGGCCAACTTCGATGACATCCCGCACAACGCGTTGGAGGCGTCGCTTGCTCGTTTGGCAACCGCTGTTTCCGATCCTCTTGGGTCTGACATTCGCCCAGAACTTGACGTCACAGCAAAATGCTCCGATGCATCTGACGCTCGACCAGGCGATCGATCTGGCGCTCAAGCAGAACCATTCCATACATCTGCGCTTGCTGGCCGTCGACGACATGCGCAGCAAGAAAGATGAAGCGCGGTCCAACTATATGCCTCAAATCAGCGCGAGCGGAGGCGTCCATCATGTAACAGAACTTGCGGGCGTGGAATTTCCAGCGGGTGCATTCGGGAACTTTGCGTCTACAGGGTTGGTTCCCGCGAAATCGCTCTTCATTGACCAGGGCAGCGCCACCTCATACACCGGCGGCGTGGGCCTGGAACAGCCGTTCACGCAACTGTTCCGGATTCACCAGGCGAATCTCGCTGCTAAGCAAGACGTGCTGGTCGCGCAGACCCAACTCGACCAGACGCAGGATGGTGTTGCCCTCCAAACGCGTCAGTTGTATTACGGCGTTCTGATTAACCAGCAGCAGTTGGAGGCCTCTCAAGCGCAACTCGATGCGGCGAAAATCAAGGACAGCGAGGCCCAAAGAGATGTCGAACACGGCAATGCGCTGGAGATTGCAACAATCCAGAGCAAGGCATCCATACTCGACGCGCAGCAGAAGTCGCTTACGCTTAAGCTGCAAGGTGAGGACCTTAAGCGTCAGCTTGCCGACTTGCTGGGCTTGCCCATCGGTACACAGATCGATCTCGACTCGGATGTGTCTTCACAGACGATCGATGTGCCGTCGCGATCCGAGGCAGTTCGTGTGGCTTTGGAACAGAATCAGGACATTCGCGCGGCGCGCCAGACGCTCGAAAAAGCGAAGGCCGGACTCATTGCGGCCAAGGATGCGTATATCCCGGACATCACGGGAATGTCGCGATACAGCTATCAGAGCGGTGTTCCTCTGCTCGTGCACAACTTTGGAACCTTCGGGTTTAGTCTTAGCTACGATCTCTTTGATGGCGGACGGCGCGAAGCACAGATACGTGATGCCAGGACGGCGGTGACATCGGCGCAGGTCACCGTGGACAAACTGGAGTCAGAGGTCTCGGTTCAGGTGCAAGCTGCATACGATCGCGTGGAGGAGCTCAAAGAGATGGTGGACGTGGCTCAACAGGACGTACTGGTTAGAACAGAAGCGGCGCGCCTCGCTGACCGCCAGTTCGAGCAGAACGCAGCGCTGAGTTCTGCTCGCAGCCAGGCCCATGCCGATCTATCGAACGCAACGGCATCGCTTCTGGAAGCGAGCCTGAATCTCTCGCTCGCCGAAGCAGACTTGAAGACAACCATGGGCCAGATGCCGCGGTGAAGCCGGATCCCTATGGATAGAACGGTCGCTCTCCATTGTGAGAGCCATTGCCATGGATAGCACTCTTACCAGCATATTGGCTGCTCTTGGCGGCTCCATCATCGGCGCATCCACACCTGTTCTGAGCAATTTCGTACTGCAGCGAAGTCTTACCCAGCGGGAGCTGACCAATCGCGAGATCGCGCAGAGAGAAGAACTCTACGCCGAGTTCATTCGACAGGGAACGGCGTGCTACGCAAAAGCCCTCGCCCAGAATCTCGAGAAGATCGATGACATCGTCGCCATGTATGCGCTCGTAAATCGAATCAGGCTCTTTGCGTCGGAAGGCGTTCTTGAGGCTGCCGAGGCATTTGTCAAGAAACTCATCACGAAGTATGGCGAAGACAATATGAGCATCGAGGAGTTAAAGATGGCCGCCCTGGAGCAACACGCGGACCCATTGAACGACTTCGCGCTCAAGTGCCGGTTAGAGTTGCGGCAGGTGTACGAACGCGCGGCGTGGGGAAAGCCCTGATTCCTATTAAAGAACTAAAATCGCACACAGTTCGACATCCACCTCACTCATCCCCTACCAGAAACATGTAATTTCGACGGCTACTTTGCATTGCTAGTATCACGCTGTCGGAAGTCTTTCATCGTTCGAAGAGAAGTTGCTCCTTCCGGCGCTCGTCCAATTGATATCCGATCCTAACCCGATTGGAAGGGAAGATCACAAGATGCAGGCGAAGCGTATTGGCCGTTTAGCTCGCTTTGGCAGTGTAGCTGCGTGGCTATGGCTGACCAGCTCGATGTTGGCGCAGGGGCCGCAGAGGGTTCCCAGCACCCTCGCGCCAGCCTCTACGCCTGCGCACCAGATCTTTGATTTATCGGTATTTGTTGTTTCGATTACAGGAGGTATCTTCCTCGTCGTTGGCGGACTACTTGCGGTTGCGTTGTTCAGATTCCGGGCACGCAAGTCGGACTCATTGGCAGAACCGGCCCAGATCTACGGAAGCACGCAGATCGAATTGGCGTGGACGGTCATTCCCGTACTCATTGTGGTCGTGCTTTTTCTTACAACTGCGCGCATCATCTTTGCGATCCAGGACGCTCCAAAGCCGACTGCTGCGCTGGATGTTACGGCGATCGGCCACCAGTTCTGGTGGGAGTTCCGATACCCAAAATATGGTGTCGTCACAGCGAATGAACTCCACATTCCTGTGAGCGGCAATGCGGCGTCGAGGCCTACGTTCCTCACATTGACCTCGGCTGACGTAAATCACAGTTTTTGGGTTCCACAACTCGCCGGGAAGACCGACCTGATTGCCAACCACATCAACACCATGTGGCTCGACCCCAATACGCCCGGGCTCTATCTTGGCCAATGCGCTCAGTTCTGCGGCACGCAGCACGCCCTGATGCTGCTCCGCGTGTACGTCGATACTCCGGAGCAGTTCGATGCCTGGATCAAGAGTCAGCAACAACCAGGACGGCAAGACTCCGCGGTCGCTGCGGGGAGAAAAGTCTTCGAGACGCAGGCTTGCATGAACTGCCACACGGTATCGGGCACATCGGCAACCGGCCGCTTTGGACCGGATCTGACCCACCTGATGAGCCGGGCAACTCTGGCTTCGGGCGCCATGGACAACACTCCCGAAAACCTCCGCGAGTGGATCAAGTCGCCGGATTCGTTTAAGCGCGGCGCACTTATGCCGGCGATGCAACTGAGCGATGAGCAGCTCGATCAAGTGACTGCCTATCTCGAGACCCTGAAGTGACTAGAGGACCGATATGAGCGACTATTCACTTCCGAATCCAGGTACGATCGAAGCCGTTGTCTCTGACGAGCCACGAGGGACGCTCCTCGAAACGCTTCATGAGTGGGTTATCACAGTCGATCATAAGCGTCTCGGCATCCTGTACATTCTCTACTCAACTTTCTTCTTGTTAGTCGCCGGTGCAGAGGCTCTGTTCATCCGCATTCAGCTTGCATTTCCGCATAATCATTTCCTGAGCGCTCAGGTCTATAACCGGTTCTTCACCATGCATGGAACCACCATGGTGTTTCTGGTCGGGATGCCTTTTCTCTTTGGTTTTGGCAACTACGTCGTGCCTCTCCAGATCGGCGCCCGCGACATGGCCTTCCCGCGATTGAACGCCTTCAGCTTCTGGCTGACTGCATTCGGCGGACTGCTCCTTTACTACAGCTTTCTGGGCGGAGGAGGTCTCTACGGCGTCGGCAACGCGCCGGACGTAGGCTGGTTCGCTTATGCGCCGCTCACGGCACGCTCGTTCTCGCCAGGACATGCGACCGACTATTGGGCTCTGGCCCTTATCGTAAGCGGCTTCGGAACATTCGGCACTGCCATCAATATCATTGCGACAGTCGTTTCAATGCGCTGCAAGGGCATGACGCTGATGCGGATGCCCCTGTTCACCTGGCTGATGCTGGTCGTCAGTATGCTGACGCTGGTTACCATTACTCCGCTGACGGCAGCGCAGTTCATGCTTCTCATCGACCGCTACTTAGGCGGGCACTTCTTTGACACACAGGCCGGCGGATCTTCCTTGATCTGGATTCACTTCTTTTGGATCTTCGGGCATCCGGAGGTCTACGTTCTCGTTTTGCCTGCATTTGCGATTGCCAACGAGATCATTCCGGTGTTCAGCCGAAAGGCTATTTTCGGTTATCCTGCGATGGTCGCGGCTTCGGTCGGGATCATGTTCGTCAGTTTGAGCGTGTGGGCGCACCACATGTTCACAGTTGGCATGACCTCGACCTCGAATGCCTTCTTCACGTTGTCCACCATGCTCGTGGGTGTTCCCACCGGAATCAAGATCTTCAATTGGATTGCGACACTGTGGGGCGGGCGCATACGGTTCACCACGCCGATGCTGTTCTGCATCGGATTTCTCTTCCAGTTCCTCATCGCAGGTCTCACCGGCATCATGCTCTCGGTATCGCCGTGGGACTGGCAGCTCCACAACTCGTACTTTGTGATTGCGCACTTTCACTATGTACTCGTGGGAGCGGTGGTGTTCTGCATCTTCGCCGCACTCTACTTCTGGTACCCGAAGGCAACGGGAAGGCTGATGAATGAAACCCTGGGCAAATGGCATTTCTGGCTATTCCTGATTGGCTTTCACATCACTTTCGACACTATGCACTTCTTGGGCCTGTTGGGTATGCCGCGATCGATTTATACGTATCAGCCGGACCGCGGATGGAATTTCTTGAACCTCGTTGTGTCGTTGGGGGGAATGGTACAAGGAGTTGCGGTTCTGATCTTCGCCTACAACTTCATCGCTTCGTTGTTCCAAGGCGAGATTGCGGGCGACGATCCCTGGGACGCGTGGACGCTCGAGTGGACCACGTCGTCTCCGCCGCCTGTCTACAACTTCGAGGAGCCGCCTGAAGTACACAGCCGCCGGCCGCTCTGGGATCTCAAGCATCCCGACGATCCCGACTGGGAGTACGAAGCATGAGCACTGTCTCTACACGCTTGCCGGTACGAGCGGCCGAGTGGCACCTGCCCTATAAAGGCCGCGTGGGCATGTCGGCCCTGATCGCGGGTGAAAGCGCGATCTTCACGATCTTTGTTGTCGCTTATGTTTTCTATTTGGGCAAGAGCGTGACCGGCCCGAGGCCCTCCGATGTTTTGGAGGTCCCGATCATCGGCACCATCTGCCTCTTGTCCAGCAGTCTGACGATCTGGCGCGCGGAGCGGGCCATCGAAGACGACCGGATGGGCAGCTTCACCGCCTGGCTCGGAGCAACGATCGTGCTCGCCATCACGTTTTTGATCGGCACGGCAAGCGAATGGAAAAAGCTGATCTACCAGGACGGCCTGACGATCAGCACGAATCTCTTCGGTACGACTTTCTATTCGCTTGTCGGGCTTCACGCCACTCACGTGGTCATTGGATTGGCTCTGCTGAGTTCGGCCTTTCTCTTTTCGCTTTTCGGTCGGGTTGACTCGCGCCAGAGCGAGCGCTTCGGCGCGGTTGCTCTTTACTGGCACTTTGTCGATGGCGTATGGGTCGTCGTGTTTTCAGTGGTGTATCTCATCGGGCGGTGAACCATGGTCAACGAGCAAAATCTGGAACAGGGTAATGGTGAGCTGATCGAGATACCTGCCGGCACGGCGTGGCCGATCATTCTCGCATTCGGAGCCATGCTCTGCTTCGCGAGCCTGGTGACGAGTATCGGCGTTGGGCTGGTCGGGGCCCTCCTCACCGGCTGCGGCATTGTGGGCTGGTTCAAGCAGGTCTTTCCGCATGAGCACCACGCGTTCGTGCCGGTCGTCCGGAGACGATTTGTCCCTGCCAGCTCGCGCAGAACCGTCGCTCACATCCAGGTAAGTGAGGTTCATCGCGCGTATCTCCCCGTCGAAAGCTACCCAATGGTTGCGGGGCTACGCGGCGGTATCGCCGGCGGCATCGTCATGATTTTTCCGGCACTTCTTTACGGTTACCTGACACAACACAGCATCTGGTACGCGGTCAACCTGCTCGGCGGCGCCGGCGTAGCGCACTGGACAAACCCTTCCACGGCGGATATTGCAGCATTTCATTGGAACGGGCTGATCGTCGCAACGGTCATTCATGCCGCAGTATGCAGCTTGATCGGGTTGCTGTACGGCGCGATGCTGCCGATGTGGCCGAAGCGGCCGATTCTGCTCGGCGGTCTCATCGCGCCCCTTTTGTGGACCGGCTTGTTGCATTCGATTCTTGGCTTCGTGAATCCGGCATTTAATGCGCGGATTGCGTGGGGCTGGTTCGCACTCTCCGAGATCCTCTTCGGCATTGTGGCCGGCATCGTGGTCACCAGGACGGGCAAGATCAGAACACACCAGGCGCTGCCGTTCGTCCTTCGCATGGGCATCGAGGCAAAGGAGTTCAATCCGCCCAAAGGGAACCAGCCATGAGAGGATGCGCATTTACAGGAGGTTTGGTCCTGCTCTCTCTGGCGCTTTTTGTCACCTGCATGGGATGCCATGGACGGATCGGGGAGCCGAACGATCAAGACGAGCTGATGAGACCGGAAGAAGTAATCTCTTTCGATCGTCTTTATCAACAGAACTGCTCTGCGTGCCACGGCGAGAACGGCTCAGGAGGGCCGGCTCTCGACCTTTCCAATCCCACCTACCAAGCGCTGGTTGACGATGCATCGCTCAAACGCTGGATCACCTCCGGCATGCCAGGGACGCAGATGCCGGCCTTCGGTGAGTCGGCGGGAGGCTTTCTAACAGAGCAGCAGATCGATGCGCTCGTTGCGGGGATGCGTGCGCGCTGGATGTTTAAGAAGTCCGCTGGTGTTGCCATGCCTTCGTATCTCGCAACCATCGTGGGAAACGCAGGCCACGGCGAAGCGATCTTCCAAGCGAGCTGCGTCTCCTGCCACCGTCAGGATAAACAGAAGATCACAAATACCAGCTATCTCGCACTTGTCAGCGACCAGAGCTTGCGAACCATTGTGATCGCCGGACGGCCAGATCTTGGCCAGCCGGATTGGGAGCATGTCCGGCCCGGACAGCCGCTTGCCGATCAGGATGTAAGCGATATCGTTGCTTACCTGCACTCGTTGAGGAGCGACACACCCGGCCAACCTTATCCCGACGAAAGCGCGAAGAGGTAACTATGTCTGAAGAGGTATTGCTCGAAGGACACGACGAAGAAGAGACCGCTCCAGTGGACGAGCTGGCGGTATCGCGGCGGTGGTTGCTGCTCAAGATAGGCGCGTTTTTCAATGCGGTGGTTGGCGTAGCAGTGGCTGTGCCGGTGGTCAAGTATCTGCTTTCTCCGGCGAAGCCCGACGGCGCGTACAAGTCGTGGGTGTCGCTCGGGTCAATCGACAGCTTTCCCGTGGGCGAGACGCGCCTCGCGAAGTTTACGAATCCTGTGGGCAGAGCCTGGGATGGCGAGACGGATCGCGTGGCCTGCTGGGTGCGCCGTATCGCCCAAGAGCAGTTCCAGGTGTTTGCCATCAACTGCGCTCATCTCGGATGCCCGGTTCGCTGGTTCCCGCAGTCAGGACTGTTCATGTGCCCCTGCCACGGCGGCGCGTACTATGCCGATGGAAGCCGCGCATCGGGGCCTCCGGAGCGCGGACTGTTTACCTACGACACGAAGATCGTAGACGGCGACCTTCAGATTGACGCAGGGCAGATGCCGACCCTTTCGAATACCGCCCAACTCGTTCAGATCCAGAACACCCCGGGAGGATCGCCATGCGCCGGCTGAAGGTCCTTTACGAATGGTTCGATCGTCGTCTCCAACTCGGCGAGCCGATCAAGGAGATGGCGCTGCACCCGGTTCCGAATAAGACCGCCAGTTGGTGGTATGTCTTCGGCAGCGCGGCCTTCGTTCTTCTGATGCTGCAGATTGTGACGGGAATTCTTTTGGCTCTCGTCTATGTGCCGTCTGCCGGCCAAGCCTGGAACAGTCTCAACGTCTTAAACCATCAACTGACTCTCGGCTGGTTCCTGCGCGCGATGCACGGCTGGGGATCGAACTTCATGGTCGCGGTCGTATTGATCCACATGGCGCAGGTGTTTCTCTTCGGCGCATACAAGTTTCCCCGTGAACTCACTTGGGTCCTGGGCGTGTTTCTCCTGCTGATGACCCTCGGCATGGCCTTTACCGGGCAGGTGTTGCGTTTCGATCAGGATGCCTATTGGGGATTGGGTATCGGCGCATCGATTGCCAGCCGCGTGCCGTTTGTTGGCAACTGGGCCGTGCACATGATGCTCGGCGGCCCCATCATTGCGGGCGCAACTCTGTCTCGCTTCTTCGCATTCCACGTCTTTGTCATTCCGGGAATGCTCTTGGCGTTCGCTTGCCTGCACGTCTGGATGGTGCTCAAACTCGGAATCAACGAGTGGCCAATGCCGGGGCGCATCGTCCGCCGCGCGACCTATGCGGCCGAATATCACAAGCTCACGAAGAAGGATGGCAGAGCATTCGTGCCGGGCGCCGTGTGGAAGGACGCATTTTTCTCCGCAGCCATTCTTGCGGCGGTCGCCGTTTGTGCGGCTGTTCTCGGCCCTTATGGGCCGGGGGGACGGCCGGACCCAACGATCATTCAAACCGCTCCGAAACCGGACTTCTTTTTCCTATGGCTCTACGCGGTGCTTTCGTATCTGCCTCCCAGCCTTGAGACGCCCTTCCTGTTGATTGCGCCGGCGCTGGGCATCGCGGGTCTGGTGGCGCTTCCGTTCTGCGCCGGCGAAGGCGAGAAGAGCTGGCACAGGCGTCCGGTCGCCATCCTCATGCTGACTTCGATTGCACTGGCCTGGAGTGTACTTACGCATCTCGGCACATTTACGCCATGGAGCCCGAAGATGACTGCCTGGAGTGGCGGTTCGCCGGTTCCTGTGCGCTATACGCACGATGCGAGTCCGCTGCAACGGCAGGGTGCGATCGTCTTCCAGTCCAAACAATGCCGCAACTGCCACTCCATTGCCGGGGTCGGAGGGCAGCGCGGGCCGGCACTGGATCTCGTTGCATCGCGCATGACAGAAGACCAATTGATCCGGCAGGTCTTGCAGGGAGGAGGCAATATGCCTGCATATGGCAAGAACCTCTCACCTTCTGAAGTGACTGCGCTCGTCAGCTTTCTCGAAACTCTCCATCCTGCGAATGAGCCGCCAGCTGCTGACGCATCCCGCAACGCTGCGGCTGTGCTTGTCACACCTGCGCATCAGTAAAGGAGTTTGTTTGGAAACATCTCGGTTGGACCTCATTTCGGATTGGTACACAGTTATCGTCTTGACGGTCCGCAACCTCGCAAGTGGCCACCAAGTCGGATCGAATATTCGATGGGAGAACGCCCGTGTCCTGGTCCGGTAGGGTCTTCGAGTCTGTCGGCAAGGTCGGCGCGTTCAGCGCTCGCGTCCTCATGGATGCGTTCCGGCCACCTTTTGAAATCGCTCAGCTCTCCCGGCAGCTCGCGGAGGTCGGCAACAAGTCCATCGCACTCATTGTCGTTTCCGGCTTCGCGTTGGGGGCGGTCATGACGCTCCACACGCGCAATACTCTTGTGACGTTCGGCGCGGCAGCCATGATACCCGCAGTGCAGGCGGTATCCTTCTTCGTTGAAATTGGGCCTCTGGTTGCGGGTCTGCTTCTGGCTGGCAGAGTCGGATCCGGCATTGGAGCCGTGCTCGCCAACATGCGAGCCTCGGAACAGATTGACGCGATCGAGTCGCTGTCCATCGACTCATTCAAGTTTCTGGTCGTCCCGCGGGTCCTTGCCTGTGTCATCGCGCTTCCGCTTCTGACCCTTTTTATGGATTTCGCAGGATTGCTGGGCGGCTTTCTGTCGGAGGCGCTGGCATCCCGCATCTCACCGGAACTCTACCTGAACCGGGCGTTCGAAAATCTCCAGTGGTCGAACTTCATCGCACCGACGCTCAAGACCGCGGTATTCGGGTTCATCATCGGTTCCGTCTCCTCTTACTTTGGATTTACGACGAATAAGGGAGCGAAGGGTGTTGGAGAAGCGGCCACAAACAGTGTTGTTATTGCGTCATTGCTCATCATTGTCGCGGATGTCCTACTGATCAAGTGTATCTTCTTCCTTTTTCCGGACACCGCCATATGACCATTTCACCGAACATAGCGGTTCAGTTCAAGAACGTGACCAAGGCGTTCGGTGAGAAGCGCGTCCTGAACGATGTATCGCTCCATCTCGAACAAGGACAGGTCTTATGTCTGCTCGGTCGGAGCGGCACCGGAAAGAGCGTAACCCTCAAGATCATCATGGCTTTGATGCGCCCCGATTCTGGAGAGGTCTGGGTTGATCACGAGAATCTTGCCGGACTGAGTGAACGCGGCTTGTCGGCAGTACGGAAAAAGCTGGGCTATCTGTTTCAGGATGCCGCCTTGTTCGATTCACTCACTCTCTATGAAAACCTCGCACTTCCGCTCAAACGCCTTACAAATAAGTCAAAAGAGGAGATCGACGACAAGATACATCACGTGCTTTTAGCCGTGGGGTTGGGATCCGATAGCGCCAAATATCCCTCTGCGCTATCAGGCGGAATGCGGAAACGAGCGGGACTTGCTCGAGCCCTCGTCCTCGATCCAAAGATCCTGCTGGCCGACGAACCGAGCAGCGGACTTGACCGAATCACAGCCTCTGAGATCGACGAACTCCTTCTGAGATGCAAAGAACAGCATGGCACGGCTTTGATCGTGGTCACGCATGACGTACATGGGACGCGCCGAATTGCAGATCGCGTAGCCGTATTGGACCGAGGTGACCTGGTTGCGTTTGGCTCAGTCGAAGAAGTTGCTCAAAGCGAGAACGATGTTGCTCGCAGACTCATTGCGGAGTGAAGAAATGCCAGGACGATATCTCGCGGTAGGAATCTTCATCGTCGCAGGCCTGTCATTATTCGTTCTCGGAATCTTCTTGGTCGGGAACCGTCACGAGGCCTTTTCACAGCACGTGCTGCTCTATTCGGACTTCACGGATCTCGATGGGCTAACCAAAGGATCGAAGGTGCGAGTTGCGGGGATGGATGCTGGCCAGGTCACCCAGATTCACGTGCCGGACTCCCCAACCTCGCGGTTTCGCGTTCAGATGCGTATCAATGAGCAACTACATGGACTGGTTCGGACGGATTCAATCGTTACGATCGATACGGAAGGCGTGGTGGGCGAGACCTTTTTGTCGATCCATTCGGGCAGTCCTGGATCTCCGATCGCACCACCGGACTCGATCCTTCAGAGCAAACCGCCCATTGCCATCTCCGATCTCATGACCCATGGCCTGGGCGTGATGGACGATGCGGATGCCACCTTGAAGCTGCTGGGAGGCAAACTCAACACCTCTCTGGACGGAGTGAATGTCGCAGTCCAAAATGCAAACGACGTCCTGGTCGGGCTCAAGGAAGGAAAAGGGCCCGCTGGAATGCTTCTCCGCGATGAAAAGATGGCGGACCAGATCCGGGATACCATGACCAACGTGCAGTCTACGACATCTTCTCTGAAGCAGGCGGCCAGTCGAATGAATGGGATCGTCAAAGACATTCAGGAACGGCAACTGCCGGAGAAGATCGATGGGACAATGACGCAAGTACGCGCTGCATCGACCGAGGCAAATAGCACGATGCAACTGGTTCACCAAAGCCTGAACCAGGCGCTTGGGCCGGACATCGACGGTGTAACGGCCGCCCAGAACATCAGCGAGACCTTAACGAATGTCAATGCCGCGACCGGAAACATGGCCGAGGATACAGAAGCGATCAAGCACAATTTCTTCTTTAAGGGCTTCTTCAGTCGCCGCGGCTATTACAGCCTTTCAAGCATCTCGCCTGGCCAGTATCGGCGCAATAAGCTTTTTGTGAATGCGAATGGTCGCCGCTCGTGGTTCACGAGCGACGCTCTCTTTCAGCCAGGAGTACATGGGACTGAGGAACTCTCGGCCGGGGGTAGACAAACAATTGATGCAGCGATTGCAAGCTACGGCGATGCTGTCTTTCAGCATCCGATCATCATTGAAGGATATTCCGACGCCGGCGGCCCCGCCGATCAACTTGCGCGTTCGTACAATCGGGCCTTCCTGGTTAGGACCTACCTTGAGGCTCGCTTCCCTTTTGTCGCGAAGAATGTCGGCGTAATGCCCTTAAGTTCAACGCCGCCGCCCGGTCTGAATCATGATCACTGGTCCGGTGTGTGCATATCTGTTACAGAGAAGAAATAACCAGCTTCCTAAAACTCAGTTCGCTTTCGCCGTGTCGAGACTTTTGTTGAAACACTAAGGACGCTTCGCTGATGTATCCATCTATGGCTCCCAGTTACCAGAAACATGTAATTCTCTTGGACCGATTTTGGCGATAGTATCACCGCTGTATTGAGATAAGGCATCGGCTGATATACGCCAAGACCTCCCGGAATCTCATACCAGGTATCGATATCGGCGTTTAGCGAATTGACGACATAATCAGTGAATTCGCGCCGAAGAGGAGAACATCGATGTTGAAAGGCTTTAATTACCCGCTCACGCCGAAAGGCAAGTCTACTCTCAACCCGCCTCCTCCGTGGTACTACTCGTCTGATTTTCTTAGCATCGAATTCTGGTCAGATCCCGCGGCTGTAGCCGCGGTGTTACCTGCTGGGCTCGATCCTGATTCCACCGCGAACGGTCATGGCATCGCGATGTTCTACGACTGGCAGTTCAGTGGACAAAACGAAGAGTACCTGGATCCGGCTCGCTATCAATACCGTGAGTTCTTTGTGCTGTTGGATGCCCTCTATGAGGGCAGGCCTGTTTCCTATTGCCCATACATCTTTGTGGACAACGATGCAGCGATAGCCCGCGGTTGGAGCCAGGGCTATCCCAAACGGTTGGGGCAGGTTTTCCAGACACGGTACTATGCAGCCACGGGAAAAGCGGGTCCGGCTTTGGCGCCTGGCGCAAAGTTTGCGGGTACACTCACATCCGCCGGACAGCGCCTAGCACATGGGCTGGTGATCTTAAAGGAGCCCGCGACCGACCTCTCGAAGGTTAAGCAAAGGCCGGTTGTAAACCTTCTGCACTTCCCGAGGCTCGCAGCCGGCAAGCACAACAACCCCGCAGTGCACGAACTTGTAGAGAACACGCCTCATGACCTGAAGATTGAGCAGGCCTGGATCGGTGAAGGCTCACTGACATTGCCGGTTGTCCCGGGCGAAGAATTGTCGGATCTCGCTCCATTGCATTGCGGCGTAGGCGTACGCGCGTCGATGGCATACATTGTCGATGATCTCAAGACGCTCAAGAATCTGACGAAGTAGTAGCGCGAGCGGCGTGCATCTCCGCCCCTCGTTGTTTCTCTTCAAATCGTGATGAACGGATCCGATCACAAATTGTTGCCGGAAAAGTATCACAATTCTCGCGGATTTGAGCATGAAGAAGATTACATGCAATCTCCCTGACTCGCTCCATGAGGCCCTGATGGAGCGCATGACGGCTGACCAGTCGAGCTGCGATCACGTAGTTTCGATGGCGCTATCGCAATGTCTCGGTAAGCCGCTGCACACTCTTTTTCAGGTTTCAACATCGGCGGCCCTCGTTGAGGGCCTCTACCAAGGTGCAGTGCAAGTGTCTCGACTTTTGCGGCATGGAGACTTCGGGCTGGGCACTTTCATTAGCCTCGATGGAGAAATGGTTGTGCTCGATGGGGTCTGCTACCGGGTAGCATCTACCGGTGCCGTTACCGTGGTTGAAGGAAATCAGCTCATTCCTTATGCCGTCGTTACCCGATTCAGGGCCGACTTCAGCGAGAAACGCCATCAACTGAACAGCTTTCAAGAGCTCGTCCGAGTTTGTGATGAGCTTCGCGAATCTAACAATGTGTTCTACGCCTTCCGATTTGACGGAACCTTTTCTCAGGTGAAAACCAGAGTCATGCATGCAGTCGCTGAAGGAACGAGGCTCAAATCTGCGGCATCAGGACAGGAAGAATTCCTTTTCGAAGAACAACAAGGAACACTGGTAGGACTTTGGTCCCCTGGATTTGCCGGATCATTTAGCGTTCCCGGCTACCACTTCCACTTCCTTTCAAAGGATCGCCAGAGAGGCGGCCATGTACTAGACTGTAAGGCTCTCTCCGTGACTATCAGTGGTTGCTCGATGAATGAAATGCATGTCTCTTTGCCAGAGACGGAAGAATTTTTGAAAGCGGACCTCACCCGTGATCCCAATGCCGATCTGATAAGTGCGGAACGCAATCACGAATCGTAACGATTAAGAGACATGGAGAGGGCGAGATGAGTTCAGCAGTTCCCAAGATCGGCGCTCAGGTGGTGGTGGAATCACTCGAGAGACACGGTGTTCAATACGTGTTCGGAATTCCCGGGGCAAAGATCGACAAGGTGTTCGATACTCTTAAAGACTCATCGATCCAGACCATCGTCTGCCGTCACGAGCAGAATGCAGCCTTTATCGCCGGTGGCATCGGGAGACTGACGGGAAGGGCCGGTGTTGCAATAGCCACGTCAGGACCGGGAGTGAGCAATCTCACAACGGGGCTGGCAACTGCGAATAGCGAGGGTGATCCTATAGTTGCACTCGGCGGATCTGTTGCGACGTCGCAAAGCCTGAAACAGATCCATCAGACCCTTCAGGCGGTATCCGTTCTGAAGCCGGTGACTAAGTTCAGCGCTGAAGCGAATTCCCCGGAGTCCATAGCGGAAGTCATGGCGAATGCTTTCCGCGCAGCGGAATCGGACCGGCCTGGCGCGGCGTTCGTGAATCTTCCCAAAGACATCATGGAGGGCGAGGCCAGGTGCGAGGTGCTTGAGATACCTGCAAGCCCGACCTTTGGTCCGGGTAGCCAGGAGTCTCTGGGAGACGCTAGCAAGCTGATCAATGCAGCCAAGCGCCCCGTCATTCTGCTCGGACTTCTTGCTAGCCGGTCGAAGAATGCTGATGCAGTGCGTGCCTTTATACGGAAAAGCCGTATCCCGGTGGTTGGAACCTTTCAAGCTGCCGGGGCAGTATCGGCTGATCTATTCAGAAGCTTCGCTGGTCGCGTCGGACAGTTGGACAACACTCCAGGAGACGAACTCTTAGCCTCAGCCGATGTCATTATTACTGTCGGCTACGATCCGGTTGAATATGATCCGTCAATTTGGAATCATGCACGCGCCGCGAAGATCGTTCACATCGACTCTATGCGTGCCGACGTCGACAACTTCTACTCGCCCGCGGTGGAGATCCTGGGTGACATTGCGGCCAGCTTAACAGCCCTTATAGAACTGGTGAGTCCAGTCATTCTCACGGGCGACGTCGAACGATTCCTTGACACTCTGGCATCGAAGAGAACATTGAGGGCTGAGGATGCAAATCGGTACACCGACAATCCGATTCATCCACTACGGATCGTTGCCGAACTACAGAAGTGGCTCTCTGAAGATGTTACCGTTTGCCTCGATATGGGATCGTTTCATCTGTGGCTTGCGCATTTTCTCTTTAGCTTCCGGGCCCGTCAGATTCTTATCAGCAACGGTCAACAGACACTTGGTGTTGCTCTGCCCTGGGGCATCGCGTCTTGTCTCGTACGGCCTCATGAAAAGACCCTCTCGATCTCGGGTGATGGTGGATTTCTCTTTTCGGCGACGGAACTGGAAACTGCCGTAAGACTGAAGCTCAATCTTGTGCACATGATCTGGATCGACGGAACTTATGACATGGTGGCAGTGCAGGAAGAGGCGAAGTATAAGCGCACTTCCGGTGTGGAGTTTGGCCCCGTTGATGTGGTTAAGTATGCACAAGCGTTTGGCGCGACGGGCTCGATGATCAATTCTCCAGATCAGATCGGTCCCCAGCTCCGCAAGGCATTCGAAACAGCGGGCCCCGTCCTGCTCGGCATCCGGGTCGATTATCGAGACAACCATCTCTTGTTCGAGAAGGTGCACGAGCGTCTGCTCAACTAGCGCCTGGAGCATCGCCGTAGCCATACGACAGCGCGAAAAGAGTCTTCAACATTGCCACGCCGCCAGCAAACGGGCCAAAAAAGATTTCCGAGTCTATGGACACATCTGCCGGAAGACGGACGTGTTTGCTTATTGCCATGCCTCCCTCTATACTCCATCTCCGATCAATCCTATGCAAGCTAAGCGTCGCGGTGGTGTTCGATGATGAGTCGGTCCCCGCGCTTGCCGCTGAGATACGTCCAAACCCATTGCAGAAAGACACTGAAACGCAGGCTATTTTCCGCCAAGAATTGTATGTGGATCAGCGCCCAGACAAGCCATGCAGCGAATCCGCTCATCCCAATTCCAGCAGCCTGGAGCACCGCGAAGTTCTTGCCTACAACTGCCAAGTTACCCTTGTCGAAGTAACGGAATGGCGGGAGCGCCGGCTTTTTGGTTACGTGGCGAAATATTGCTTTCGCAGCATAGACCCCCTGCTGCATCGCGACCTGCGCGACACCGGGCAAAGGGCGTCCGCCCTGGTCAAGCGAAGCTGTATCTCCAATGACAAAGATCTCCGGGTGCTGTGGGATGGTCAAATCGGACTGAACGCGCACTCGTCCGGCACGATCTACTGCGCTGCCAAGCCACTTGCCGGCCGGCGAAGGTGCAACACCCGCAGTCCAGATCACGGTCTTGCTGGGGATCCGCTCCTGACCGACGACAACGCCCTCTGCATCGATCGACTGCACAGCCTGTCCAAGTCGGACATCTACACCGAGTTCGATCAGGCGTAGTCTCGCAGCCTCGGAAAGCTTTTCAGAGAATGCTCCAAGCGGGCGATGTCCCATGTCGATGAGGATGACACGTGCAGAGTTGGGGTGAATTCGACGGAAATTCTTTCGAAGCGTCGTCCTGACCATCACAGCAATTGCGCTGGCCAGTTCCACGCCAGTTGGTCCGGCGCCAACCATCACGAAGGTCATCAAGGCCTCGCGCCGGTGATCATCGCTCTCGATTTCAGCCTTCTCAAAAGCAGAGAGGATGTGATTGCGCAGAGATTCGGCGTCTGCAAGGCTCTTGAGTCCAGGTGCGAACGTCGCGAACTCGTCGTGTCCGAAATAACTGTGCGTAGCTCCGGTAGCGAGGATAAGGTAGTCATAACCGATTCCGATTCCAACCCTATCGTCGGCGTCGACGATAACCTGCCGTAAAGCTGCGTCCACGCCGGTCACGTTTCCCAGCATCACGGATGTGTTCTCATGGCTGGCGAGAAGACCGCGGATGGGAGAAGCAATTTGCCCTGGAGCCAACACTGAGGTGGCAACCTGATAGAGAAGGGGCTGGAAGACGTGATGATTGGAACGGTCAATCAACAAGACTCTGACCGGCGCTCTGCGCAACACTCTTGCTGCGGCCAAGCCGCCAAAACCGCCGCCCACGATTACGACCAGTGGATCCTGTTTGGTCATTCCGCCACTACTTTCCTGCTGAGCTTAAGCGAATGGTGCCACTCTGGACGCTAGGTGCCGCTTTGCTCCGACAGTTCGATACCGCGAGAGTAGCAACCGAAAGAATAAGCAGACAATCACATGTTTCTGTAATGCTTTCCCGGGCTGAAAAACGCAACCATATCTAATAGATTAAGACGGTCGGGAACGGTAGTTTCGCTAGCAGGAATATGTACTTTTCCCGCATGTTCTACGACAGTAGCATCTGTACCAGCCGGGATAGATACTTCGGCTGTAGCCCAACCCCAACCAAGCGCCACGTTACCCACAGATGATCTGCACTTCACATCGGAATGGCAGCATCCATTGTCGGGCTACATCCGCACTAGCTACAGGGAGAAGACCACATGAAGAGGATCTCCTGCGCGCTAAAAGAAGCAGTTGCAATGCCAACGGATATTAACCTTTCGCAGAATCGCAAACTCACTTCCACGCAGCGTAGCGATGCTTTTGACCTACAACAGAGATCACGCACCACGCTGCACGAGAGGAACAACTCGTGTCGCCACTCTCAGGCTTCGGACGATGATCTGGTCACCGCGGCTCAATGCGGAGATCAGCAGGCATTCGAAGAACTCTGCGCGCGTTATTCATTTCTGGTGAAGATGAAGATATTCAGGATCGTTCAGAATCGGGAGGATGCTGAAGATGTAATGCAGGACACACTATTGCGAGCCTATACGCATTTGCTGTCGTTTCGACGCTCGTGCGCGTTTTCTACATGGATCATCAGCATCGGAGTGAACTCGGCCCTGATGTTACTGCGAAAGCGAAGGGTTCGCAGGGAAACTCAAATCGATGCCGGCATTTCTGGGGCTGGGGCACCAGAAGTATGGGATCCCGCGGACCATTCGCCAGGACCTGAACGTTTGTACCAGAGACAACAGATCGCTCTCCTGCTGAAGAGAGAAATGCAAAAACTGCGGCCAAGCCTCCGTTCCGTAGTCAATCTCTATTACGGATCTGAGGGTTCGCTGGAAGGATTGGCAGAGTCTCTCGACATCTCTGTGGAAGCAGCGAAATCTCGTCTGATGCGGGGACGACGTACGCTTCGGTCGAAGTTGGTCAGATACGGAATTGTCAACTCGGTTATCTAACCGCGTGAATCGCGATGCAGCGTTCACGCCAACTTCCTTTGTGTACCGCAGAGAGCTGACAAATCTCCAGCCAACCGGACGATTCAGTGCGAGCGATCGGTCACTGCCGGATTTCACGCTCAAAGCGTGTTCTGGCCAAATGCTGATCACATCCCATTTTCCTTTACGATCATACGCATGATCGAAACCTGTTCTTTGGCTATTCCATATTCATGTAATGCCTAAAGAAAAGGGCAAACGTACTCCAGAGGCGCAATATGCCGATATAATCTTTGTCGTTAGAGCAGTTCCCGAATGAATGTTGACTTTTTGAAAGTCGCTTAGGGTGGCGTCCGCCGCGGTGGACGCCACTTGGAGGGCGCGCTTTCGGACTACACCAATTCGGGAACTGCTATAGGGCCTGGGACAATTCTGACGCGCACCTGTTGCCAACCTGGGAAAAGCTTATGAAAGCGGCCAAATCGCGGACCAGCAAAGACTTTCCTCAAGGGGTTTGTTATGGAACTGATGAATGAGGTTGTCTATATTGTGGACGACGAGGTGAATGTGAGAGACGCGTTGGCGACTTTGCTGCGCGCTAACCGCAAAAGTGTTCGAACCTTTACGTCTGGACAAGATTTCATCGACTTCCCCCGACAGGACTCTTGTGCTTGTTTGATTCTCGACCTCAAGATGCCCGGATTGGGAGGGTTGGAAGTGCAGAAGCTGATTTCCGTGAGCGCCTCGATTCCTGTGATCTTTCTGACGGGCCGGGGTGATATTCCCTCGACAGTAAAAGCACTGAAAGCGGGGGCTGTCGATTTCTTAACCAAGCCGGTCGATGAAGAAACGCTCCTCGCCTCTATTGAGCGAGCATTGCTTCAAGACCGCGCGAGTCGACAAGATGCAATCGAACGTGCCAGGCTGCTGACTCGCTATGAATCTCTCACGCCCCGAGAGCGGGAGGTGCTCCCTCTCTTGATAAGAGGTTTGCTAAACAAGCAAGCCGCCTACGAACTTGGGATAACCGAATACACAGTTCAAATCCATCGTGGGCATATTATGCGAAAGATGGAAGCTGACTCCTTTGCAACATTAGTCAAGATTGCCGGGAAGTTGAATCTTGAGGCGCCTCGAATGTTTTGCAGCAATGCCTAGGATGCTGTCATCACAATTTTCGCTAGAGCCTATAGAGAATGCGGGGTCATCTATGAAAGCGCACGCACGGTCAATTGCGGTCATCGATGATGATTTCCGAGTTCTTGAATCCCTCATTAATCTGCTGGCTTCATTTGGGTACAAAGCCGACAGCTACGAATCGGCGGAACAGTTTCTCGAATCCGGAGGACTCGCCAAAACCAGTTGCGTTATTACGGATATCGAATTGGGACAAATGAGCGGTTTTGGCCTTCTCCAACACCTGAAGAGCAGCGATTGCATCGTTCCCGTAATCATGATTACGGGAAAGCCATCGGAAAGGTCAGAGGACTTTTATCTGAAAAACGGTGCTGCGGGCTTTTTCAGGAAGCCGGTGGACGGCGATGCGCTCCTGGAATTGATCGGCTCAGTCTGTACCTGGGGTGAATAAGCAGCGAGGCGCTTATCGCGGCCGGCATTCACTTCGACAACAATCTCCATCGACGCTAAGTGTAGTATCGCGAGGCCTTTCATTTTTTTAAGCAAGAGTACGCCGAAGAATGGGAATGCGTGCTCACAATTCGCGCAGTCGCGTCAATTACATAAATATGTAGGGTTCACAAGAAGACCTGGGAAGTTGTCCTGAGGTTAAGCTCAAAAATAATCCTGCCGAGCGGGATCATATTTCTCCCTTGCAAACATCTCTGAACGCTTTTGCATACATGTTCAGAGTGGATACGGTATGTCCGGCGTGTGACCCGCTTTGCTGCCCGGTCCGAGGCTGCGGATACACCTGAAGACGGCTCGGTAGATCAAGCTGGGCTAAACGCCTTAATCCACCTTACCGTCCCCGGGTGCGATGGATTTTTTTTCTTCGCACCTGGTGATCAAGCTGTCTAAGCTGGAATGTATTGACGTTCGAGCGCATAGGGGTGACGGAGCTTTGAAATCCGAGATTCAGCGGACAACTTTGCAACTGCTCCACCTCCGCGACTTTGCTGTCTATTGCGGGACCGTTTTGTTGTGCTGTTCATTACTCGTGGGTCCGTTGGTCGCAAGTGAATCTCATTCGGGCAACGCGCTGACACTTCCAATAATCGAAGGGAGGGGCATAGAGTTCCACAGACTTCCTGCAGATGCGGGGCTCTCCCAGACGCGAGTCTCCGACATTGTGCAGGACAACGACGGGTTCATCTGGTTTGGCACGCAGAACGGATTGAACCGATTTGATGGCTACAAGTGTAAGGTCTTCCGGCACGACCCGCAGCGTCCAGACAGTCTCAGCGGGGTATACATTCACGCTTTATTCAAGGACCGCTCGGGAAATATTTGGGTTGCGTCCGACCAATTTCTAGATCGCCTGGACCCCGTGACAGAATCGTTTACACACTATTCGCTTGGCGAGCCGGACAGAAACGGTGTCACCACAACCATAAGCCACATCAGCCAAGACAGTTCAGGCTTTCTGTGGCTCTCCACCAACGTGGGACTCTTTCGGCTTGACGCCGCAACAAAACAATTCGCCCGATTCGTTCACGATCCCCAAGACTCTACGACGATCGGAGACAGCGACGTTTCGTCGACCGGCGAAGATCGCGAAGGCAGGTTCTGGGTCGCTACTTCCCAAACGCTCGATGAATTCGACCGGGGAACTGGCAAAGTAATACGACATATTTCAACTCCGCATTCCGGCTTCGGCAACTATTTCCATGAGGACCGCTTCGGCGTGTTTTGGATTTTCTACGGAGACTATGGAGTGCCTGGGATACTTGATCGCACATCCGGCCAGATTACTCGTTTTCAATTTGGTCCCAACCCGCACGGGGATATGACGCGGAACCGCATCTACGCAATGTTGGAAGACCGGAACGGCAATATGTGGTTTGGCAGTTCTGACAATGGGCTGCTGGAGTTTGACCGTGAACATCGAAGGTTTGTCAGTTACGGCAACCGTCTTGGCGACAGTGACAGCCTGGCCGATAATCGCGTCACAACTTTATTCGAAGACCGCGCAGGAACGATCTGGGTTGGATTGCACCAGGCTGAGCCGAATTTTTTTACAACAAAACGGCCTTTCTTCGAAAAATTCACACACGAGTCTGGTAATCCCAACAGTCTTGACGCCTCGCTGGTGAGTGCCTTGTATGAGGATCGTAACGCCCTCTTGTGGGTCGGCTCAGATCACGGTGTGACTCTCATCAATCGATCTACGGGAAAATACTCCAGGATTAAATCCATCGCCCACACTGGATCCACAGTACTTTCGATCGTCGAGCAAGAGCCCGATATCCTTTGGCTCGGCACGGACAGGGGAATCAAACGGTACGAGCGAAATACTGGCAATGTGAAGGAGTACCCGTATCCCGCAGGCGCCGCTTACGCATGCATCCAGAGCATCGTTGAAAGCTTGCTTTTGGACAAGGACGGAACGCTCTGGGGCGCAACATGGGAGGGGCTTTGCCATTTCAACCCAGTGACCCAGAGTTTCACCAGATTCAAACCGGAAAGCAACGGCGGAGGCCTCAACTACCATGCTATCGTCCGAGATAAGGACGGCAACTTATGGCTCGGCAGCGAAATTGGACTCCATCGATTTGATCCCCTGACGAGCCGCTTTACCATCTACAGTCATCGACCTGACGACCCGCACAGTCTCAGCGATAACCGCGTAAATTCCGTCTACATCGACCACGCGGGAACGGTTTGGGCTGGAACGCAAAATGGTTTGGACAAGCTTGATCGTCGAACCAGCAGTTTCTCCGTTTATGGCGAGCAGCAAGGGATGAGTGGAAATGTTGTGAGTTGCGTGCTCGAAGACCGAAAAGGCTCGCTGTGGATGAGCACCAACAAAGGGATATCGAACTTCGATCCAAGAACCGAAAGCTTCAGGAATTACACCGTTGCAGACGGACTGCCCGGTGACGACCTGACCGGCTGGGGCGCCTGCTATAAAAGCAGCACTGGAGAGATGTTTTTTGGTGGTTTTAGCGGAGCCGTTGCTTTTTTTCCTGATCGGATCACAGACGATACCTTCGTGCCTCCGCTTGTTTTGACAGATTTCAAGTTGTTCGGCGACTCCGTTACGTTAGGGAAGCACTCGCTTCTAACAAGGTCAATTGGTCATACAGACAAAGTCACGCTCTCGCACGCGCAAAATGCCTTTGCCATCGAGTTTTCCGCGCTGAGCTATTTGAATGCTGAAACTGAGCGTTACCGATACAGGCTAGAAAATTTGGAAAGCAAGTGGAATGAAGTCGACAGCAATCAGCGAATGGCGGCCTACACCGCACTGCCTTACGGCACCTATATGTTTCGCGTGGAGGCCACTACAAGTCACGGACATTGGAGCGAGCCAGGGATCTCGCTCCGCATCCAGATCCTGCCGCCGTGGTGGAGCACTTGGTGGTTTCGTTCGCTCTTTGTCCTTTTGATTATGGCTCTGCTTGCAGGAATCTATCAACTGCGCATCCGGCAACTTCGAGAGGAGGAAAGGCACCTGCGGAACGTAGTGGAAACTATTCCGGCGATGGCGTTTTCCGCGCGACCCGATGGGACCACCGAATTTGTAAATCGTCCCTGGCTCGACTACACAGGGCTGGAGGAGAAAATCAACCTTAGCTCTGGCTGGGAATCCTCTCTCTATCCCGAAGATCGGGACCAGCATGCGCGCAAGTGGCACGCATCCCTGAAAACCGGCGCACCCTTCGAGAATGAGGAACGGCATCGCAATGCGAATAACCAATATCGGTGGTTTCTGGCCCGCTGCGTGCCGTTGCGCGATAGTCGCGGCAATGTCCTTAAGTGGTATGGAACTCTTACCGACATTGAAGATCGAAAACGCTCGGAAGAAGAACGTGAGCGGATTCGGCAGCTTCAGGCCGAACTCGCTCACATAAACCGGGTGACCACAATGGGGGAGCTCACTGCGTCCTTAGCTCACGAAATCAGACAACCGATCACCGCAGCCGCCAATTACGCACTCTCGTGCTGCCGGTGGCTCTCGCGCGCTCAGCCCGACCACGAACAGGCTCGCGAGGCTGCATCGAAGGTCATCGAAAACCTAAAGAGCACCGACAATATCATCAGCCGCATCCGCGCTTTGTTCCACAAGGGCCTGCCCCATCGGACGGAAGTAGACGTTAACGAGGTGATACAAGAAATGATCGTCTTGCTACGTAAGGCAGCGAGTCAGCATTCGATTTCCATTAGCACTCAAACCTCTGGCGATCTCCCCCGCGTGATGGCCGATCGGGTGCAATTGCAGCAGGTATTCATGAATCTGATGCTGAATGGCATCGAAGCAATGAAAGGTATAAGCCAACCAGGCGAGCTGACGATTCGATCGCAGACCGAAAATGGAGAGCTTGTATTCTCGGTAAGCGATACCGGAATCGGACTACCTGCAGAGGACATTGGCAGGATCTTTAGAGCGTTTTACACCACCAAACCTGAGGGCACTGGTATGGGATTGGCGATCAGCCGTTCGATCGTCGAGGCGCATGGCGGTCGCTTGTGGGCCTCAGCGAATCCCATTGCAGGCGCAACCTTTCACTTTACGTTAAAAACGGACATCGAGTCGAGCACATGAGTACTCTGCTGAAGAGGTGAACCATGAAAACCCAAGCGGCCACTTCAGTTCAGGCGCATTTGTGAAGGCATCCAGACACAGGAACCCATTCATCGGCTGTCGAGTTGAGTGCTGCTTTGCAATCTCTCTTTGTTTGACGTTGAGAGGTCTTTGTCCTCGGTGATCAGAGCCAGATTAAAATCCGTCTGCCTCCTGAGCGTTGTACGATGTCCATCATGATAGAAAATCAGCGCACTCCGGTTGACGATGAGACTTTGACGCTTCGCCAGATTGTCGACTGTTCACCAGCATTGCTCCATACAGCGCGGCCGGATGGTTACTTGGATTTCTTCAATCAGACCTGGCTCGACTTCTCAGGTGAACCGTTGGAGAAGTTGTTGGGTTGGGGCTGGACATCCTGCATTCACCCTGAAGACGTTGAATCCTTCGCGCAAAGGATGCGGGAATCCTTTGCCAAAGGAGTGGCCTTTCAGGAAACATCGCGAGTACGGCGCGCGGATGGGCAGTATCGCTGGATGCTCCACCAAAAGGTGCCGCTGCGCGATAGCGAGGGAAAAATCGTCAAGTGGCACGGATCGAGCATAGACATAGAGGACCAAAGGCGGAGCGAAGACGAGCTGCGCAGAAGCGCCCAGCGATTGCAAAGAAGTGAGCATGAGTTGCTTGGCATAATAGATACAATTCCCTCCATGCTTTGGGCTGCCTCGCCGTCTGGAGAAGTCACCCAAATTAGTCAAAGCGTCCGTGAATATAGCGGCCTGTCTCTTAAGGATTTCCTGAATCTGGGCTGGAAAAGATTTATTCATCCCGATGATGTTGAGGACACCGCAAAGACATTTTTTCAGGCAATACAGACTGGGGCGTCATACAGCGTAATACATCGCCTGCGACGGAGAGACGGCGAATATCGTTGGCATCATGCACGAGGCGAACCTCTGCGTGATCCTGAAGGCAAGATCATCCAGTGGTATGGGCTTTCGATTGACATCGATGAGCAAAAGCGAGCGGAAGATCATCTTCGTGAAACGCACATCAAGCTTACTAGAGCATCGAGAATCGCAACTGTTGCGGAGCTTTCGGCCTCAATCGCTCACGAGCTCAACCAGCCGCTTATGTCGATCTTTGCAAGTGCTCAGGCTGCAAAGCGATGGTTGGCTGCTTCTTCGCCAAACATAAAAGAAGTGAATACATCGATTGAAAGGATCCTGCGAGATGCTCGTGCAGCGGACGAGACGATGCAGCACATTCGAGCACTCTTTAAACGAGAGCCCTTCGTTAAGAAGGAAGTAGATATACCAGACATGCTGATGGAGGCGATTCGATTTGTGCAAGAGGACCCCAAGAAACGTGAAGTAGCAATTGAGTGGCAGATTGATGAACCTCTCCCTTCAATCTCAGTTGATCGCACTCAGGTCCAGCAGGTTTTCATCAATTTGCTTTCGAACGCGATCGAGGCACTGGAGGGAAACCAGGCTGTCCCGGTAGTCAGGCTCACAGCAAAGAAGGACCGGGACGAAATCATAGTTCAAGTCATTGATAACGGACCAGGGGTCGTCGACGCAGAAAGAATTTTCGATGCTTTTGTCACGACTAAGGACAAGGGCATGGGGATCGGATTGGCAGTTTCACGATCTATCATAGAGGCTCATGGCGGGCGGCTTTGGGCGGAGAATAGCCCAGATGGTGGCGCGAGGTTCAATGTAGCCTTACCGCTGGACCCAGTGAATAAAAATCCCACCGAAGATCCAGGGTATCGCGCCTAGAAGTCCAGAGGCGGACCCATGTCGCAGCTTCGACACTTGCCGCCAATTCGGTCTTACGAGTGCGAGCGCCGACTGCCCTAAGCACATATAAATTACTTGGTAGCGCTCTGGTCTTCGACCGCCGGTGGCATCGTGAAGTGAAATGTCGCTCCACGGCCCTCGTTGTTCGTTGCCCATATATGGCCACCGTGCGCTTCGATAATCGATTTGCTGATTGACAGGCCCATGCCGCTGCCCTGCGGCTTCGTTGTAAAGAATGCTTCAAATAACTGGTCGGCCTTACCAGGAGGCAGGCCGGGACCTGTGTCGTTTATAGTGACCTCGAACCCGCCGAGTGCGTTTGATTGCGATTTGACCGTAAGCACGCCGCCTGTCTCATTCATCACTTCGATGCCATTCAGCATCAGGTTCATGAGGACCTGCTGGAGCTGCACTCGATCTGCCACCGTCATGGGAAGATCGTCCTTGAGATCGATGCGGATCGATACTCCATGCCTTCTGGCTTCGCTTTTGAGCATCCCTGTCATTTCGACGACGACCTCATTAATCACGACCAACTCTCGCTTGGGGGGAGCCTTCTTGTATAACGATCTCAGCCGATCAATGATTTCCGAGGCAAGAGTGCCCGCTTCGATGATTTTTTTTGTTCCTTCGCGAGCTTTCGCCAGGTCGGGTGGTTCGTGCTGAAGCCATCGCAAAGACGCCTTTGCGTTCATGGTTGAGGCCATGAGCGGCTGTGCAAGTTCGTGCGAGATCGAAGCGACCAATTCTCCCATCGTGTTGACCCGGTTTGCATGGGCCAGAGCTGCCTGAAGTTGTTCGGCCCGTTTGCGGTCTTCAATGTCCGTAGCCGCGCCGTACCACCGCAGAATTTTCCCATGCATGTCCCGTAGAGCCTGAGAGCGCATCAGGAACCAGTGATGTGCTCCATCCACCACGCGTCGGATGCGTAGCTCGTGCTCGAGGGGTTCCCCCGAAGCGAGTGACCGAAGCCATTTGTTGAGAAGGTGACTGAGATCATCCGGATGAACCGCGGTCTGCCAACCTACTCCTGCCGACTGAGCGACATTCAGTCCCGTAAATTCAACCCAACCTCGATTGACGAAGGTCCAGTGGCCGTCAGATCGGGCACTAAACGCCATCGCCGGCATCGTTTCGATCGCCTCCCGAAACCTCTTTTCCTCGCTTCCCAACAGCACCATGCGTTGGAAAAAGTAAGCGGCGACCATCCCTGCCGCGGCCAGCGTAGCCAGGAGTAAGAACCACCAAGTCTGCCAGAACTCGGGGCTCCCATTGACAACCGCGACCGCAACGACGCCGTTACCAGCTGGCGGCAGAGCGTTAATGTTGGCGGGAGGCTGGTAATTCCCCTCCACGAGAAGCGCGGCATACTTTGTTCCGAAATGTGTCGAATTACTCCACGTCGAATCCGGTTGGACCCTGGTGAAAGGCTGATTGACGAACGGTTGTACCCACCAAATGCCCGAAAACGCGAATAATACAATGCGTTGACCTGGACGAGCTCCAATCACTCGACCTTCGATAGTATCCAATCGGATCGGATCGCCTTCGGATGAGCGTGGAACTCGAGTGAACTTGATGAATGGGCCGGATTGGTCCCGACACGCAGACGGGATGCAGGACAGTAGTGCAACGAAAACGACACAGCCAACTCGCGACATCCAGCGAGCTACAGCGCATGGGGCACAGGAACGCGGTCGAGGTGCTGAGTTCATTTCCTTTGTCGCTGAGATCGCAAATAGTCTGCCAACAGACTTCGCCAAAATTTACAAAATTAACCCTTTATGCAGTAGAAGATGCTTTCGTTGAGTCGGCGTCAACTCCATATATATGTAGCCTTAGTTGTGTGCGCTCAATAATCCGAGATCAAATCTGATCTCTATGGCGATCCTGGTACGGGATCTCTGGTTGCTTGCCAATGGCTGCAATGAATTTGCCTGTTTAGGCGCTAGTAGGAATATGTAATGTTGCGACCACCGGCTGATTGCTACGATCACAATGTTCTAAGCGTGGATTGTGCGGCCCACACTGCTTAATCGCCAGCTCTTGGCCACCAGCACGAAGGGCTTAAAGAAAAGCTCTTCGTTTCGGAAACGCATTTGCGTGCCGCAACGAGAGAGATGGGACTCGCCGACGAGCCTTCTCTTTTTGTACGAATGGAAGACCTGAGTTGAAGTTAAAACCGAACAGGCTGGTGCAAGACTGCGCTGGCGGTGTCACTTCCGGCAGTGCAGGCAAAAATTCGGACATCGAGCGCCTGGACATGGACGAGATTGGTCCTGACTCTTCCTGTAAGTTCACAGCCCATGATGCCGTGGGCACTTGCCCATGTGGGCACGCTCGTATCAAGGAGAAGCATTGAATGAAACAGACGATCGGTGACTTCTTACTTCGCCGGCTTTGTGAGGCTGGAGTTAGGCACATCTTCGGCGTTCCCGGGGACTATAACCTCGAGCTTATGCAGCAATTGGAGGACCGAGGCGAGCCGACATGGGTTGGGAACTGCAACGAACTCAATGCGTCGTATGCAGCGGATGGATACGCGAGGCTGAATGGCATAGGTGCCCTTATCGTGACGAACGGAGTGGGCGCTTTGAGTGCGATCAACGGGATTGCGGGAGCCTACAGTGAACATGTTCCTGTCATCTGCGTATGCGGTTCCATCCCGTTGAAGGCTGTTCAGCGTGGCGACCTGATGCACCACACGCTTGCCGATCGCGAAAAGGGAAACTTTTACCGCGCCTTTGCCGAAGTAACCGCCGCGCAAGCTCAGCTCACTCTTGAGAATGCATCCGTGGAGATTGATCGGCTTATTTTGACGGCCTGGCGGCGCAAACTTCCCGTTTATATGGAACTGCCATCAGATATTTCGTATCTGGAGGTCGATGTACCCGAAGAGCGTCTCGCGCTTGAGATGATTCCGAGCGACAAGGCACGCCTTGAGTCATGCGCAGAAGCGATCTTGACCAGATTAAAGGCGGCCAAGTCCCCGGCCTTCCTGCTCGATCTAGATGCTGACCGCTTCCACGTTGCTACACAGATAGCGGAACTGGCCGAGAGATTTCAGATGCAGGCCGCCGTCATGTGCACTTCTAAAGGAGTTTTCTCCGAGGTCTCGCCTCGATTCATTGGCACGTACGCCGGTGCCGGGAGCTCCCCTGGCACGCAAAAAGTTATCGAAGGAAGTGATTGCCTTATAACGGTTGGATATCGTCGCATCGAGTCGACCGTCGGATTCTTTACCGACAGACTGCCGGTCTCCGCAATCCACCTGAATTCGACTTACACAGACACAGCGGACGAAAACTTTCAAGGAGTAAATCTTGCCGAGCTCCTGAACTTGCTGGTTGCCCAAGCCCCAGTGACCGCTGAAAGGAGTCGATCGAAGCAGGTCGGGAAGGCCTCATCATATGTTCCTTCAGACGAGTTGCTGACTCAGAATACCTATTGGCAGGCGATGCAGACATTCATCCGGTCCGGTGACGTCATCGTTGCAGAAGACGGCACATCGATTATCGGCGCTGGCCAGCTTGCGCTTCCAGATAACTGCAAAACCATTATGCAGGCGGTGTGGGGATCGATTGGATACTCCACCGCTGCGCTGCTTGGCGCAATGATTGCGTCGCCGAAGCGGCGGCACATTCTCTTCACCGGAGAAGGCTCTTTGCAATTGACCGCGCAGGAGATTTCGACCATGTTGCGGCACGATCTCAAGCCTTTCATTTTTGTCATCAACAATCTGGGATATACGATCGAACGGACCATCCTTGGCAAGGACGCAAAGTATAACGATGTTGCAAACTGGCGTTATTCTGAACTGCCGAAGGTCTTCACGCGGGACAAGGAGCCTGAGACCTATGTTGTGAGGACTGGCAAAGAGTTGCAGCAGGTCCTGAATGCTCAGCACTCCGGGCTGGTCCTTGTCGAGGCAATTCTTGATAAGTACGACTCGCCGGTCGACCTGATTCGTGGCGGACACGCTTTCGCGGACACTGACTACGGGCCTCGCGGTCCGCAGTCAAGATCGGGCGCACAGATAGCTTTGCTCAAATAGTCATTGAAAGCGACGGGGCGCGAGAGCAGTTCCTGTATCACGTACTCTCCTCGTGATGGGCTTGGCCTGCGCAAACGACCCACAGAGCGGCGACGAGCTATGGTGCATCGTCAGGACCGGTTCCGTCCAACTGGACCCCAACCAGGTTTGTGACAATTAGGACATCGTCTCGCGGTACACCAGACATCTGGATCCCTTCGCTAACCGCATCCTCATTTTGCTTCGCTGCTCATCGCTGCTACGGTCGGTCCTCACTTTCTAATCGACCCCACGGTACAGGTTTCTTATGCAAACCTTTGTTCCAAAAGAAATTGTCACCGCACAATAAAACTGTGAAGCCAAGGGAGCTCTCGTCGGATTCAATAGAGTTCAGAGGATTTGATAAATCTACTTAGACAATGGTTTGCATAAAATATCTACCCTGTAAACGCATTCTTTTTTGCGGGAAAAAATAAAAGCGCCTCAGGAAGCAAATCCATCGTTATGGCTATATTTGTCTAAATCAATCGTTTGTTCATTGGAAAGAAATGGCTTGACAGCTTATTTTTTGATGTGCTCTAATCGCCCCACTTTTAAGTAATTGTGTTTTTCCTATTCAAACAATCGCTTGTTTAGATGATCTTCGGCATAAAACGCCGAAGCAACAACAAAATAGCCGGGATTTCTTCAGGAGGATACGTTAATTATGAAGACCTTACTCAGATGTCTCACGAGCGCTCTTTGCGCTTCGAGTATCCAGACGGTCGCAGTCATTACGCTCGGGATCGCATTGTGCACCTCGGTGGCAACCGCCCAGAGCGGCGCTGGTTCCATTCAGGGGACCATCACGGACTCTACAGGCGCGGTTATCCCTGGAGCCGCCATCCATGTAGTCAACACTGCCACGGGTGTGGCGGTCGACGCTAAATCCAATAGCGTCGGTTTCTACCAGGTTCCCGATCTCTTCACTGGCATCTACAAAGTCAGTATCTCTGCGAGCGGCATGAAGACCTTCGAGCAGTCCATCGAACTGCTCGTCTCGCAAGACGCCGTCATCAACGCCACTATGATCGCGGGTGAAGTCACCCAGCAGATCGAAGTCTCCGCCAGCACCGTCCAGTTGATTACTACCGATAACGGCACCCTTGCTTCCACGCTCGAGAATCAGCGCATTAATCAGCTACCCATGAATGGCCGAAACATTATCCAGTTAGCGGCGGAGACCACTCCCGGCCTGGGCAGCTGCTCGGAGGATAGCAATGGTCAGTGCGCCAACGGCCTCATGGGTTACGGCATGGAATACGTTGCCGATGGGGTCACGCTGACCAGCCGCGAGTTCGGCGGCGGGCACGTAGGCTCCTATCAGTTTCCTGACCCCGACTCCATTCAGGAAGTCCGTGTCGAAACCACCGGCACCAGCGCGGAGTACGCGACTCCGGCGACGGGCGTTATCACCACCAAGTCGGGCACGAACCAACTTCACGGATCGCTCTTTGAGACGGCCCGCAACTCCTACTGGGGCGTAGCCAAGCAAAGGCAGAATCCGTCGAACTACGTTTCTCCTCCCTACATCCGCAACGAGTTTGGCGCCTCGGTAGGCGGGCCTATAGTCTTTCCCCACCTCTATCACGGAAAAGACAAGTCATTCTTCTTTTTTGCCTACGAACGTTATTCGCTGGCCAGCATCGCGGGTGAAACCGCGACCGTTCCTTCATCTCTCTGGCGTAACGGCGATTTCAGCACCCTGACCAACAGTTCTGGCGTGCTGCAGACCCTGTACGATCCCAACACGACACAGTACAACGCAGCCACGCACACGTGGACTCGTCAGACCTTCACACAGGAGTACTCTGAAGGTCCGGGTAGCGGACCGTCGAACTGTAATGGCGACATCAATTGCATTCCATCAAATCGTGAATCGCCCACTGCGGCCGTCCTGAATGCAATCAGTCCGCTGCCCAGCTCGCAGTATGCCAATGTCAATCCTTTGGTGCAGACGAACCTCAATGCCAATAACCCAACTGAGGTCCGCGCCCCAACCTATACCTTCCGTCTGGATCAAGTATTCAACGAGAACAATCGTGCCTATGTGCGCTATACCAATACGCCGGTGCACGAAACCGTGCTGCGCAATCAGCCGAGCAATCAGCCGGCCACCATCGCGGCGTCAGTAAATGGCGTATCCTATCCGGCAGCCGCCAGCGGGGAGACAGCCTATTACTACAACATGTTCAACACTGCGGCTGCTTACACGCACATCTTCTCGCCTACGTTTTATGCCGAAACCATCGCCAGCCAGCAGTGGTTCGCTGAGTATAACAACGCTGGCGGCGCGCCCCTGACCAATTTTGAACAGGAGATGGGGCTGCCCAACAACTTCGGTGAGGTCGGCTTCCCGTACTTTGAGAACATCGTCTTCCCGGCGAACGGCACCCAATTTATCTACTCAGTCACGCAGGTCATCAGTAATCTCGACGAGAACCTGGTGAAGACCTCGGGCAAGCATCAGATCATGTTCGGAGGACGTTACCGCCATGAGCGCTTCGGATCGCGTCCGGATGAGGCCCAGGACAATATCCAGTTCAACGGCGACGCCACCGGATTGCTCAATCCCAGCACCATTACAAGCGGCACATACGGCGACACGGCGAATACCGGTCAGCTCAATGCCGACTTCTACCTCGGCGGCGCCTACCAGTACAACGTCAACAAGCAGGCGGCCTACCAGCACATGCACGACATGGAGTTTGATGCCTATATCCAAGACAATTACCGCATGTTCCGGAACCTGACGGTTAACATGGGGCTGCGCTATGAAGCCCACCCGGCTATGTGGGAGAAGTACGGCCTGATGACTGGATTCGATCTGGCCAATGACGCCATGGTTACGGCGGCTCCCATCTCAACCCTCATCGCCGAGGGATTCACCACGCAGGCTGCCGTCGCCAACGATGAGTATGACGGCGTCAAGTTCGAAACTCCCCAGCAGGCTGGTATGCCGGCAAAGATTCTCAAGGACGACAACCTGGTCTTCCTGCCTCGCCTGGGGGTTGCCTGGCAACCTTTCGGCAAGTGGGGAACCGTACTGCGCGGTGGCTACGGGATGTACGCATTTCCAGTGCCTTTCCGCAGTTCGGTCAAGAATGTCGCCGGCAACAACCCATTTCAGATCGGCTATGGCATAAGCTACACCAATGCGGCGCAGTCTCCTGACGGTCTGGCCGGATTCGAGCTGCGAGCGCAGCAAAGCAGCACCAACCCATTGCCAAGCGCCTGCGGTACGAGTGCTGGCTGTATGCCCGTAATGGGTACGAATGATCAGAACGCGGTCAATTCCTCCACAACCACCTCCATCCTGCCGGGCTTCTCCAACTTCGCTATGAATCCGGAGTATCCGGCTGATATCGCCACAAACGTCAACTTCACGATCGAGCAGCCCCTGAAGTGGAACTCCGCCCTGCGCGTCAGCTACGTCTGGTCTCACGGCGGCAAGCTCGATCAATACTTTTACTACAACCAGCACCCCTCCAATTACACATGGGAGATGGTGCACGGTCAGGCCATCCCCAACGGTGGAGCTTCGGTGATCGGAACGTCGCTGGCCAACACGTACGCGAGCACGGCAACAGGCCCTTACGATCAAACCACCTGGGGCGCTAATGCTCTCAGCCAGAAGAGCGGCTGGTCGAACGACAACCAGCTCCAGGTCAGCTATCAGAAGCTCTACCATCACGGCATCGCTTGGCAGGTGATGTACGACTGGCAGAAGAACCTGAGAGTAGGAGGCAACTGGAGCCGCGACAACCAGGTCAATCCCTATGCGGACTACGGTTACACCGGTCTATCCACCCAAAACTATGCGGCGTGTACAACGAGCTCTTCAAACTCGAATGCAGCTACGCCATGCGCGGCAGTCGGCGCGCCTGACACAGCCGCTGGCACGCCGATCGCACCGGCAATACCGCCTCCGCCGCCGACGGGCACTCCCAGTTGGGGCTATTACAAAGCACTCAATAAGTTCGAAAACTATGGGACCGTTGATACAGCGACGCCCAAACAGCAACTGCAGTACACCTACATCTTCGACCTGCCCTTCGGACGCGGGAAGCGGTACTTCGCTGGCGTGAACAAACTGGTAGATGAGCTCATCGGCGGCTACCAAATCGCCGGCGACGCCAACCTCTATTCGTCTGATTTCACCATCACCGCTACTAACTGGGGACCCACAAATCCTCTGAAGGTCTATAAGCACGGCGCGCGCATTACTGACTGCCGCAGCGGAACTTGCTACTCCGAGTACCTGTGGTGGAATGGTTACATTGCACCCACGGCGATCTCAACGAACACCTGCGGCGCCGGATTGGCGGCTACCGTCTCAGGGTTGCCGTCAAACTATGCGCCTTATCAAACCCCCATGGGCCAGGGTTGCGCAGCTCCCGCCAACGGCAAGACGGTCACAGATACCTATTTCGGCGACAACGAGGTTAGCCTGATCTTCCCCGGGTCGTCTACTCTCAATACCATCACCTATCAGCCAAGCCCCAACACATCTTCAAGCGGTAGCTATTCCGGTGCCAACCCGTTCTCCAAGACCGTCCTGAACGGGCCGTTCAACATGGTCAACGATGCCTCGCTCTTCAAGGTCTTCCCCGTGACCGAAACGATGAACTTCCGCTTCAATATGGATGTTTTCAACCTCTTTAACAACCAGGGTTCTGTTGGCCCAAATGGAACAGATGGCACGCAAAACCTGCATCTCAGCTCCAACAACGCGGCGCGGCAGGTGCAGTTCAGCCTTCGCTTCAGCTTCTAGCGAATCCAAGCACGGAGCGCTCCATTCCCCGGTTTATGATCAACTCCGATGCGTGGGCCTCCATGCATCGGAGTAACCGGAGCACGGAGTTCCGCATGGGAGCTTCCTAACCGCGGTGTGAGCAGGCGCTTCGGTTCACATCCTGGGATTTCGCGTTGCGCTTGCCGGGCATGAGCGAAAACAACATCTTGAAGAAGCAGCAGGTCTGGTTTCAGACTTGTAAAAGCCGGGTTTTTACCTAAAAAGCGGTTGCATGGCTCTGACGAATGGAACAAACAGTTTATGCCGCACTCATCTAATTTTTCGCGCCGAGGCTTCTTAAAATCGATAGCCGCAGTCGCGGCTGCCACACACGGGAGATTAGCGCTACCCGCGTCCCTTGTGCGTCCCGTTCTCGCCAACGCTGAGGCATGCTCGGCCTCGCAATGTCTCGATTTCGGATGGGAATATTACCGCGGCGCGCTCGACGGGCCTTGGGAAGTTTGGCGCGGCAACGAGATCGCCGTCTGGGAAAAAGTCTCTCTGCCCCACTGTTTCAACGACTACGATGCATGCGATCCCGATACGCCCTATTATCGCGGTCACGGCTGGTACCGCACACACATGCCTGTCGCCAACCCTATCAAGGATGGCCGCACGCTGCTTTACTTTGAGGGAGCCGGGCAAACCTCACACGTATATGTCGGCGACACGCTGGTTGGATCGCACGTGGGTGGATATGACGAATTCGTGTTCGATGTTACCGATGCAGTCGCTGCCGCGCCTGCAGACAAAGCCGGCGTTCCCATCGCCGTTCTCTGCGATAACTCCGAAAATCTCGAGCGGCCTCCCTCCGACCTGAGCGACTTCAGTCTCTACGGCGGTCTTTATCGTCACGTGCATCTGGCCTACGTTCCGGCGGTCTCGTTGGAGTCGGTTCACATCGCGCCGTCTGTGATCCCCGGCGCGGCAGCGAGCATCAAGGTGAAGGCTCGTCTCTACAATCCGGTAAAATTCACGGGCAGCGCTGCTCTTACTGTCGAAATCACCGATGCTGACGGTAAAACCATCGCTCATTGCGAAAAATCGCTCTCTGCTTGGGACGCTGAAGCGGAAATTGCATCCGCCAGCGTTGCCTCGCCTGCTCTCTGGTCGCCCGCGCATCCCCATCTCTACACCTGCAGCGTCATTCTCACCACGTCCTACGGCAAAAGCATAGTGAAGGAGCGATTCGGCATCCGCCACACGGAGTTTGTGGAGCACGGGCCCTTCAAGCTGAATGGCGAACGACTGCTGCTGCGCGGAACGCAGCGCCATATGGACCACGCCGGCTTTGCAGCGGCCCAACCTGATGCACTCATCCGTACTGAAATCGAGCTGGTCAAAGCGATGGGCGCGAATTTTATTCGCCTCGGCCACTATCAGCAGTCGAAACTGGTGCTCGATCTGTGCGACGAACTCGGCATCCTGGTTTGGGAAGAGGCGCCGTGGTGCCGCTCGGGCGTTGGCGACGAGGAATGGAAAAACCAGACCCGCCTCATGCTCGCCAATATGATCGATCAGCACTTCAACCACCCCAGTGTGCTGATGTGGGGCCTGGGCAACGAAGACGACTGGCCCGGCGAGTATCCGGCGACCGACCAGACCGCCATACGCGGCTTCATGCAGGAGATGAACGATCTGGCCCACGCCATGGATCCCGCGCGTTTCACCTCCTTTCGCCGCTGTGACTTCGCGCGCGACATTCCAGATGTCTACTCGCCGTCAATTTGGGCCGGCTGGTATAGCGGCATTTACACCGAGTATCAGAGCGCCCTCGAAGAAGAGCGGAACCAGGTCAAGCGTTTTGTTCACATCGAGTGGGGGGCTGACAGTCACGCGCGCCGCCACTCTGAAATGCCCGACGAAGGCCTCTCTACGGTTCCGTCCGATGCGGATACCGCTGAACGCGGTCTCGCCTATCTACCAACCGGAGGCAATCCGCGCGTCTCGCGCGATGGCGATTGGTCCGAGACTTACGCTTGCGACCTCTTCGATTGGTACCTTAAGGTGCAGGAGACGTTGCCCTGGTTGAGTGGATCGGCGCAATGGTCCTTTAAGGACTTCACCACGCCCTTACGTGTCGAGAACCCCGTACCGCGCGTAAACCAAAAAGGCGTCATCGAACGCGATATGACGAAAAAGGAGGGTTACTTCGTCTTTCAGTCTTATTGGGCCGAAGCACCCATGGCCCACATCTACGGCCATTCCTGGCCGGTGCGTTGGGGCGCGGAGGGGCAAGCACGCATCGTAAAGGTCTATTCCAACTGTCCTACGGCCGAGCTCTTTGTCAATGGTGCGTCTGCTGGCACGAAGCAGCGCAACAGCCAGGATTTTCCCGCTGCCGGGCTGCGCTGGATGGTGAAGTTCGCTCCCGGCAAGAATCATCTTCGCGTGGTCGCGAGCAAAAACGGCGTCACCGTTACCGATGAGATCGAGTTCGAGTACCAGACAGTGAACTGGGGCAAGCCCGTGCGTTTCGCGCTTGTGCAGATCGCCCGCGACAAGGACACCGTTGCCATTGAAGCCACGGCTTTCGACGCCAAAGGCGTGCTTTGCCTCGACGCGAGGAACGTCGTGCGCTTTTCCCTCGCCGGCAGCGGAAGCCTCATCGACAACCAGGGCACGTCCACCGGCTCGCGCGTCGTGCAACTCTACAACGGCCGCGCGCGCATCTCCATACGCTGCAATGGCAACGCATGTATCGCAGGCATCACCAGCGAAGGAATTGAACCCGCCTTTCTATCTATCTCCGCCTGAAGGTTAGAGCAGTTCCCGAATGAATGTTGGCTTTTTTGAAAATCGTGTAGGGTGGCGTTTACCAGAAGTAGGTCGCTTCAATTTTTGGTGATCCGGGTTCACCGTCGATGATTTGCGTGCTCAGAACCACTTCGAGATTTTTCTTGTCGCCAGCGGCGTGGATCAAACGTATCAATTGGGCTAAATCGGAGTTGTCGGTGAGGAACTCGCCCGCCACGCGTGTGCCGCCACGGCCGATGCCGGCAACCACGATCGCCACTTTTCCGGTATTGGCGTCAGTAAATCTCGCCAGGATTGCATAGTCGCGGTAATTATTGGTAGCCATCTGCACATTGCGGTCGACCATCCAGCGGGTAGGTCCGGGAGCCGTATTGTCGGCGATCCACAGGTGGGTCATGTTGGCATCGTTGGCAAAGTGATAGCGCAGCGGATTGGTCAGGCGCAGGGTCCAGGCGTTGTCGAATGCGCCCACAAAGATGGTGGGACCGCGGCGCAGATCGTCGAGTGTGGTTGCACCCTCGCCTTTGAGCGTGTACTGCTTGCCTCCGGACTGCAGCACTCCGGCAACCTTGATAGTCGCGTTGAGGTCGTCGATGACCACCGCGGTGAGGCTATCTTTGAGAATGATCTGATGGGTTGGCTCGGCAGCATCGCGCAACGCAATCTCAGAGTACTCGAGCTGATCGGCGACGCAGACGAGCGCCGGTTCATTGGAGCTGAACAGCGGCTGCCAGAAGATATCGAAGGCGGAACGATGAGTGCGCTGCCAGAAAAACCACGACGCAATCAGCAGCAGGCAGGCGCCAGCGGCGATGGCCGTTACCTTCCAGGGAAGGTGGTGATGGACTATATGGCGTACCGGCGGATCCACGGGCGGGTCGATAATCGGATCGGCGGCGACGGCATCCGGCAGACTCGGGATGCTGACTCCCTTAGGGCTGTGGAATTGCGGAATGTAGGAGCCTGAGGGAAGGGTAATGCGCAGCTCGCTGTCGTGGGCCGGGTCCTGGTAATACTGGGCAACGCGCTTGCGGATCTCGGCGGCGGTGACGCGGACGATGGGGTCGGCGGCGGTGTCGTAGTCGGCGTCTTTGCCGAAGATCTCGATGCCGAGGGTCCGCTCCTTGATGTCTTCGACATCGCCGGCCAGGGTGTGTTCAACCACGAAGCGAAGAAAGTTGGGGAACCGCCGGCTGTGGCTGAAATAGGGGCTTGCAAGCAGGCGATCGAGCTGTTCCATGATCGCGTTCTTGGCTGTCTTGCTCAGGCCATCGTGTTTCTGTCCCTGCAATACTGCACACATGACCTGTCTCCGGCTCGAAAGGTGATTATACCGTCACCTCAAATCGAGGATCGCGCTCCAGGCAGAGGTCACGCGCAAATAACTCATAAAAAATAGCTTTTATATGTTACAGCACAAGATTTTCCCCCTCTTTTCGGTAAAGACTCTCCGTGGTATACCGTAAGGAGCTTGGCAGATCTTCAATCGGACTTCCTAGAATGGTTCCCACTTTTGGTTTCCCGGGCAATCGATTCCCTAAACAGCTCAACAGCGCTGTTGGGGCTCTGCACTGGGACCAACGAGGGAGGCCTCACATTGAAGATACATCAGAAGTGGAGATTGGCAGCTATAGGGAATGGGGCAGGACTTGCCATTCTAATAGCCGCCCTTACGGGCGCCGTTCCGCTGGCTCAAGCTCAAATTGCAACCACAACGGCAACGCTCTCAGGTGTGGTGACCGATGCCTCGGAGGCCGTGGTGCCCGGCGCGGCCGTCACGCTCACGAGCTCAGAGAACGGCATCGAGCGGCAGTTCACCACTAATGCGGAGGGCCGCTACACCTTTAACCAGCTTCCGCCGGCCACCTACACCCTGGTGGTGAAGGTGAAGGGATTTGAGGAGTATCAGCAGAACGGCATCATCCTCAACGCAGCGCTGACGGCCACGCAGAATGTGAGCCTGACGGTCGGGTCAGAGGCGCAGTCGGTGACCGTGACCGCCAACGCCTCGCCGCTGAATACGGATAACTCCAACGTCGCCGCGAGCCTGGATGCGAAGCAGATCGTTGAGCTGCCGTTGAATGTGCGCAATGTCTATGGCCTGGCCACCCTCAATTCCTCGGTGAGCAACACCTCTGAGAGCCAGATGCTGCTCGGCGGCGGCAGCAACACTACGGACAATGCGGACCAGGACATCTCGTTCCTGAACTTCAATGGCGGCTTCTTTGGGTCCACCGCCTTCCTGCTGGACGGGAGCTGGGACACTGACCCCGAATGGGGCGCCGTCATCTTTGTTCCGTCAGTGGATGGAACACAGGAGTTCAAAATCCAGAACAACTCCTTCACCGCCCAGTACGGGTGGAGCACCGGCAATGTGGTCAACGTCGTCACCAAATCCGGAACACGCGATTTCCACGGCTCAGCCTACGAGTTTTACGCCAACAACAGCATTAATGCTTACAATTACTTCGCAAATCCCAACCAGTGCACCCAGGACGGCACGAATGTCTGTACTCTCAGCCGCAACCAGACGGGCGGATCGGCGGGCGGGCCGCTCTATATTCCCGGCCTTTACCGGCAGCGCGATAAGACTTTCGTCTTTGGACTCTACGAGCATTTCCACGTAAGCACACCGACCGTTCAGACGTTTGCCGTACCAGATGCCAACTTTCGCGCCGGCAACTTCTCTGAGATTCTGGGTGGGCCAACGGGCGTGACCGACGGCCTTGGCCGTTCCGTCCTGTTGGGACAGATCTACAATCCGCGCAGCGGCCATGCGATCACCGCCGGCCAAGTAGACACCCAATCTCCGGCCAATCCATATGGCACAAACCTGATGGCCACCCAAACCGGATACATCCGGAACCCGATACCGGGCAATATTCTGGCGAACCTTCCCGGATATACCCCTGACCCTGTGGGCTCGAAGCTGTTGAGCTACTATCCCTGCCCGGACTGCACAGGGACCGGAAACAACTATGTGGTTTCCGGCGCCGCACCCGCGACTTCGAATGAGTACAGTATCCGGGTCGACCAGAACTTCACCGCCCTAACGACCGGCTATTTCCGCTACTCCTACAAGAAGGAAGAAAAGACCGGCGCTGCCGCTGTCTGGGGGACCGACCCGGCAGGGCAAGGGAATCAACGGCCCAACAATCGCTGGGGCATGTGGGCAGGGCTCACACATATATTCAACCCAACCTTCACGATGAACATTACCTCGGGCGTCCAGATTTGGCATGAGGGCTCCGACAACCAGTCCTTCGGTTTCAATCCGGCCACTCAACTCGGACTTCCGGCCTACGTTGGATCTCAATACCCGTTGTTCCCCATCGTTTTTGCAGGAAGCGAGAGCCAACTAGGTCCATTTACCGGAAACCAGCAGGGCACCACCAACCACGGTCCGATCGGCACGGTGGCGGTGGACCTCGTCAAGATTCTTGGCAGGAACACCCTGAGCTTCGGGTTTATGGGAGTGGAGCAGATGGATAGCCAGAAGCTCTACAACAATACGATCCTGGACTTCAACGGATCGTTCACTACGGGCCCGAATCCGTTGCAGGGCTCGGGATTCGCCAGCGGCAATGGAGTGGCGCAGATGCTGCTTGGTGTCGTGGACGGCGACAACAACGCCGCCGTTGGAACCATTCAAGATTTTACCGTCTCGAACAAGCTCTTGGGGGAATATGTCCAGGATGACTGGAAGCCGGTCCACAATCTTACGCTGAATATCGGTTTTCGCTATGAGCTGCAGACTCCTGACACTTACCGGAATAACGAAGGCTCGATCTTCAACCCCAATGTCACGAACCCCATCAGCGCCATGACGGGCATTCCGGTTCTCGGCGCCCTGCAGTTTCTGGGACCTGGAAATCGCGATGTCTACGCCACCAACTACACCAACATTGCTCCTCGCCTCGGCTTCTCCTTTCAGCCGGTCTCGAAGGCTGTCATTCACGGAGGGTATGGCATCTTCTACCCGCAATCGGTAACATGCTGCTTCCCGGCTGATGCGGCCGGTTTTGTCCCCAATACTCCGATCGACGCAAGCCTGAACGGAGGAATCACGCCTAACCCAAACATCAGCACGAGCAGTCCCTGGGGCGGCGTCTATGCACAAGCGACAGGGAACAAAAACGGAGAATTCCAGCAGGTTGGCAATGGGGTTGGCAGCACTTTTACAAGCCGTCCTTCCCCGTACCTTCAGCAATGGATGTTGGGCGTGCAGTACGCCTTCACTCCAAGCGATTCGCTGGAGGTGAACTACATCGGAAACCGCGGCGTTCGCATGATCGGTAGCTACAACTCAAACCAGTTGAATCCGAACTTCCTGTCACAGGGATCCACTTTTCTAGGCGCGAGCCCGACATTCAACCCGTACGAAGTGCCGCTGCAAACCTTGGAGAAGGGAGGAACGATCGCTCCCAGCGCTTGCAACCTGGACAATGCGGGCGTGATCAATGCTCAGTTGGAGGCTCCCTATCCTCAGTACTGCATCGGCGGCGTCACCCAGACCGATGCGCCGGTGGGCGAGTCTCTTTACAACGCGCTGCAGGTAACTTACAACCACCGCGTCAGCAAGGGACTCACGGCACTGGTCTCCTACACCTACTCCAAGTTCCTCGATGATGTCGAGGGCAACAACGGATGGTCGTACAACGGGCCCACCAACTTCGGTGCAACTCCAGCCAACAACTACAACCTCGCCGCCGACAAGAGCGTCGATGCGGGCGACATTCCGCAGGCTCTGGTGGCCAGCTATATCTATGAACTGCCCGTCGGCCGTGGTAAGCCTGTCGGCTCCGGCATGGGCCGTGTGGCCGACTCCGTCGTTGGAGGCTGGGAACTGTCGGGGATCGCCACCTTCAAACAGGGCATCCCGATCGGCATATTCGGCAACGACTGGACCTCCTACGGTGGCAACCCGCGTCCGGATGTCATCGGCGACGTGCATGCCTCGCATCCGAGCATTCACGAGTGGTTCAATACGGGAGCGTTCCAGTACGCGCCGTATGGAAGCTTCGGCAATGCGCCTCGCTTCTTCTCCGATCTGCGCGGTCCTCGCTTCCAGGACTGGGACACAGCCTTGGAAAAGAACTGGATTTTCGCGGAGCGGATGAGAGTGCAGTTCCGTTTCGAAACCTTCAATACTTTCAACCATCCCAGCTTCTATGCGCCTTCAGCGGGAGCGACCCAGTACTCCGGTTGCGATCCGAACGCGGGCACGTCGTGCGCAAGCAGCTTCGGAACGATTACGAACGCATTTGCTCCGAGAAGTGTCCAGTGGGCAGGCAAGTTTTATTGGTAGACGTTTGGTGAACTCTCAACTCAAATCGCTGTTTCCGGTAATGCTGGCCGCGTCCGTTCTCGGATTCGGCCAGCAACCGCCGGCTACGCTCGAATCGGTGCTGAGGGATGCGCAGACGGCGCAGTCCGCCGGCAACTACGCGGCTGCCGCAGCCGACTACACACAGGCACTCAAATTGAGTCCGCATGTTCCCGAGCTGTGGGCAAACCTGGGGCTGATGCAGCAGGAGACCGGAGATTTTGCTGCTGCCGCACTGAGCTTTCAAGAGGCCAACCGCCTGAATCCATCGTTGTATGTGCCGAACCTTTTTCTTGGAATCGACTACGCGCATGCGGGCAAGGCGAAAGAGGCCATTCCATTGCTGATGAAAGCGGAAAGACTCAACCAAAACGATCCGCAGGCTCCGCTGGCGCTGGGGCGCGCGTACATTGGCGCGAGCCGGTTTCCGGCGGCAGCGCAGGCGCTGGACCGCGCCATCGCTCTCAATCCGAAGCTGGGCTCGGCGTGGTTCACACTGGGCATTGCACGCCTGGACCAGGTTGAGAACGAAGCGCGCATGATGTCGGAAGAAGATAAGAACTCGCCTTTTGCCAGCGCGCTCTATGCCGAGTCGCTGACCAAGCAGTCGCGCTATGGCGAGGCGGAAAGCCTGTACAAGACGCTGCTCAACGCGCATCCGCAACCTCCGTGCATGGGCGCGGGACTGGGCTTTGCGTTGCTGCGGGAGCACAACACGCAGGCCGCATCGGATGCATTTTCCGCCGAGCGCACGGCGCATCCCGAGTGCGGGCTGGCGCTGCTGGGCCAAGCCCGGATCGCCATTGAAAATGGGAACAATGGCCGGGCGATGGCGCTTCTCGTCGAGCTATGGAATCGCGATCATGGATTCTTTGCCTCCAATATTGCGGTTTTGACGGCAGGCATGACGAATGAAAAAGCCGCTGCTGTGGCGAGTCTGTTCTCTTCAGAACAAAGCGCACAGTTGTCCCAAGACCTGCGCAGCGCGGTGATGGGGGCGATCAATGATGCGGCAGGTTCGGGTTCGACGGATTCGGTGAGCGCAGACGATTCTCTTCCTGCCGCTGCGGAGGACGCGCACGAAACCGCAGAACAGGATTACGCAGCGGGCCGGTTCGGACAATGCGCACGCAGGCTCGAATCTGCGGCTGCGCCGCTGAGCGCAGACCGGCTGCGCCTGCTGGCCGCATGTGCATTTCTCACCGGAGACAATCTGCATGCTTCGCGAGCGGCGGATGCGCTACTGGCGCAGGAGCCGCATTCGCTTGAGATGCTGTACTGGTCTATCAAGGCCAATGAGCGGCTGGCGTTTCAGTCGCTGGCGCGATTCCAGGAGTTGGAGCCTGGCTCGGCGCGAAGCCACATTCTGCTGGGCGATATCTACAGCCAGCTCGAACGCTACGAAGACGCGCAGGCCGAATATGAAAAAGCGCTGGCTCTTGCGCCGGGCAATGAAGCGGGAATGCTCGGCTTGGCAACGGCGTATCTGAACAACAACCATGTGAAAGCGGGCGAGCAGATTGCGCAAAAGGCGCTCGGGCATAATCCGAATGATCCGGAGCTGAACCTGGCGATGGCCGAGGCGCTGATGGCGCAGCGCGACTACGCCGATGCCGAGCCTTACCTCATCAAAAGCCTGCATGCCAAGCCGCAGATGCTGCCGCGCATTCATGCGCTCCTGGGCAAATCGTATGCGGAGACGGGCCGAACGCAGGATGCGATTGCGCAATTGAAACTGGGCGAGCCGAGCGACGAGGACGGATCGGTGCAGTACGTGCTGGCGCAGCTCTATCGCCAGATGGGCGATACCAAGGATGCGATGGCGGCACTCGAACGCATGAAGACCATCAAAGAACAGCGCGCGGCTCGCGGCTTCAAGCGGATCGAAGATCCCGACCTGTCACCTCTGGAGCCGGGCGCTACGCGAGCCTCTGCGCCCTAGCGGCACGTTGCGCGAATCCATCATTACCCATCAGAACTGAGCAATTGATTCATTCAGGAGTCATCATGCGCTTGAAGTGCACCTTTTTCACGATTTTTATCGTCTCGCTGGCATATCAATGTGCACATGCGGCTTCCTCAGTGTCTCCGCTGCCCAATGGAATTGCTGTGAGCAGCGCAAATTTGCATGAAGAGATCACCGCGCTACGCGACGACGTTCTCCGCATCCGCATGTGGCGCGGCGATGCGATGCCTGAGGATGCGTCGTGGGCTGTGCTTGCAACGGCGCGCCATGCATCGGTTTCTGTTGTGCAGGAAAACGATGGCGATCATGCGGGATTTCGCACAAGCGCGCTCGATGTGCAGGTGAACCCGCAGACGCTTGAGCTTACGGTGCGCGATACTGAAGGCAATGTTCTGCAACAGGACGCGCGGCCCGTGCGTTTCGATGGCGATGCATTCCGCATTTACAAGACGTCGCCGCGCGATGAGCACTACTTCGGGCTGGGCGATAAGACCGGACCGCTTGACCGGCGCAATGCAGCCTTCACGCTGTGGAATACGGATGCGTATCGCTTTCAGGAGTCGACCGATCCGATTTACAAGAGCATTCCCTACTTTATGGCATTTCGCGCAGGCAAAGCGACCGGCACGTTGCTGGACAATACGTGGCGTTCGAGCTTCGACTTTGGCAAAGAGTCGGAGTCAGCCTATTCCTTTGGCGCGGCCGATGGGCCGGTGGACTACTACTTCTTTTACGGGCCGAGCCCGAAGCAGGTGGTGGAGACGTATGCGTGGCTCACCGGATTGCCGCCGCTGCCGCCGTTGTGGTCGTTTGGATTTCAGCAGTCGCGCTACAGCTACATGACGCAGGCGCGCGTGCTGGAAGTGGCTGACCGCTTCCGCAAGGATCACATTCCGGCGGATGCAATCTATCTGGACATCGACTATCAGCAGAACGACCGGCCGTTTACGGTGAATACCATGACATTCCCCGATTTCAAGGGCATGATTGCGCAGCTCAAGGCCGAAGACCTTCACCTGGTGCTGATCACCGATCTGCATATTGCCAATCTTCCCAACGCTCATTACGCGCCTTATGACAGCGGAATGGCCGGCGACCATTTTGTGAAGAATCCGGATGGATCGGTCTACACGGCAAAGGTGTGGCCAGGTCCCAGCGTCTTTCCTGATTTCACGCAGCAGCAGACGCGCGCGTGGTGGGGCACGCTGTATTGCGCATTTGTTGGCGACGGCGCGGCAGGCTTCTGGAACGACATGAATGAGCCGTCGATCTTCGATTCACCGACGGCCACCATGCCGGAGGATGTGGTGCATCGCATCGATGAGCCGGGCTTTCAAAAGCGGACCGCAACGCACGCGGAGATTCACAACGTGTACGGCATGGAAAATGCGCGCGCCACGTTTGAGGGCTTGCATGCGCTCGACCCCGATGTGCGGCCGTTTGTGCTGACGCGCGCATCATATGCGGGCGGACAACGCTATGCCGCTACATGGACCGGCGACAACAGCAGCAGTTGGAACCATCTGCGGCTGGCGACGCCGATGCTTGAAAACCTTGGACTGAGCGGCTTCGCCTTCAGCGGAGCGGATGTGGGCGGCTTTGCGGGATCGCCCGCGCAGGAGTTGCTGACGAAGTGGATTGAAGTGGCGTCATTCCAGCCTATCGATCGCGACCACACGGAAAAAGGCACTGCCGACCAGGAGCCGTGGGTAGGCGGCGCGGAGCAGGAAAACATCCGCCGGCACTTCATCGAGACCCGTTACCGGTTGATGCCATACATCTACACGCTTGCCGAGGAGGCGTCGCGCTCTGGGTTGCCGATGGTTCGACCACTGTTCCTTGAATTTCCCGACGCCACGCCTGACAAACACCCGATCGATCTGGACGCTGGGGCTGCGAGCGAGTTTCTCCTTGGCCCCGATCTGCTCATTGCGCCTCAGCCCTATCCCGACGAATTGGACGATTACCAGGTGGAGTTCCCGACCTCCGGCTGGTATGACTTCTGGACAGGCCAACGCGTTCAAGCTCATTCTTTACCACAGCCGGTCACAGTCGCGGTTGACCCCGATCCATCAAAGGACGAAAAACAACCGGTTGCTATCCGCGTGACGCCTCAGCTTGACCGTCTTCCCGTATTCGTGCGAGCTGGCTCGATCATTCCCATGGCTCCCCTCGTCGAAAGCACTAACGAAATCCCACACGGCCCTTTGACACTGCGCATTTATGCGGGCGACGCATGCACGGGGACCCTCTACCAGGATGATGGTAAGAGTTTTGCGTATAAACACGGGGCTTTTCTAAGGATGAAATTCAGCTGCCAGATTACCCAAGACGGGTTGAGGCTGAACATCAGTGCGCATGAAGGCTCCTACCCTGCGTGGTGGAAGGAGATCCATGCTGAATTCTACGGTTGGACTCCGAAGGACGGCATCGTAAAGATCAACTCGAAAAAAGTTCCTATGAACCTGAAGCGTCTCGGCAAGAGTAGCACCGACCTTTTGATGCCTGATAATGGAACGGGTGCGGAAGTCGAAATTCGCTGAATGCGTTTATGTGACATATAGCCAAGACGTTGAAAACACTCTTGGGGACGTAGCTCAGCTGGTCAGATCGTTGCCCTTGCGGGAATCTTCTATAGTTTTCTATTGCTTAGAGCTCTTACTGTCCAGCTTACTGTCCGTTTTTCAGCGGGGTTAGTACGGACTTTACTGTCCATTGGGCTGCATCGCGCGCACGGTCTATGACAGACTGGTCGCCGTGCTCCAACTTTCAAACGTCACGGGCACACCGGTCTGGTCGAGCACAGCGACTGGCCGAGTTACGTCGAGACTATCCGTCCCATCTATGAACCGGAATAAATCTGTTATCCAACGACTCCATCCTTGTCTTAACGGTTCAATGCGAGCTGTTTTAGGTGCAGATGGAATTTTGCCGAGGGGCTCCTATTGCGCAGTGGGACGGGAGGGAAGAAGTTCCAGAGGGAGCGACGCCATGCCGTGCACGTATTGCCATCCTGACGCGGTCCGTACATATGTATCGCTGAACCAGACGTGCCATTCGAACGGTTTTCCCTTATCGATGCCTTTCAGCCAGAGTTTCGACGTTATGACCGCGGTGTCGCCCCAAACTTGAACGGTCTTATCGGTGTCTTCGTTGTGTTCATACTGGATTCGCTTCGTTCGCGCGTCATTGAGCAGATCTGCCTTGTTGTGGGTCTCTCCAGTGCCCCAAACCACGACGAAATTGTCAGCTAGGATTCGGCCCATCGTATCGGCATCGTTGTTCTTGACCGCAAGCTGGTACTCAGTGTCGAGCGCCGCTACTGTGTCTTGATCTGATTTTGAATCCGCGCTGGCGGCTGCGCCTGTGAGCATCGCGAGCGCTCCAAGTAGAACAATTCCAAGCTTCGTTGTTTTCATAGGTCATCTCCTCGGTATTCGGCTAGTGTGGTGAGTCAGAAGTTCATAACATAACTTCGAAGTCCCGAACCGCAGATCCTTCGACTCCGGTCGCTGCGGCGACCTCCGCTCAGGATGCCAGCGGCAATTATATTGCGAATTTAAGACTCAGGACACTAGTTGAGTTGCGGTTTGTCAGCCAAGGCCGATCCTAGGCAGCTGCGAAGGGGGCCGGTAAATGTTTTTGACAGACGGCACTGCGCTTTTCAGTTCCGATACCAAATTTGAATCAGGTACGGGATGGCCCAGCTTCTGGCAGCCGATTGCCAAGGAAAACGCGCGCGAGAGCACGGACTTTTCCCTCAACATGACTCGGACTGCGGTCTCGTGCCGGTTGTGCGATGCCCACCTTGGGCATGTCTTTGACGACGGACCCAGGCCAACGGGACTTCGCTACTGCATGAACTCATTGTCTCTCCGTTTCGTGAGATTTGCTGAGTCGGGCAAAAGGGAATAGAGGGATGGCGACTTCAGTCTTTGAAAAAAATCGTTGCGTAGATTCGGCATTTCACCGCCGCGCCGTTCATGACACAGACGAGGCGCGACTCACCTGCTTGTCGTCTGAGTCTGCGAAGCAGCCAGGAATTTCTCCAAATGGGCCCTTGCCAAATCAGGTTCGTTCAACTTCCGATAGAGAGTTACCAAAAGAAAATGAATCTGGGCATCGGTAGTGCCGAGCATCGGCAGGGTTAGGGCTTGTTCTCCTTCGACTGCGGCATTCTTCAAATCTCCCTCGTGCTCCAATCCCTTTGCCATTTCATAGCGCGCATCGCGTGACTGTGGGTCTGCCTCAATGGCCTGCCGATCCTTCTCAAGGCTGTCCCCAGTCCGGCCAAGTGAAAGCAGGCACTTTCCGTAGGCTACGAGGATCGACGCGCTTTGCGGCGACTTCTCCGGAGACAGATTCTCTGCCTGCTGGTAGAGCTCCAATGCTTTGCTCTCATCACCTAACGCTTCATGGGTCATTGCGAGATAGAAGACGGGCAACGGACTGTGAGGCGAGAGCGTTTGGGCTGTCTGAAGTGGCGAGATCGCCAATTTGAAGTCGTTTTGCATGTAGAAGAATACTCCGAGATAGAACTGCGCCTCCTCGGAGGTTGGATCGGCTGTGATGGCCGTAATAAGACAGCTCTTGGCCACATCCGGACGATGCGCAAACATGGCCAGCCTGGCCTTGAGGACCAGGGCCGGAACCATGTACGGATTCTCATGCAAAGCTGAGTCGACTTCGCTGACAGCCTCTGGAAACTTCTGCTGGGCAAAGTCCTGTTTTGCGTTCTCGTAGTGCTGCGCCGGACTGACTGCGAGCTGAAGTGCGAGAAGCCAGATCATAGCTTGCCCCGAGGTCGAGGACTGCCACTTTCTACGATAGTCAAAATCTGGTCGGCTGATATGTTTGTGAGCACTTGCTTCACACCCGTCGGCCATGCCAGTTCAATTCGATCCACTATGGTCGCTTTCCCGAGACCGAAGTGGACGCGTTTGTCGCTCGACGAATTGTAGCCGACCGCCGTCGTAGCCTCATTGTATTGAATACCATTCGCGGTCGTTATCTTTACTTTTGTTCCCAATCCATCTCGATTATCTGCCACGCCAATGAGCTTCAGAATGATCCAATGATTGTGATTCGAAGATCGGTTCATGAGCAACTGTGGCTTTCCGTTAAGCACAGTGACCACAATGTCGATCTTTCCGTCGTTGTCCATGTCGCCGAATGCAGCGCCACGGTGTGCGGCCGCAGCAAAAAAACCCGCTCCCGCCTGTGCGCTCACGTCCTTGAATCGCAAGCCGCCGAGATTGCGATAGAGCAAATTGGGAAGCGGATACGGCTTGTGGTTCACTTCCATCGAATTGTCGAGAATTGCGGAGCCTGCTGCAAAAATATCTTTGTTCCCGTCATTATCGAAGTCGAAGATCCCGGTTCCCCAAGCCGTGAAGCGGCTTGTCATTGCGGTCAAACCTGCCTTATCCGTGACATCTTCGAATTGTCCATTCGCCAAATTGCGGTAAAGAGGAAAGCTGTCACCATACATCGCAGTCTGAAAGATATCCGGCCTTCCATTATTACTGATGTCACGGAAATCGATCCCCATCCCTGCGACAGTCTTGCCGTTTTCGTTATAGGCCACGCCGGCGGCGAGTGCAACGTCGGTAAATGTCCCGTCCCCATTGTTGTGCAATAGAAAATTCGGGAAGGTATCGTTGGAAACAAAGATGTCGATGAATCCATCGCCATCGTAATCGGCGAATGCAACGCCCATGCCCTTGCCAACATATTGGGAAATATGCGACCGCTGTGAAACATCGGTAAATGTGCCGTCGCCATTGTTGCGATACAAAATATTCGGTGTTCCGCGATATTCGTTGGGAGAACAATAATCAACAATGTTGTCTGTCTGGCAGCTATGGGCTGTGGAGATTGAATAGTCCAGATAATTTACAACAAAGAGATCGAGCAATCCGTCGTTGTTGTAGTCGATCCAGCCTGCGGCGACAGACCATGGCTTACCCCGTCCCGGAACAATGCCGCCGACTCCCGCTTTTTTCGTCACATCGGTGAAGGTCCCGTCTCCATTGTTATGAAAGAGTTGATTCCGGTTAAATCCAGCCACGTACAGATCCACGAATCCGTCATTGTCATAATCACCCGTCGCTACGCCCATGGAGTAGCCCACACCAGCTAAGCCAGTCTTTTCGGTGACATCTGTAAAAGTTCCATCTCCGTTATTACGAAAGAGTCTGTTGTAAAAACTGGGATTGCTCTTTTCCAAAGATGGAATTTCTGCCCCGTTCGTCAGGAAAATGTCCAGGAGTCCATCGTTGTCGTAATCGAAGACCGCAACGCCGCCCGTCATCGTCTCTATGGAATAACGCTGAGGACTGACACTGTTCCTCAGTACGAAATCGATCTTCGATGCAGCAATTGTGTTCTCAAAGAGAATGGGCGAATCAGCGGAGTGACTCGCGGCGGATACGCTTTGCCCAGCGCCGTGAAGTCGATTTTGGGGCGAGATGCCGTTGCTTGCCTGTCCGGTTACCACGCGCAAGGCAGACAACGCTCGCGAGTTCAAGATCCCTGCGCTTAGAGCGGTCAAACCTGTAACAAAGTTACGTCGCGTAATTGCCAGCTTCATTGGATGCCGATTGCACTGCTTGCAGCCCGCAAAGAACACTCTGTTTAAAGAGAACAGGCCAGATAGGTCCATCTGGCCTGTTCGTTGGAACTTCAGCCGAGTTGATGTTTAGAACTGGATTCTCGCAACAATGTCGGCGCTTCTTGGAGCAAAGTTGCCGCCGGCGCCGGTAATAGCACCCCCGTAGACGCCGAAGGGCTCGCCACTGGATATGCCAAATGGGTTGGAGGCATTCGGCACGCTAGGAAGCGCCCAGCGGTTAAAGACGTTGAAGAAGTCCGCACGGAGCGAGAACATCACGCCCTCCTTCAACGGGACGACCTTGCCAAAGCCCAACTGCTCGCTGGGGTATCTCGGGGCACGGAAATCGCTGTAGAACGGCTTGGATGTGGCGTAGGTTCCCTGAGCCGGGTTTGCCCATGCAGCAGGATTGAGATATTGCGTGGTGGAGGGATCACCGCTGTGATTATTGAGGCTATGCAAGAAGAGCGGCTGACCCGAAACGCGATTGGCAAAAACGGAAAAGTTACTGGAGACGTTAGCAAAAGTTACCGAATCCAGGGTGCTCGTTGAATTCGGGGTTTGCATCGGGAACCCGCTCTGGTAGTGGAAGATGCCGTCGGCTGTCCAACTCGCAAGCAGGGCGCGCCTCCATCCGTTCTGCGAGAAGCTGAATCGCGGCACCTCGTAGTTGAAATAGAAGTTCAGCATCTGCGGCTGGTCGATGGACTCATAGGATTTCTGGCTCTTGGGCGGCAGGCTAGGATCCTGTATCTGTATCGCCGTAGTGAAGGTCGGGTTGTTGCTTTCGCCGGAGACTGTGCCCAGATTCTTCGACCACGAGTAACCGACGCCGCCGGACAATCCGTAGCTAAGCCGCTTGGTGACCTTGCCCTGAAGCGCGTCATACCACCAGTTGCCATCGTGCTCGTAGTAGTCACCGATGTTGCCAAATTGCGGGTATGGCCGCAGTGCTTGAGCCAGGCTGTCTCCGGACGGGAACGTGGAATACGGAGCCGTGAAGCCTCTTGCCGCCACGGCGGGAGAAGAGATGGGCTGAATCAGCAGGTTGTAGTCACTCGGGTTATTCATGTTCAGGCCGTATTTCTGTGAGAGCATCGAGGGCGTGAGTTCGTTTGTCGTGTTCGTCAGGTCGTCGGAGTTGAGCCAAACGCCACGGATGTCGATGAAGGATACATTGACCGACAGATTGTTGACGATCTCGCGCTCAACACCAGCGGTTGTTTGCACAAAACGCGGCGGACGGCCATTATTGGGAACGATGTAATTTGGAGGCGACTGGGTTGAACCAGGACCCGGATAAGCGCCAGGGTTGAAGTCCGTAGCCGTCAGTTGGCCAGGGGTGTACGGGATGCCATTGGAAAGCTGGCCAGCGGGAAGACCAGTCGAAGGACTGTTCAGAAATACCTGGTTAAATCCAAATCCCTGGTTGCTGTAGCCTTCCTCATTCATGAAAAGTTGCGGGCCAGAGTAAAATCCTGACGCCACATGGATCACGGTCTTCGGATCCAGTTGATAACTGACGCCGAGACGAGGCTGGATCATCCAGGGATAGAACCTCTCGAAGATGCAGTTGCAACGCCCAGCCCCAAACCCCTCGTATTCGGTTCCACCCATCAGGTCGCCGGCCGCCGGGTTCACCACACTTGGACTAAATTGGGTTTCCCGGAGATATTGTTCGCGTTGCATCTGTTCGAAATCCCAGCGGAGTCCGTAGTTCACTGTGAGTTTGCGCGTGAGCTTAAACGTGTCCAGTGCGTAAATCGAGCTCTCCACGCGGTGGAACCATTGGATGTTGTCGTTTCCGATGCTTGCGCCACTCAATTGGCCAAGAGCGAAGCTGGCGAAACCACTGCCCAGAGAGGCTCCGTACAGGTTTTGGTTTGCTGCGGAAGGCAGAGCTGTTTGAGAGGGGTCGAATGAGTACGATCCCGCCGACAGATCGTTGTGCGTGCCAAACAGCTGATGACGGAAATCGCCGCCAAATTCAAAGGTATGGCGGCCATGGGTCCAGATTGCGGATTCAGTGTCGTAATAATTGTCGTCAATAAACGGAGCGTTATTGATTCCCAACTGGGGAACGTTCGCATGATTGACGGCTGTGTTGTTCTGGTTCCAGGAGAAGATCGGGAAGGTGTTTGCGGCGCCGCCGGGCATATTGGCCGCTGTGTTCAGCCCAAGAGTCGACGCCTTGAAGTCCTGCACCGCCGAATCCTGCAGGGCGTCATGGCGCGTGAAGTCGAATCCGGCGTGAAGCACAAGATTCGGCGTGGCCGTGTAGTCCGCGTTGAGATACAACTGCGGGGCGGGGGTCTGGTTCCAGCGGGTCGAGCCTCCCATGCCGTTAATGCCGTCATCCGCATTGTCTTTGTCGGAGTACTCGGCGATGTAATAACCCGAGAAGTGCCACTTCTCACCGATCGAGTGATCGAGTTTGATGCTGGTGAGGTACTGGTACTTGTTGTTCGGTTGCAGATTTGGGTAGTTGTTGGTCAGCGCGTTGGCGGTGGGTCCCGATGGAGTAGGAAAGTAAGTAAGAACCTTCTGCGCTACCGGATCCCATGTGCTGGGCGCACCAATAAAGTTGTTCGGGAACGGATCGCGGACAGTTTGCGTCGAACCAGCTTGGGGTGAACCGCCCACACAGGGTACTGTTCTAGTCGTTGCCGGGTTGTACACCGTGCCGTTGATCAGCGGTCGGCCCAGGCAATCCAGGACTGGATTGCCATTGTTATCCACAATGGGACCCAGCAAATTACCGCTCAAATCGCCATTGCGATAGGCGGTGGTGGGAACCGTGATGGTTCCATTGTTAAGCGTTTGCGTGTTGTGGTACTCCTCGTACGCGAAGAAGAAGAAGGTCTTGTTGTGGCCGTTGTAGAGATGGGGAATCCATACCGGCCCACCGAGAGAGGCTCCAAACTCAAGCTCCCGCTGCACCGGGTTATACTTCTGTGCGCTTGAGGTATAGTTAAAGGGCTGTCCGGCGTCCAAATCTTCGTTATAGAGGTAGTTAAAGGCCGTGCCATGCAGCTTGTTGGTGCCGGATTTCGAGGTGTAGTTGAAGATTCCGCCACCGGACTCACCGAATTTCGCCGCATAGTCGTTGATCATCACGGATTCTGAGCCAAGCGACTCGACCGAGGGCTGTTGCTCATCGGAGATGGCGCCCTTCACCGCCGAGGTGTCGTCCAGGCCGTCCATAAAGACGCGGTACGTTGTTGCAGGCGAGCCGCTGATGTGGATGTCGTTCCAGCCGCCGGCGATGGTTCCCGGTACCAGAGCGGCAAAACCCATCGGGTCGCGCACAGCTCCGATGCCCACAATATTGATCGGAAGCTCATTCAGGTTCGTCGTGGTGACTTCGACGTTGTTCTGTGCGCTATCGGTTTGGAGGAGAGGAGCATTCGCCGTTACTGTAACTGATGCCGAGGTTTGCCCCACAGCCAGTTGCAGGTCCACAGTCGCGGTCTCTCCTACCGAAACGGTGATTCCATTGCGGATCAGCTCGTTAAAGCCCGTTGCCAGAGCGGTGACAGAATATTCGCCCGCAGGCAACTCCGGAACCGTATAGGCTCCCACGCCAGTCGTAACGGTAGAGTTCTGCGTGCCCATCGCGGTATTGGTGACGGTTATCCTGGCCCCCACTACTGCGGAGCCTGATGGATCAGTGACAATCCCTGATATAGTGCCGCGATCAAGTTGCGCAAAGCACGGTACGCCTGCGTAACAGAGCATGGCGAGCATCAGACTCAAATTAAGATACTTGAGCCAACCTTTTTGTTGCGTCATATAGTCCTCCTCGGGTTCTCGCAAAGCGCGGGGATAGTAGGGGACAGATCTGCGACCAGAAAGCAGCGGCTACCTCGCCGTCAAATCGAACGAAACTGTTCAATCGATTTACTGGAAAATTTCAAACCTCCGGCATCTTCTGATCGATTTCGGCCTCCGCTTTGGAAATCGAACGACGGTACTCGTCATTCATGGTTTTTGCAGGGAACGCTTTCGTTTCCCGAATGGAATATTCAACTGGCTGAGTGCTCTTCCAGACGACTGCCCAACATCTTAGTCCCCGCTTTGCCAGTTACCGCAACGTTAAAGTCCGCCTTTTACATGACCATATCGTTTTGAAAATAAATAAGTTAGATGCGGAATACGGTAATTAACGGTAGCGACTTAGAGACGTTCGGTCCGGCCTCGGTCATCCTGTATGAGCTCGGAGAAGAGAGCGTCCCCTGAAACATGAAACACATAGCGGAGTGTCAATCTCATTGATAGACCAAGTGCTACAATCAAAGCCGCCGAAATACCTGATCGGTTTGGGACCGCTTGCTGCTGGAATGTCATCTCTGAATCCAATCGGAACTCGCGAGGCGGACATCGTGAGGCTTGCCGAATCTGACAGCGCCGTCGCGTCTCTCCGCCAGCATCTCAAAGAGATCGTCGATGGAACCGCATTCAAGGGTAGCCATCGTTGTGCTCAATTCCTCGGCTATGTCGTTGATAAGGCTATCGGCGGTGATTTTGAATCGCTCAAAGAGCGCGTGATCGGCGTGGAGCTTTTTGGTCGGTCATCTTCCTATTACACAGGAGACGACGCAATCGTACGGGTAACCGCAAGTGATGTGCGCAAGCGCCTGCTTCAGCATTACGGTACCTACGGCGCATCATCGGGAATTCGGATCAGCCTTCCCCTCGGCTCATATGTCCCGGAATTCACGTTCGAACAGGTACCTGGTCCCTCCGAATCGCCGGGAAACGGGACAGCCGCAGTAGCGAAACGCGTGCTTGAGGATCTACCCGCACCTCATAGATCTATGGCTGCCGTTTCGGAATCAACAGGGATTCCCGATACTGTTGCCGTGGCAGAAAACCTGCCGGCGAAGACGAGCGGTTCCGTGAGGCGTTGGCAGCTCATCGCTCTGCTGCTCTTGATGGGGAATCTGGCTCTTGCTGGCGCTTACCTGGTGCGAGTCACGCGCGCAGCCGATGCGCCTCCAAACATTCTGCCTTGGAGGGCACTCTTCACACCGTCACGCATCACACATGTGATCACGAGCGACCCCAACATCGTCAATGTGCAGGAAATTACCGGTAACGAAATCTCCGTCTCGGACTATGCAAATCATCGGTACATTCCAGAACCGAACAAACTCTCTCCGGATGAGATTCGATTTTGCCACATTCTTCTTGGAGGCGACACATCGTCTGCAGCCGCCGTCGACACGCCGATCGCGGCGAATATTGTTGAGCTGGGCAGGGGTAACGCGAGAAATATCGATGTGCATGGGGCGCGCGGCATACGGTTCGAAGACCTGAAAACGGACGATAACTTTGTCTTTCTTGGCAGCCCTCGTTCCAATCCGTGGACGGCGCTTTTCAACGATCAACTGGACTTTGTCTTTGCATTCGATAAGAATTTGGGGCAGGAGTTCATTCGGGACGTGCATCCAAGACCGAATGAACAGGCCGAATATCACCCCACTGCACCGGGTTGGGCGACAGGCCAATCCTTTGGGATCGTGGCTTTTGTTCGGAATCCTGACCAGAATGGACAGGTTCTGCTACTTGCGGGAGCGAGTGGAGAAGGAACTGAAGCCGCCGGGAAACTTGCCACGGACCCCGGCCGGCTTACTCCCGTTCTGCGTGCCTGTGGCATCTCACCCTTGGGTCCCTTGCAGCATTTCGAGTTGTTATTGCAGTTCAGCTCGATGGCCGGCTCTCCCAATAACATCTCCGTGATAGCTTGTCATATTCTTCCAAGCCAAATTGTTCGACGGCCCTGACGGCGGTATTTCTTTTGGCAGCCCGACAAGACCTCACGCAGAGCCGCCTTCGGTGTAATCAGATGCATTTGCCTCGACCGCTATCTGTGATAAACATTGACGGCTTCGCACGGCCGCTCCAATCAATGGAGCGTCGTCAAAAAGCCGCGCCAGCCGCAAAAGATCCTGACTATCTCCCATCGCGCGCTTTGCGCTCGGCAGAAATAGATGCCCGCTTTTGGAAATAGAACCGCCCAAGATGATCCCTTCTGGCTGAAACGGCAGGCAGATTTCGCGCAGAACTTCCCCTAAAACAGTTCCGAAATCATGCATTACCTGTGCTGCAGATGGATCGTTTGCAGCGGCGCTGCAGATACTGCGCACGGAAAAGGTCCGCCCACTAATTTGTTCATAGCGACCTTGGATTGCCCGGCTAGAAACAGAGTCTTCGATAGTTTGGCCTTTCCATGGAAGACAATAAATTTCACCGTCCAATGGCACTCCATTCCCAGCTTTGACGATCGTGCCGGCGATGGAAAAGGCAGAACCAATCCCGGTTCCAAGTGTTATTCCGATACACCGGTTGAGCAGCTTTGCTGCTCCTGCATGACACTCTCCCAGGAGGAATGCCTCAGCATCATTGAGAAAAATGATTCGCTCTTCAGGTAAATCGAAGAGCCTGGCAAAATCGGGCCTGAGATTTCTGCCATACAACGAGGGATACTTATGCTGCAGAAGGCTCACGCCAGCCGCATAGTCAAATGGCCCCGGAACTGCAATCGCTATTGCATCCAACATGCTTCCGCTTCGCTTTGCGTGTGCAACAGCGTTCGTTCCCAGCGAGAAAAGCACATCTAAGATGGACTCACATGTTCCGGATGAATCAAGTGCCCGAGACTGCTGACTGGAGATCGAGAGTTGCTCCCGGTCAATGATTCCGACTCTCGCATGAGAGCCCCCAATGTCGTATGCCAGAACATTCAACTTTTCCTTCATTGTTGAACTCGCTCCTGCGTCCCATGTACTTCATTGCACTGCATGATGCTAGCAAGCCGCCGGCCGATTCGGTAGGTTAGATCCCTTGCGCTAACGCTTCTATATCTTGTTTAAAAAGAATTTGACAAGCAGAGCGCGGCGATCTAACAGTGGCTACATGGCTGACAAGTTGGCCAGAGGTTTAGATGTTTTTGCAAACATGATATGAAAGGTTCGTATCTTTAAGGCGCGGTCTAATCCGCCTCGCGCAGGATCGAGGCCCTAGGCGCGCGCGACATTCACCTTTCTGAGACCGCCTGGTTGCGCGAACTGTCTCGTTCTCAGCGTGAGCTGAAAGGCGAACGCATCGTCGCCAGAAGTTGCGTGCGCACGTACCTACCGTTAGTTGGTCTACGTAGAAATAAAAGCTGCATTTTCAATTAATTTACGTGCTGTTAGGTGATCGTTTAACGTTGCGGTTCGTTCGGCCCCTCAGCTACCGTATTCTTCGATTGCTGCTGGCGCCCAAAGCTTCCCGCGATTCGTTTTACCTTTTTGATGTGCATTGCGGCTAAATGCTCGAAGGGGTGCTCAAACAAATAGCTATGAAAATCGTAAATGTATTCTGGCTTGCTCTTTCAGGGATCGGCGCTTACATCGCATCAGCACAAGCTGTAACAGAGCCGGTAGATTATGTTGATCCGAATATCGGTGGAATCGGGCAGCTTTTGAGCGCAACAATTCCCTATGTGCAATATCCGCATGGGATGGCACGTCTCTATCCAATCACGACGCCGGGGATCAACGATCGTTATCTTGCCGATAAGATCTATGGTTTTCCGGCTGGCCCGGCGGTGCTGATGGCCTCCACCGGCAACATTGGCACAACTGATGCAGCATACGCATCGGATTTCGATCATGATTTCGAGACCACAACCCCCTACTATTACGAAGCGGACCTTCAGAGTTGGCGCGTCAAGGCTGAACTGACGGTCACACCGGAAGCTGCTTATTACCGGTTCACTTTTCCGGCGACTCCACATGCACACTTGTCATTGAGCCTGGATCACCGCGCAGAACTCGAAGTATTGAATGACAAGATCGTTTTGGGCAGCCAACGGATCGACGGCCCTATTGCGAAAACCATGGGTGTGGGGGGCGAGACGCGGCAATACTTCTACGCGGAGTTCTCGCGCCCGCTGCCTGGCTCTCAAACGTGGCAAGATGGCAGGCTGTCGCAGGAGAAGGAGCGATCGGGCGATCATGTTGGGTTTGTGGCTGATACATCCACTGTTGCTGGCGAGACAATCGAGGTCAAAGTCGGCATATCCTACATCAGCGTCGAACAAGCGCGCCGCAATGTAGAGCGCGAGATTCCTGACTGGGACTTCAATCGTACAAAAGCCAAGGCTCGCGTAACCTGGAACAGCGCACTCTCCGCCATTCGCATAACCGGCGGCACCGAACGCCAGAGAACAATCTTTTATACGGCGCTTTATCGTTCGCTCGGTCGCATGACGGACATTACCGAAGACGGGCGCTACTTCAGCGGCTATGACAATGCAGTACACGATGCGCAGGGGCACGATTTCTACATAGACGATGGATTGTGGGACACATTCCGATCAATGCACCCACTGCAACTGCTGCTTGATCCTCGTCAGCAGGAAGACATGATCCGCTCATACATACGCATGTACGAGCAGAGCGGATGGATGCCGTCATTCCCATCGGTTGCCGGCGAACAGGCGGTGATGATTGGCCATCATGCAGCGATACTGATTGCAGATACATTCGCCAAGGGGTATCGTGATTTCAATGTCGAAGAAGCTTACCAGGCAATTCGCAAAAATGCAACGGAGGCCACACTGCTGCCATGGAGCCGCGGCCCACTCACTCCTATTGACAAGATTTATTTCGATAAGGGTTTTTTCCCAGCCCTTGATCCCGGAGAGCAGGAGACTGTGCCACAGGTGACCGGCGAGCGCAGGCAGGCCGTTTCAGTTACGCTCGAAAATGGATACGACGATTGGGCTATTGCCCAGCTCGCTAAGGCGCTTGGCAAACAGGAAGACGCAGCGTATTTCACTCGCCTGGCGCACAATTACCGCAATCTATTCAATCCGGTCATCGGCTTTATGGCTCCCAAAGATGCTGCCGGCAACTGGGTAGAACCTTTCGATCAGAAACTAGGCGGCGGACAAGGCGGTCGAGATTACTTCACTGAAGTTGATTCATGGCTTTACACATTCAACGTCCAGTACGATGTCGCAGGCCTGATTGACCTGATGGGTGGCCGCGACGCATTCAACGATAAATTAGACCAGTTGTTCATCGAGCAGTATGGAACCTCGAAATATAAATTTCTCAGCCAATTTCCTGATGCAACGGGCTTGATCGGTCTTTACGCACAAGGAAATGAGCCCAGCTTCCACATTCCTTATCTTTACGATTTCTCGGGCCAGCCATGGAAGACACAAAAGCATGTGCGCCAGTTAATGGATGTTTGGTATGGCGATGGCCCATTGGGAATTCCGGGAGATGATGACGGTGGCGAAACATCTTCGTGGTATGTCTTGAGTGCGACCGGGTTTTATCCTGTCTGTCCCGGAAGTCCTGTGTATGAGATCGGCAGCCCAATCTTTGAAAAGACTGCAATCCGGCTCGGGAATGGCAAGGAATTTACAATTCTTGCAGACCACGTTTCCGCGCGAAACAAATACATCCAGTCGGCACAGTTGAATGGGAAACCTTTGGATAAGCCGTGGTTCAGCCAATCCGATATCGCTGATGGCGGCACGCTGGTTCTTCAAATGGGAGAACATCCAAACTTCGGCTGGGGTTCGTCGCCACAGGATGCGCCGCCTTCGATGAGCAGCGAGGTGATAGAGGCGGATGCTGTACAGTAATCTCGATCTGGAAAATGATCCATCACGGGGTTGAATGAGCGCGGCTCGAGGAAAATTGGAAGCCTTGGGAGAATGAAAACAGTGCATTTGAAATGTATCTCTTTGAGGAGCATTCTTCGAGTGCCCGTCTGTTGCCTGATCCTTGCATGTGCAGTTTCTCTCTTCGCGCAAACTGCGCCAGCCAATGCGACCTACAAACAGGGCGATGCTCCGATTGAGCGGCGTCTCCATGATTTGCTCGACCGCATGACGCTGGAGGAAAAGGCTAGGCAGCTTGATTTGTATTCGGGAGCCACGTCTCTCGTGGACAAGCACAGTGATGACACGCATGCCACTCTCGACGCAGTCTTCAATCCGCAGAAGGCAGAAGCGCTCTTCGGCAGCCTCGGTGTTGGGGGTATTCACGATCTTTACCCTACTCCAGCTCAATCCAATGCGATTCAGCGCTGGGTTATCTCGCACAACCGGCTCGGTATTCCAGCCATGTTTATTGAAGAGGGGCTTCACGGCTTCAACACAGGAACGGTATTTCCTGCGCCGCTCAATCTGTCGGCGACCTGGGACTCCGATCTTGCAGAGCGGACCGGTGCGGCGATAGCTGCGGAAGCTCGTGCAACTGGTGTCGACATGATTCTGGCTCCGGTGCTGGATCTGGCTCGCGATCCGCGATGGGGACGAGTGGAAGAAGATTTCGGTGAAGACACTTACCTGACCGGGCAAATGGGTCTTGCCTATGTGCGCGGCGCGCAGGGAGACAGTCTAAACAGCGATCATTCGGTTGTTGCCGAGCCCAAGCACTTTGTTGCGCATGGTTCACCTGAGGGTGGTACGAACACTTCACCCGTGCACATGGGCGAGCGCGAACTGCGCATGGTAATGCTACGCGGCTTCGAGCCTGCGATTCGCCAGGGACACGCTATGGGCGTCATGGCCGCGTACCATGAGATCGATGGAATTCCGATCACCGCCGATCCATTTGCGCTCAAACAAGTTCTGCGCAACGAATGGGGCTTTCAGGGGTTTGTCTTGTCCGATCTGGGCGCGATCCGGCGCCTTTACGATGTGCATCATGTTGTCGACACGCCGAAGGCGGCAGTATGCATGGCGATCCGCTCAGGTGTGGACATGCAGTTCTATGACTTTGATCACGATGTATTTCAAAAGGCGCTGGTTGACTGTGTCCATGAAGGAACGCTTTCTGAGGCTGATCTCGACCGCGCCGTACGGTCCGTGCTGCGGGTCAAATTCGAACTCGGACTTTTTGATCATCCGTTCGTCAATCCAGCTCTCCAAGCCAGCGTCTACCGGTCCCCGCAACACCTTGCTGTGTCTCTGCAGTCGGCCCGTGAGTCCGTGACGCTGCTCAAGAATGACGGCAACCTGCTACCGTTTTCCAACTCTGTGCGGCACATCGCCGTGATCGGACCCAATGGCAATGTAGCGCGATACGGAGATTACGAAAAAGAAGAGAATGGCCTCCACATCAGCATCGTAGACGGCATAAAACAGCTTCTTCCGCATGCGGGCGTAGTCTTCAATGACGGCAGCGACATTTCTGCTGCCGTTTCAACGGCAAAGGAAGCAGACGTGGTGATCCTCGCCCTCGGCGAGCGGCAAGGCATCTCCGGCGAAGGATCTGATCGCTCCAATCTGGATCTGCCGGGTAACCAGGAGCAGCTACTCGAAGCCGTAACTGCTCTGGGCAAGCCGGAAGTTCTTGTGCTTGAGAATGGCAGACCACTCACGATTGACTGGGCAACGGAGCATGTACCTGCAATTCTCGAAGCCTGGTATCCAGGCGAATTCGGAGGGCAGGCAGTTGCCGAAACATTGTTTGGCGAGAATAACCCCGCAGGCCGGCTGACCGTCACATTTCCGCGCAGCACCGGTCAATTGCCCGACTTCTACAACTCCGATCCGTCACGCGTTCATAAATATGTTGATGATAATGGCGAGCCGCTCTTTCCGTTTGGCTTCGGCCTGAGCTACACCACATTCCGCTATGATCATGTCCACGTTCAGCCTCCCGCCGCATCAAGTGGTGCAGACATCGAGGTGAGCGTTGACGTAACCAACACTGGAACTCGCGCCGGCGATGAAGTGGCGCAGCTCTACGTGCGCGAAAACACCAGCAGCGTGGAAACGCCCATCCGATCGCTCGAGGGGTTCTCGCGCATTCACTTGAAACCGGGAGAAACCCGTTCGGTCGTCTTCCACGTGCCGCAGCAACAGCTAGCGGTCTGGAATGCAGAAGGTGAGTGGGCTGTCGAATCAGGCAAATATACCGTCTGGGTCGGTGGATCGTCACGCGCGCCGCTCTCAACTGATTTCAAATTGACTCTGCAATGCGCGACGGAGAAAATCTGCAGCAAACGCAACCAAAGCCGGTGAGCGATCAGCAATGGGGTTCCTTGATTGGAACGTGACGCTCGAAAATGTGTCATCGAACAAGATTCACTTGGAGTGTGTGTGCAGCGCAGGCAGCTTCTCTATTTTTCTTTTGCAGCATCGGCGCTGGCTTTATCAAACAGGACCTGCAGGACCTGCGCCGGTTCCCTAGAGCAGTATCATCGGCTTGACTATTCTTTCAAAGAAATCATCTCTCGCGAGGTATTGTGCGGCTATTTGTCGCGCGCTATTTGCATGGAGGGCCTGCTCAACGGCCGAGGCGATCTGCACGACAACATTCGCATGTTGGGCAATATCGGCGCAAAGTACATTGCGCGCAGTATCTGCCTATGGGATGGTGAGGCTGGCCTGCTCGACAACTTCGAGCGTGCACGGCAGCAGATACCGCTCGTGCGCGCGAGCGATTCAGAGGTGATTCTCGAAGCCTGCATCTTTGAAATTGTCACGCCTGATGTGGAGCGGGTTCCGATACCGGAATGGGCATTTACTGCTCTCGGCTTTCCCGTTGAAAAACGCAACTTCCGCTATGAAGCAATCCTCTATCCACTGCCGCAGCGCAAGCGTTCTTGGGGACGGTATGGCGGAGTTCCGGACGTAAGCCAGACGGAGACGCAACTCTGGTTCTATTTTCTAGCCAGGTCGTATATTGATCTCGGATTCGAGGGGATTCACTGGGGCCAGATGGAAATTATGGATCTCAATGATCCGCATCTGGATCACTACGCGCACCTCTTCGACTGTGTTCGCGCTTATGCAGCAAACCATGCGCCACGTGGCATGGTTCTGTGCAATGCACACGTACCAAGCGGTGGTTTGATACGCGACGGGCAACTGCTTCTTGATTTTCACGCATTTCCATTGCGCATCAAGGAAGTCCCCGACCATCCGCAAGAAGCTGTTTTAGAGGTCGGTTATCTCGACAGTATCTTTCTCCGCAGCAAAGGCGGCCGAACCTATAGTGGCTGGGACTGCGCGCATCTTCCCTATCTCGTCGAATTAGATAACTATGGTGTGAGCGGGCATCCCGGTCGGCCCGGACAAGGCGATGACTGGGTCTGGGGATACGACGAGATCAGCTGGTTTGCCAATCAGACCGCGGAATATCGCGCCCAATGGCTCCGCTATGCATGGAACTGGATAAGAAAGACAGACCCCGACGGCTTTCTCGAAATGCCCGGCAGTCGCACTGAAACATCGCCGCTCGATCACCGCCGCTGGTACTCCGCAAACAGGCCAAGTGCAGCAATGCCTGATGGACTCAACGATGAAAAAGTAATTCGCGCGATCTGGGAGAGCGATCGTATTTCGGGATGAAGCAAAGTTCTCACGGTCCCGGCCGGTTCTCCGCTCATGCCTTTGCTTCGGACAAGGACGAATCGATCTCGTTGCCGTCTGCCAATACCGTGCCTTTCGACTTTTGAAATCCCGCACAACTACGCGATGAGTGCCTGGAACATGGACGGTTCGGTTCTCTTGGTCATGAATGGTGCACGGGCGGAACGACCAACGGGTCTAGAGCTGGTTGCATAAATGGTCTGGTCAGGTAAAGAAACTTCCCTCAGGGGCTAAAGCCCCAGTGTTCATGAGGCTTTTGCGGCACGACTAAAGTCGTGCCCTGTTACGAAACCATTTATGCAACTAGTTCTAGAAACTAATCAGGTTCGCTGTACAAACCGATCTCGGCGATATGCGGCATCTCGTTGTTGCTTTCCAGCAGCAACCTCACTCTTTGCGATGAAACACGCGAGATCCGATGAATCGTCGTTGGCGCAGGCGTTTCACCGCCCACCAGAGTGCTCCATCGTTCACCATCCCAGTGCTCGAAACGGTAGCTGCGGATGCGGCTCTGCGGGTAATCGTCCGATATGCCGGCGGGTTCCACGAGCGAAACAATATT
>JASHQE010000173.1 GCA_030037705.1 Acidobacteriaceae bacterium | reverse complement strand
CTCCCCATCCTTTCGCGCTCTTCGCAAAAGGGCGGGAGACCGCTCCCCTTGCGCTCCCGCAGCACCACGGAACCGGCAAGCACCATCAACACCGCTGCGATCTGCGGTCCATCGAGCGCGCCCTTGAGCACTACACCGCGCCCTTCGGGGTCGCGCCAGAACTCGGTGATGTAAATGGCAACGCCCGCGCCTACGAGCCAGAGCGCGGCTACATCACCTTGCTGACGGCGCCTGGGCAGCCAGACAAACAGCAAAATCGAAAGCAGCAAAAAGACGAGCGCGGCATAGGCTTGTACGGGATGCAATGGGGTTCCGAGAGGCGTTCCGCTCCAGAGCGCGGCATAGGGACTGGTGTATGTCACGGCCCAGGAGAGATGCGGCCCGGCGTCCACACCAAAGTCCGAGCCCGCGAGGAGGGCGCCGACTTGCTCGAAGGCAAGTCCCAGCGCAAGCGGAGGAGCGAGTGCGTCGGCCGTCGCTGCGAAAGGCATCCGGTGCAAACGCGCGTACCAGGCTGCGCAGCCCAGGCCGGCAAGCGCACCCGCACCCGCAAGCAATGGATAGTGAATCATGGCGAGACCGAGCGCCCAAGCAGGATGCAGGCGCAGCGCGCTCCAGTTCATTGCAACGAGGAGAAGCCGCTGGGCAGCGAGAGCTGCACAGAGAGCAACGATGCAAAGATTCCACATGTATGCCGCGTTGACGCCCGCCGTGCGCGCCGTGCGCTGTGCGGCAACAAGCGCCAGCAGCATGCCCAAAGCAGCAGCAGCGCCATACGCAGGGATGAGAACCGGTCCGATCTGAAAGAGGACTGGATGCACCTGAGAGAAGAATACGCGATGCGCGAGAGGGAATGACGAGACGCCGTCAAGCGAAGAGGTAGAAACCCGACCCGCGGGGCCGTGAGCAATGCGCCGGTGAACCCGTCCTAAGACGGTGGAGCTCCCCGCGGTTCATTAGGCATTCCGGACTGGCGGACACGGCACACAGAACCGATGGTCGAGTCGAGCCCCTGTTCAATGAATGTAGGTTCAACCAGCGTTGACCACCCACCTGCTTTGCAGGCCGGTTTTCTAATGCGGATAGTAGGGGGATTGCGCGCAAATTGCAAGTCTTGTCGAAACCGGCGCAATGTGCTACGTTCTTCGGCCGCCTGCGCGAACCCAAGATCGGCAAGCCGCGCCCATACCATCGCACTCGTCCTATTTCCGTGCTCGTCTCATGAACAGACGTGGGCAGATGCGGAAGTTTAAAACTTGAAATAGAGGCCAGCCATCGGCTCCGCCGAATGCGTATAGACACCTGTCGCCGGGTAGAGCGCAGAAAGATTCGGTGCCTTAAAGAGATTGTCGCGAAACTGCAGCCGGATACCAAAGTGCGGAAGCACTCCCCAATCCGCGCCGCCGCCATAAATGAAGACCGGCCTGACTACGGTATTGACTTCATAGGTGCTCCTGGCAGGTGACGTGATAAAAAATCCGGTGCCGCCGACGGCAAAGGGCCTGAGACTGCCAAATCTTTTCGAAACGACATAATCAAGCCCGATTTCGTCCGCGGTTGCGGTCAGGTTCGTGGTCGGGTTTGAACAGGTAAATCCGCAGGCGCCAGGCTTGGGAGTGAACGATTGATTGGCGTGGTTATAAGAGTATGTGAATTCGAAGCCGATAAACGGGCTATTGATATAGCGGATTTCGAACATGCCGCCGCCCGAATTTGTCGGAGTCTGCTCTGTTCCCAGGCCGCTGGTGGCGTCCGTGAAGGTCCGATAAAAATCCACTCCAAGGTCGAACTGCGATTCGCTTGCTGTTGCCGCTTGCCTTTGGCTCGCCGTATTCGCCTGCGATTGTCCGGCTGTGCTTGTCTGCTCTTGGGCCGCCGCGCCGTGCCATGCGGCAATTCCAATTGACATCACAACGGCCTGCATCCACTTCATTCGCATCATTCTCTCCGTTTCAATCTCCGTTTCAAGGTTGCGCTGCATTGGGCTTTAAGCGAAAAGACACTTGCTCCCAGGAATGGGGCGAGCCCGCAATCCGAACAATCAAACCAGTTCGAACCATCCCCTTCAGAATGATACATTCCGGCATTTCCGCGCCACGCCGGCAAGCGAAGCTGATGGCTCTCATGGCAGTTGGGAAGCGGTTGTCGATGGACGTGACCATGCAACGGGAAGCAGCAATGCGATAGACGCGGCAGCGGCCACGGGGTTTGCGTGGCCGGGGCGCATCCCGCAAGCCCGGACCCGTGGCAGATGCGGCCGATAGGTCAATCCGCGGGCTATTCGGCGCAAGGTTGCCGGTGCTGGCATTGTCGGAGAGCTCCGAACGGCGGCGGTGAGCCCGGAGTTGGGACATCTCTCAAAAAAACTCCGCAAAAAGACAACCCGCACCTTTCGGGTCTCATCCCACATACTTGGGCTAGCTCGGGGGAGTCTGGCTTTGTCCATTCGATTTGAAGGGTCCGGGTCTTGCCTCGCATACGGCCCCGTTCAGCGTCATCCCTCCCCGGAACTGCCTCTGTGGAGGTGCGAGCCGAGATTCCCAAAATCACGCCGCTCGCACCTCTCGAGGCCACGGACGTTCCCTTTCCGAGAAGATGTACCGGTCTGGATAAATCCCCCTCACAAGCGGCTATCTTAGATGAGAGAATAGAGATAGCTTCCGGTTCGGCTTCTAACGGAATCCCGGAACAAGAGAACTCCTGATCATGCTGCGCGTCCTGTCAACGCACCTGTTCCTAAACCATCGTTTACACCCCGGATTGCTGGAGATCGCCGGCCGGTCCGGAGCCCAGGCGGTTGAGATCTTTGCTGCCCGTCAGCACTTCGACTACACCAGCCGCGAACATGTGGCGGAACTGGCGGAGTGGTTCCGGTCCGAGCCGCTGGAGCCGTTCTCCATGCACGCGCCGCTCTATCCCGATCGGGAGATGGGCCGCGCCGGAGCGCCGGGGGTAAACGTCCTGCATCCTGAGAAATCACGGCGTATTGATGCCATGGACGAGATCAAGCGGGCGCTTGAGGCGGCCGAGCACATTCCGTTCCGGCATCTGGTGGTGCATCTGGGCGAGCGCACGGATGGCTGGTCGCCGCGGACCATCGAATATGCGCACACCGCGCTCGAGCACCTGGGCGCCTTTGCGCGGCCACTCGGAGCACGCCTGCTGGTGGAAAACCTGCTGAGCGACGCCACGACGCCTGAGCACCTGATGCTCATTCTCGAAATGGGCCATCTCGATAACGTCGGCATCTGCCTTGACCTGGGGCATGCGCACATTACTGTGGGTATTGCGGAGGCCGTCGCCACGCTGGGCGGCCGTATCACCACTGTGCATGTGCACGACAACCACGGCCAAAAAGATGAGCACCTGTGGCCCGGCGATGGGACGATCGACTGGCCCGCTGCGGCGAAATCGCTGAAGGCCCTGTCTGCGCCGCCTGCTGCGGTGCTGGAGATCCATTACAACCTGAACGACGATCACCACGCTCTGGGCAGGAAGATCGAACAGGGATTCGCAAGGTTTGAGTGATTCGGCCAGATTCCTGATTGCGCCTCAGTCCGAAACCATCAATTCACCCGGCAGGATGGGCCGTGTGCGCGGCAGCTTGCCGTTCGCGGCGGCTGCGCCCATCATCGCGAGCACGCCGACGTAAACAACAAGCTTGACGAGGCTGCCGGTGCGCGTTGCGGGCAGCGCTTTCCAGAGAATCAGCAGGACGGTCTGCGCGATCGTGACGGACCAGACGGAGCCGTAGAAATAGCGGCGTTCGATGCCTTCGCGTTTCGTGGAGCGGCCCACGCGCGGCAACTTGCCCGCAGCGCCGAGCAGCAGAATCACGGCGCAGAGCGGGAAGTAGGCGTATTGGTAAATCTGCTTGAGGTACCACGTGCCGGTGACGACGGCGATGACGAGCCCACTTAGATTCAGAAGCGCGAAATTGATCACGCAATTCCAGGCGAAGGTGTAGCAGACCTTGCGATAGAGCGGATTGGACCGGTCTTCATCGAACCGCAGAATGTACGGGCGCGGCTCGACCCCGGGCAACTGCGCGCACAGGCCGGCGATGCCAGTGCCGAGCAGCACGAGGCCGAGCCAGATGGAGTTGCCGCGGCTGAAACCATGCGCAAACAAGCTGAAGGTCAGCGGCCCAGGTGTAAGAAAAAAGACCCAGATCCAGATGGGCCAATGGGCCAGCCGGTAGAGCCGCGTGTTGCGCTCGCGAATCTTGCGCTGATGGGCGTATTCAACCTTCCCGCTGTATTGCATCATGGTGAGTCTCGCAAAGCGGATGCAAGCCCGTCAAACAGCGCACGGACCCGCCGGAGCGGGAGCGCACCGAAAAAACAGAATGAAGCAGTTGGGCGAGCGGCGAGGAAGTGCGGGATGGCAACCGCGCGAGCGCCAAAGATGCGCGCAAACGAAAGACGCGCGACGTCTTCGTCTATTTCGACAACGGTGCGAAGGCGCGCGCTCCTGTTGACGCGCAATCGCTGCGTGAGCGCATTCAGAAATTGAGCATTGATGAACTGGGCCGTGATAGACTCCGTTTGCATTCGCAATGAACTTGCAAAGGGAGCTATCGATGTTGAAGCGCTGGATAAGTGTGACTGCAGGTCTTGTTTTTTTGATCGCAGCGAGCGGAGCAGGCAACGCCCAATCTCCGGAGAAGCCGCAATGGGTGGGAACGTGGGCGGCCTCGCCCATGCTGGCGCTGGGCGGGTTTACCGTGCATCCGTTCGCAGCAACCACACTGCGTGAGATTGTTCATGTCTCGAATGGCGGAGACCAGATCCGCATCCATTTCACGAACGCGTTCGGCAGCGATCCGCTGACAATCAGTGACGCGCATGTCGCCCTGAGCGCAGGCGGCGCGGCGATCAAGGATGGAACAGACCATGCAGTTACATTCGGCGGTGCGGCCAGCGTGCGGATTGCGCCCGGCGCGGCCATTTTCTCAGACCCGGTAGCGTTGAACGTGCCGGCGCTCTCGGATCTGGCCATCAGCTTTTATCTCCCCAACCAGATCATGCGGGCCGAAACCTATCACGCATTCGCCGACCAGGATAACTTTCTGGCGGACGGCGATGTGGCTGACGCGAGTTCCCTGCCTCAGCCTACAACGATCACGTCATGGTACTTCGTCGACGGCGTGGATGTGCCGGCGGTGAACGGTTCATGCGCGATTGTCGCGCTGGGCGACTCCATCACCGATGGCGCGCATTCGACGATCGATGCCAACCTGCGCTGGCCGAATGTGCTCGCTGACCGATTAAAGCAGGAACACGGCATGGAGAATATTGCTGTGCTGGACGAAGGCATCGGCGGCAACCGCGTGCTGAATGAGGGCTCGGGACCAAGCGCACTTACGCGGCTGGATCGCGATGTGCTCGCGCAGGACGGTGTGAAGTACGTGATCGTGCTCGAGAGCATTAACGATATCGGGCGATTGGCGCACCTGAGCGCGCCAGAGGACGACATTACCGCACAGCAACTGGAATTCGGGTTGAAGCAGGTTGCCGATGCCGCGCACGAACACGGGATCAAGGCGATAGGCGCAACGCTCACGCCGTACGGCGGAGCGAATTACTACTCCCAGAAAGGCGAGCAGGTGCGAGAAGCGGTGAATGATTGGATCCGAACCAGCGGAACCTTTGATGGGGTGATCGACTTCGACCAGATCACGCGCGATCCGCAGAAGCCGACGTGGTTCAATCCCGCTTACGATTCGGGAGATCATCTTCATCCCGGCGATGAAGGATACAAGGCGATGGGTGCGGGGATCGATCTGAAGCTGTTTGCGAAATAGCCGGTGAGCTTTCGACGAGAGGCGCGGATCCTCCGCGCCTCTTTCACTGTGGTCTGGCCGATGGAATCGGATTCGTCTTCGGCCTGCCCGCTGCCGCGTCTTCCGGTGCGTTGCGGAAAAAAGCGATTGACAAGCAAGTTCATACAGTTCAATAATTCCCCACCAGCTTCAAATGGAATAACCGGTCATCTCCGCATTTCGGCAAGGAGCTTTGCGAAATGGCTTACGATGTCCCCCAGTTGCTGAAGATGTCATCCGCCGATCTCGATTCACTCTTCTCTGCAAGTCCGGCAGGAGACATCCCGAACGGCCCCGCCAAGGGCACGGCGATCATCGCATCAGGGACAGTGTTCAGCCCTGAGATTGCTGAATTTATCAGTCTGTTTGTCTGGCAAGGCAAGACCTTTGACGGTCCGCATGGCGTGCTCCGGAATCGCATTCTTCCTTTTGGCTTGAGCGCCATTGTCGCCGAGGTGTACAAGGCTCTGAGCCTGCTGGATAACAAAGAGTGCATCGTCCTCGATTACTCGAAGACTTCAGAAGTCGCGCAGTGGGTTCGCGATGAGATCCGTTTGATTGGACCGGATTTCTATCTTGGGCGCGTGTACTGGAGCGGGAAACCTCTGATTCATTTTTGCCTGCAATTCGGAGCAGCCGCTCAAGCTTAGCCTGATCCGCGCGAAACGGAAGCTGCCAACGGCTCACTAACAAAAAAACGATCTCCGCCGGACCGCGAACCGAAATCCTGCAGTTTGCTAGCCGTTTCGCGCTCGGCGCAGCAAACCGGGTGGGATACGAATCAACCACGCCTTCATGATGCCGCAAGCCAATGTGCTGGTAATCGCGCCGCTCCGGCCGGAGCGCGAGGCCGAACTGCGCGGCTTGCTGGCGTCGATGAACTTCGTTCCGGGGCAGGTAAATCCGGCGAACGCTCTGGTTCCGTTCGGGCAGTTCTCCCAAATTCACGTGGCCCGCTTTGTGATTCTCGACGATCAAACGACCGGCGACCTCCAGAAGGCGTACGGAATCCCTGCGCCGAAGTATCCTCTGAGCCTCGCTTTTCTTGCTGATTTCGACGGCCCAGCCGACGCGTTCCGCGCCGACTTGGCCAAGCGCGCCGGCAAAGGGTTGGAACGGATCTTTTCCTGTTGCGATGGTTTTGCGCCAGGCGCGGACCTCGCAGGATGGATGAAAGAACGCGAGATCTCATCTGCGACGAACTACGTAAACTGGGTAGGACGCACCGTGACGCAGATTCGCGAAGAAGATGCTCTACGCCTGACGATCGAGAGCCATCTCCAGGCAAAATCCGCTGCATTCGCTGAGAAAAACCCACGGGAAATTCATGCCACCCTGCGTGAGTTTCTGCAAACCGAAATCCGCGCTGGCCGGCTCGCGCTGACGCCTCAGCCCGCAACGCCGTTCGGCTGGTGGCTCCGCAATGCCGCGCATTTCATCGCTGTGCCGCTTCTGTTGCTGGTTCTCTCGCCACTGCTGCTGCTTTATCTTCCGTTCTTTGCGTATCAACTGCGCAGCCGTGAGAAGAGCGATCCCGAGATTGCGCCGCGCGTCGAGGCGTGTTATGAGGAGCAGCTCGCAACGCTCGAAGACTACGACGTCACGAACCAGTTCACGGCAATGGGTAGCCTGAAGCCGGGAGCTTTCCGGCGCTGGACGCTCATCTTTCTGCTGTGGCTATTGAACTGGACGACACGGCACATCTACACGCGAGGCCAGCTTGCGCGCGTGGGGACCATTCATTTTGCACGCTGGGTGTTTGTCAACGACCGGAGGCGGCTGCTCTTTGCGAGCAACTACGATGGCGCCCTCGAAACCTACATGGACGACTTCATTAACAAAGTCGGGTGGGGATTGAACCTGGTGTTCAGCAATGGCGTGGGGTATCCGACGTCACGATGGCTGGTACTTGACGGTTCGAAAGACGAACAAAAGTTCAAATACTTCCTTCGCCGGCATGAGTTACCAACGAATGTCTGGTACAAGGCCTATCCGGGACTGACGGCCTTCGATCTCAAAAGAAATACGCTGATTCGCGAAGGCATTGAAAAGACCCATTTGTCGGAATCAGAGCTCCGGCAGTGGGTGGCGCTTTTTTGAAAGGATACGAGATGCTTCCGGCGGTGGACTATTCGGACGTACAGGGACTGGTGCGGTTCGGCTTCGCCAACATGACCGAAGCCGTATACCTGCTGCTCAACGTCCGTGATCCGCAGGCCGCGCGCGCATGGCTCGCACAAGCGCCGGTGACGACGGCGACCGAGACGAATCCTGTGCCTTCGACGGCGTTGCAGGTAGCGTTCACGCGGCAGGGATTGGAAGCACTGGGTGTTTCTGACCGCGTGATTGCGGGTTTTTCGGCAGAGTTTCTCTCCGGAATGGCCGGCGATGCGAACCGTTCGCGCAGGCTGGGGGACACAGGGGCAAATGCACCGTCTGCGTGGGAATGGGGTGGCAGCGGCAGAATTCCGCACATGGTGGCGATGCTGTTTGCAGAGCGAGGACGGCTGGATGGATGGCTGCGATCCATACGAGGTGCATGGTTTCTGGAAGGCTTCAACGAGATGGGCTGGTTGACGACTTCGGACCTGGGCGGACGCGAGCACTTTGGATTTATCGACGGCATCAGTCAGCCGCTGATCGATTGGAACCGCACGCGCACAGTCTCGGCGAATGGCAATCAGCTTGCGTATGGCAATGTGGCTTGCCTGGGCGAGTTTTTGCTCGGCTATCCGAACGAATATAACCGTTATACGGATCGGCCTTTGCTCGATTCGAGCGATCGAGGCGCGGAGAATTTACCGAATGCGGAAGATCAGCCGGGGAAAAGAGACCTGGGAAAGAACGGAACCTACGTCGTGATCCGCCAGCTCCGGCAGGATGTGCGCGCATTCTGGCAGTACGCGGATGAGGCAACACGCACTGCGCATGAGACCGGCCACGGCGTAGCGGAAGCGATGGTGGGACGCCGGCTGGAAGACGGTGCGTCTCTCGCGCCACTGAGCGGGGCGTCGATTGCCGGGGTGGGCACTACGGGGAGCGAAGCCAAGCGAAGACAGGATGTGCGGCTGAACCAGTTCAACTATGCAACGGATCCGGATGGCACAGACTGCCCGCTTGGAGCGCACGTGCGGCGCGGGAATCCGCGGACTCCCGATCTGCCGGGAAATCCATCGGGAATTCTCTCAGAGCTGATGCACATGCTCGGCTTCGGCGAGACCAGCCTGCACGAGGATCTGGCCGCTTCGGTCCGCTTCCACCGGGTTTTGCGCCGCGGCCGGGAGTATGGGCCGGGGCTCTCACCAGGCGAAGCGATACAACCTGCGCCGCCCGGCGATCCGGAACGCGGCCTGCATTTCATCGCGCTCAACGCAAACATCGAGCGGCAGTTTGAGTTTGTGCAGAATGCGTGGATGGCGCGGACCAAGTTTGATGGGCTCACCGAAGAAAGCGATCCGCTGCTCGGCAACCGCGAGCCTGTACGGGGCTGCCCATTTACCAACACATTCTCCATTCCGCGCAAAGGCAAGGTGCGCAAGCGGCTGATGGAGATGCCGCAATTTGTCACCGTGCGCGGCGGCGCGTATTTTTTCCTGCCCGGCATCCGGGCCCTCAGATATCTGGCAGAGGCAGGCGGCGCGTAGCGCACCGGCCCACAGGGAGGTCATTGCAGTGACAGAAAAACGGAATCCTTGGCTCACAGCATTTTTGTCGACCGTTTTGATCGTCGTTATGTTCCTCGGCTCGGCCCTCCTGAGCTGGTGGCTCAAGCAGCCGCGGCCAGGACACGTAAAGGACGAAGCTCTGCGCGCGGAGCGGGACGCGTCCACGTTTCCGGCTGCCGACGAGGACTATTTCCACGATATGGACGGCGGCATCGATCTGACCGCGGCTGCGCCGGCGGCTGACAAAGCCGCGCTGATCAAAGGGCGCAACACCTGGCTTGTCTGGTCCGGCGGCAATGACAAACTGTGGGACACGCTCATCTACCGCAGCGCCGGCGCGCTCGATTTTCTTAAAGTGCTTTCCGATCACCCCGCACTCCTGAAGATCGACCCGAACTTCAGCCGCGATCATCGTTGGGAGTATTTAGGATTGGTGAACGATCCTTGTTTTGAAAAGGCGACGGAGCCCGATCCCGACAGATGGGGATTGTGGCTTGACAAGCGCCGCGCTGATTGCCAGCCCGATCCCTTCGAGAACGAACAGAAATATCCTGGCGTCAAGATCGGCTCGCGCGGCACCAAGGTAGACGGCAAGGATTTTCCGGTCGGATCTTATTATGGTTATGAGACAGGCATTGTAGGGCTGCGTCTTTTTCCCAATCCTGATTTTGACAGTGGGGCCGCGAAACGCTGGGACCCGGTGCGGTATTACACCGATCCTTCCTACTACAACGACAAGAATCTTGTGCGCCCGTATCGCGTGGGCATGTCGTGTGGCTTCTGTCATGTGGGGCCGAATCCGATCAAGCCGCCGGTAGATCCCGACAATCCCAAGTGGGAGAATCTCAGCTCAGAAGTGGGCGCGCAGTATTTCTGGATCGACCGGATCTTCTATTGGGAAGGCGATCAGTCAAATTTCGTCTGGCAGCTCTTCCATACGTCGCGGCCAGGCTCGCTCGATACCTCGTTCGTCTCTACAGACAACATCAACAACCCACGCACCATGAATGCTGTCTACCTGCTCCAGGACCGGCTGGATCATGCGCTGCGCTGGGGCCGGGAGACGCTCGAAGGGCCACAGAAAAACAACAAGCAGCTGAACGACTACGTGAGCAGCGGCCCGCTGACCAAATATTTCCAGCCGCCGAACACGGTGTGGACGCCGCGCGTTCTCAAAGACGGAGCCGATTCGGTAGGCGTGCTTGGAGCTCTCAATCGCGTCTTCCTGAATATCGGAACCTTCAGCGAAGAGTGGCTGCTGCACTTCAATGCTCTGGTAGGCGGCAAGACGGTTACGCCGATCCCGATCGCTGTGGCGCGGAAAAACTCGGCGTACTTTGCGGCTACGGAAAATCAGACACCGTATATGGCTCTCTTTCTGATCGCCGCAAGCGGGGCACATCATTTGGCTGATGCACCTGGAGGAGCCGCAGAGTTGAAGAAAGATGAGGCTCTTGTACCGCGCGGTAAACAGGTCTTTGCCGAGAACTGCGCGCGCTGCCACTCGAGCAAGATTCCCGCGCTTCCACCGGATGTAGCGGCCATCGCAATCGATCAGGGCGGAGGCTGCGCGGGAAAGAATTATCTCGACTGCTGGAACAAATATTGGGCGTGGACGAACACCGATGATTTCAAACAGAAAATGACGAAGATGGTTGAAGATCCAACTTTCCTCGATCACAACTATCTGTCGAGCGAGCTGCGCATTCCGGTGACACTCACGCAGACCAATGCGTGCAGTCCGCTGGCGACGAACGCCATTGCCGGCAACATCTGGGATAACTTCTCTTCGCAGTCATACAAGGATCTGCCGTCTGTTGGAACCATTACCTGGTATCAGCCTTTCACCGGCGAGCCGCGGACGTATGTGATGCCTGCGGGAGGGCGCGGCTACACGCGTCCGCCGTCGCTGGTGAGCCTGTGGTCTACAGCGCCTTATCTCTTGAACAACAGCGTGGGTGAATTCAACCCCGATCCATCGGTGCAAGGACGGCTGCAGTCATTCCAGAATTCAATCGAACAGATGCTCTGGCCGGAAAAGAGAGACAAAGACGAATTGCTCGGCGACAAGATTCCCGGCAAGATCGACCGCACTACGCAGGACAGCTATCTGCGCATCTCGTACGGCTACTTACCCGATGCCTTGCAAAGCCTGCGCGGGATCGCACGGTTCTTCCCATGGCTCATCGACGATAAAGATAAGATGATCCAGATCGGGCCTATTCCCAAAGGCACACCGGTGGGCCTGATCACAAATATCAATCCCTTGAGCGAGAGCGACGATCCGGCCCAGAAGTTGGAGCATGACAAGCAATTGCTGGCGCTGGTGGTGGAGATCAACTCCGATCTTGAGAAACTGGGACCGAATGCGACGGATGACCAGGCCCGGCAGGTGTTTGCGAATCTCGTGGACAAGATGCTGAACCTGAGCAAGTGCCCTGACCTGATTGTCAATCGCGGCCACTACTTCGGCACGAGCATGTCGCCCGACGGCCACGCCCTGAGCGATACAGACAAGCACGCGCTGATTGCATATCTGAAGAGGTTCTAAGCCGCATCGACATATAGACCAACCCTAAGTTGCTGAAAAGTGAGTCAAGCGCTGTCATGTTGAGTGAAGTTGCGAGCGTTTTTTGCTCGCAACGGAGTCGAAACATCCGCGGTTGTCTTTGTAAAGGCAGCGTGGGTTGAACTGAGTCGAGATTGGCACGATGTGGAACCTGCCGATTGCGAATCGCATGCATGGTTAGAAGCAACCGCAGATTCTTCGACTACGCTCAGGGCAGGCTTTCGACTCGTCGCCACGGCGACTCGCTCAGGATGACAGTGCTTGGGTGGGATTTGTGCTTTCCCAGGTCGGAAAAGGATTTGGCATGAGCATGGAAGACTCGGCTCTGCGCATTTGCCTGAAGCTAATTCCTCTAAGAAAACGCCACCCTACTCGACTTTCAAAAAGCCAACATTCATTCGGGAACTGCTCTAAAGCCCCGATGCGGAAGGATGAACAAGGCTGTGCGCCGGAGAACTCGGTGCGAGCGGCTTTCCATGGCTGCGCTTCACTGCATCGGAAACCGGCCCGATCTTCGCCAGCCCATTTTCTGAGGCATACGGCAGCTTGATTGTTTGCAATCGGAAGGCATTCTTGCCCGCCGGAAGTATCGCCAGCGGAACCGGCGTGCGTCGCGCCCGCCCGTGAAAGACCTTTGATTCCAGCCAGTCGCATAGCCGCGGATCACGAATCTCCGGCCGGCCGCGCCAGAACTCGGGTCTCAGCTCGCAATGAATATGCAAATGGCCCAATACCAGTTCAATATCTTTGGTGCCTCTAGGAAACTTCCGCCGGGCATTTCGCGTGCCTACATAAAGCCCAATCACTTCGCGGCCATCGCACTGCGTTCTCACTACCATAGGGTGCCTCTCCGTTTTATCTAGATGCCGGATCAGACCAATTCGGGGCCCACTGCTGGCGTTTTTAGAAAGCACCTGGTTCGGTACGCTCATATTCGCAATCGACGCGGCCAACAGAAAGCGGCAATCCACAAAGGATCGGCAATGCGCTTCTGCCATGTCGTTACAACGTTTTCGATTCAGCCCTTTACAGAAAGCAGGAAGCTGAGTGGCGTTCGCCGCAGGCGAACGCCACCTTGTACGATGCCAAGACTTGAATCGAAAACGCTCTAATGTGCTTGAATCGTGAGTCGGGCGGGAGATTTTGTCAAGGGAGATTGCGGCGGCTCACATCCCGAAAGGAATGTGAAAGGGAATGTAAACCGCCCTATTGAGCCGGATCGTTTTATGCCTCGGCGCGGCGGACATGGGCATGGCGGGAAGCGATCGAAGATGCAGGAAACTTCTCTGCAGTGCGGGGTCCTATGGGCCAGGTAGCTGGGGCGCGATGCTGTTCGCGGTTGGGCAGCGTGCGCTTTACAATGAACACCTCACCCAACGCCAGCCGGGCATTCCCTTCAAGATCCACAAATCCGGCCTTGTTCTCCTTGCATACCGCCTGCGCCTCCGGTGAGAGATAGGGAGCAATAATCACCGGCATCGCATCACCTGGACGGTTCGCGGCTCCCTTGCGCAACTCTTCGAGCGCTGAACGCAGATGCTGCGGCTGCCCATCGGTTTGCACGTCGCATGCCAGCGTATGGCGATTTCCAAATACGTCGACATACGCCATCAGGCCCCGGTCATGGCCGGCCTCCGGTGATTTATGCCGGATCTCCGTCACTTTGATCGTCGATACTTCGGCAAGCACCGCTTTCAGCGCGGCGGCCGCGCGGATTTCCAAATCTCGCTTCGCATCGTTCGTCTTCATCATTCACTCCTTTGCCGTTATCCGATAACGATTGCAGAAAAATTCTTGGGTCATTCCATGGGCATCGAGGTCACGAGCGGATTCCCGGTTTCATTCCTGCTGCTTCTGGAACCGTTTGTTCTCCGTGTGCGTGCGCGTCCATTCGGGTCGGCCGGGCCCAGGATGAAGGAGTTTTCGCCCGAGGGGATCATTGCCAGTGGCATCGAGTTTTGCCATTCTTTTCCCTGCATTTGTTTCAGTTCCAGCCAGTCGCACAACCGCGGATCGTGAATTTCAGGTTGCCCCTTCCAAAAATGCGGCGTCAGTCCGCATCGAATCCGGAGATGATCCAGTTGCAAATCGATAGCCGCAATATTCCTCGGGAAGTACCGCCGGACATTGTTCACGCCGACATAAATTCCGGTAATTCGGTGCCCTTTGCACTGAGATTTCACTACCATGACTTACCTCCCTCAAAACGCCTCATCCATCTGCAACCCTATTCAGCCAAGACAACCTTACCGGTTGAAGCGGCTCTCCAGCTTCTGCGATACCTCTGCATCATGCAAGTGAGTTCTTCTTTTGGGAAAAAACCACATTGGAACCATGTCGTGGAGCCTGCATTCTCGTTCATCAATATCGGGAACGTTGCGGATGAAAGAGGGAAACCAGTAAACCGTCCTATCCATACTGAGGCAATTCCAACCAGAGGTGTCTCAACCAACAGGCCATAACAGATACGCTTCCGCGCGTGCAAAAACGGAATGCCTCCCATCTGAACGGGCGCATGATAATACGCTGGAATGTCTGGTCACTTAACCGGACTGTCGAATCGATTCGAAAAGGCCAATCTCCCCCAAACGAGATAGATTGACAGCCAAGCTGAGATGAGTTGCTCGGGCAACGTTTCGGTTTGCACTGCTAACAGCATCTTCGATGCGCCAACTCGCTTCTCGGATGCCTGCGTTGTGCAGCTTCTTCGTTTTTCAACTGGGCACCGTCAGGTCGGGATTAAAGGTCGGCCCAGGAACATTCACGTGCGCTTTTCCTCATTGCGTACGCTTTTTCCACGCTTTCTGCCCCGATATTGA
>JASHQE010000172.1 GCA_030037705.1 Acidobacteriaceae bacterium | reverse complement strand
CTGTCATGTTGAGCGGAGTCCGCCACCGCGGACGCAGTCGAAACATCTGCGGCTCGCATCCTGCTTCTGTGCACAAATGCCCGCCGGTAACTCGCCAACTCGCTACTTCGCGCTCCGCGCGAAGCTAACTTGCTGCTTCATTCACATCAGCCTGAGCGCATCCACATCCACCACCAGATTCCGCCGCGGAATCTCTGCATCCTCGGCATGACGCAGCATCCCACGCAGTGCCGCATTCAGCGCCTTGCGTGTTGCGCCTTTCAGAATCAGATGGAACCGGTAAACGCCCTTGATGCGCGCAATCGGCGCGGTGCATGGCCCCAGCACCCTGACGCCGTCTGGCGCGGCCTTCTCAAACCACTTGCCCAGTTCGGCTGACCATCCCGCCGCCTCTTCGAGCTTCGCCGACTGCACCAGCACATTCGCCAGCGCTCCAAACGGCGGATAGTGCATCCAGCGCCGGTACTTGAGCTCGCGCTCCGCAAAGGCCGCGTAGTCGTGTGTCGTCGCAGCAAGAATCGCGTAATGATCGGGATAGTACGTCTGCACCACCACGCGTCCCGGCAACACGCCGCGCCCCGCGCGCCCTGAAACCTGCGAGATCAGTTGAAACACCCGCTCCGCCGCACGAAAATCCGGCATCGACAGCGCATGATCGCAGCCCACCACGCCTACCAGCGTCACGCCATGAATGTCATGCCCCTTCGCAATCATCTGCGTGCCCACCAGCAGATTGATCTCGCCCGAGTGCAGCCGCGCCAATAATCGTTCCAAGTCGTGCCGCCCGCGCACCGTGTCGCGATCCATGCGCCCGATGCGCGCCCCGGGAAAGATCTCCTGGAGCCGCTCCTCGCCCTGCTGCGAGCCCGCGCCGAGATAGTACAAGTGCTCGCTCTCGCACTTCGGGCAGCGCGCCGGCACCGTGCGCTTGAAGCCGCAGTAATGGCACTCCAACCGCTGCCCCGCGTGCGCGATCGCGTCCGCACCAGACGGCTTGTGATGTGTCAGCGCGATCGCGCAGTTCTGGCATTCGAGTTTTTCGCCGCACGCCCTGCAGATCACGGCAAACGAGTACCCGCGCCGGTTGAGCAGGATCAGCGCTTGCTCGCCCCGCTCCAACACGGTCTTCGTCTGCTCGATGAGAGAGCGAGAAAAAAGCTGGTCGTGACTCGCCCCATGTCCAGTCTCCTGAAATTCGCGCCGCATGTCGACAAGTTCTATCTCCGGCAACGGACGGTTCATCACCCGCTCGCGTAGCTCAATACGCATGTATTTGGCGCGCGTGTACTTGTCCTGCGCCGCGTTCTGCCAGCTTTCAAGCGAGGGCGTTGCCGAACCCAGCACCACCGTCGCTCCGGCGAGCTTCGCCCGCATCACCGCCACATCCCGCGCATGGTAGCGCGGCGTCTCCTCCTGCTTGTAGCTCTGGTCGTGCTCCTCGTCGACGAAAATCAACCCTAGATTCGGCGCCGGCGCAAAGATCGCCGACCGCGTGCCCACCACGATCGGCGCATCGCCCGAGCGAATCCTCCGCCACTGTTCGCTGCGCTCCTCCGGCGTCAACGCCGAGTGCAGTAGCGCCACCCGCGACCCGAAGGCCCGGTCGAGCAGCCCTGCCGTCTGCGGCGTGAGCCCGATCTCCGGCACCAGCAGAATCGAAGCCAGCCCGCGATCGAGCGCCTGTTGCATCGCAGCCAGATAAACGGCCGTCTTTCCGGAACCCGTTACTCCAAAAAGTAAGAAGGCGTGGAACACTCCCAGCGCCGACGTGCCCAGTGCCGATACGATCGTATTGAGCGCATCGGCCTGCGCAGCGTTCAACTCGATCGGCACTGCCGCAGGTGTCAACCCTCCCAGCCGAAACGCCGCCGGCCGTTCTTCCATGCGCACCAGCCCCCGCTTCACCAGCGTCTGCAGCGTCGCAGACGACAACTCACGTCGCCGGAAATCTTCGAGTGGTAACTCTCCGCCGCACGCGGCCAGCTCCGCCAGAATGGTCTGCTGTTTTTCTGTGAGCTTTGGCAATCGGCTCTCGGGAACCAGAACGGCGTAGCGGTTCATGCGCCGTGCGTCGCGCTCCGCTGCGGCCGTTTCGCGCACAATCCACTTCTTGCGCGCCATCGCAGCAAGCTGCGCTTGCGAAGCCCTCGTCGCGCTGCGCAGCGTAGCAACCTTCATCGCTTCGCCCGCTGCAAGCCGGTTCAGCACGCGATGCTCGATACTTTGTGCTTCACTTGAATCTCTGTTTTTGCGACGCGAACGCATCCGTGCGTTGTCATCCTGAGCGAGGTCCGCCGTGGCGGACGCAGCCGAAGGATCTGTGGTTGCTTCTGGCTCAAATGACCGCACAATTCCGAGTTCCCCATCGTGCGTCTTCGCCAGCACATCCCGCCCCAGATCCGTAATCCGGTAAGATACCGTCCGCCGCACCTCGGCCATCAGCGGCAGCATCGCACGCAGCGCCTCGCCCAGCGGCGCCAGGTAATATTGCGCCATCCACTCTGCCAGCGCCAGCAATTGCTCGCTCAGCAACGGTTCGTCGTCAAGAACCGCTTCGAGATACCGCAATTCGTATTCCGGCGGAGCTTCCACGCCCACCGCCGTCACCACCCCGATAAGCTTCTCCTTGCGGAACGGCACAATCACCCGCGCGCCGCGCTGCGGCCGCTGCCCCTCGCGCACCGCATAGGTAAAGGTGCGTTCAAGCGGCACGGGCAATGCGACTTCGCAGCATAGAGGCATGAGCGGCAATGTTCAGTGTAACGGCTGCTCCATTCGCCCTGGTGGAGCGTAGTGGGTCAGTTTGGCCGGTTTTGAAGGGCATAGGCTTGAAGGGCATGGGCTTGAAGGGCATGGGCTTGAAGGATACGGGCTTGAAGGGTTGAAGGGTACGGGCTTGAAGGGTTGAAGGGTACGGGCTTCAGCCCGTACATACAAAGTTCAACAAAATCGGCGGGGCTTTAGCCCCTGAGGGAATGTGCATGCAAACTGACCCACTACTTGTGGTGGGGGAAGAGTCTCGGGCCGTGCATCCTTCGCCACCCGCAATTACAATTCCTCCTGATGACTGCCAATGCCGCCACTTCCTCGCCCGCGCCTTCTGCTTCGGCCAAATCGCCCGTCACCCTCGCTATCGACATCGGCGGTACCGGCCTCAAGGCTATGCTTCTCGACCCCTCCGGTAAACCGGCAAGCGAAAGGCAGCGCATCGAAACCCCCGCCGTGCCCACACCCAAGGCCGTACTCGCTGTGCTCGACGATCTCATCAAGCCACTCGGCAAATTCGACCGCGTCTCCGTCGGTTTCCCTGGCGTCACCAAGAAAGGCATCACCTACACGGCCGTCAATCTGCACCCCGATTGGATGAACTTTCATTTCCAAGAAGAGTTGACGAAGCGGTGGAAGAAGCCCGCTCGCGTTGCGAACGACGCCTCCGTGCAGGGTTACGGAGCCGTCCAGGGAGACGGCGTCGAGCTCATCCTCACCCTCGGCACCGGCCTGGGCTCAGCGCTCTTCACCGACGGCAAGCTCTGTCCCGGCCTCGAACTCGGCCATCACCCCTGGAAGAAGAAAACCTACGAGGACTACCTCGGCAAGCGCGGCCTTGAAAAGCACGGCAAGAAGCAGTGGAACGAGCACCTCCAGGAAGCCATCGCGCAAACTGAAAAGCTCTTCAACTGGGACCACCTCTATCTCGGCGGCGGCAACACCAAAAAGATCGAATTCACCCCGCCCCAAAACGTCGCGATCGTCTCCAACGAAGCCGGCCTCCTGGGCGGTGTAGCCCTCTGGCGCGATAAATAACTAAATCGCCCTATTATCGATGGGTGGCCCACATCTCGCTTTTGAGATGTGGGAGGCGGGCCAGGCTACTACAAATCTTTGGGTGGCCCAGGTCTCGTACCGGGGTCCCCACGGACCGATCTTTGGTTCGTGGGGTGGTTGGAGACCTGGGTTCTATCTCGCCGCGCCGCAGTCCAGAACGACTCGATCTCCACAATACCGATTGTGCCGAACGCGTAATGCCGAAAGCTTGACCATGCCCAGTCTTCCGGCTTCTCGACAAGCCCACTCTTGACCGGATTGCGGTGCATGTATCGAAGTTTCTCTACGCGTTTCACTTCGTTGTGCACGTTGAAATCGTAATAGCGCGCCTGCCAGAAAGGCCGTTCTCTGCTCTGCACCGACACCGACAGTTTCAAAGCCTGAATCGCCTTGGAGAGCAACGCCTTCTTCGGCTCACTTACCAGCAGGTGTACGTGATCGGGCATCACCACATATCCGCTGACGACAAAGTCGTAGCGAACTCGCACAGTTTCAAGCGAACGCTCGAAGAGTTCGCGAGCCGCCGCTGCGCCAAAATGCCGCAAGCGGTGGTAGCAGCCAAAAGTGATGAAGTGGAAGCAGCCGCACTGCTGATAACGAACAAGCCCCTTCGGCATGCCAGCATCTTACATCCCATGTCTCAGAAGCGAGACATGGGCCACCCGCCCGCCACGAAAATGGGTAGTGTCTCAGTTTCAATCCAGCTTCCGTTTTTTTATTCCCGTGCCCACTCCCGCGCCGAGGGCTACCCCGATTGCCATCCAGAGAGCAATGTTATGCAGTGCCACCCCAACCGCAACTCCCAGGGCAAGTCCGATGGCAATCGCTGTGCCAATGTTATTCTTCATGTTTCCCCCGTAGTGATGTTGTGGCGATTCTATTCCTATTCCGCTGGCGGGTGGCCCACATCTCGCTTCTGAGATGTGGGAGTCTCAACACTTCGCCTTCCGCAGTCTGACGGACGGACGGGTGACGGACGGACGGACGGGTGGCCCACATCTCGCTTTTGAGATGTGGGAGTCTCAGCACTTCGCTTTCCGCGATCTGACGGATACCTCATCTTAACTACACCCGGTGCATTCAGTTAGACAAGCATGAACTCACCCTCACCCAACCGCATTGCAGATAATTTCCCCTCCTGAGCGCACAATCCTAGATAGAGCAATCCATGCCCAACATCACCGTCACCGTCAGCGAAGCTGCCTACCGCGCAGCGCGCATCTGGGCCGCGGAAAACGACACATCCGTCTCCGCCGCCGTGCAGTATTGCATCGAGCATTTGCCCCGGCTGCCCATCGCGCAGCAGGCAGTCGCGAATCATGCCTGTGAAGCTGCGAAAGAAGTAAATCGCGATTCTTCAGAAACTTGGGCGGGGGAAATTCAGAATTCACATAAATTGTAAATCTGTGAAGCTCACCCCTTGCTCGGCGCCTTCAACCCCAGCTCCCGCATCGCGATCTGCAGGTCGGCCCATGCCTCTTTCTTCTGCCGCGGGTCGCGCAGCAGAAACGCCGGATGGTACGTCACGATGAGCTGCGATCCGCGGAAAGCGTGGACGCGCCCGCGCAGCCCCGCCAACGGCTGCCGCTGGCCCAGCAGATACGTAGCTGCCGTCGCGCCCAGCGCCACGATCACCTGCGGTCGAACCACATCGATCTGCCGGAAGAGAAACGGCGAGCAGGTATGCGCCTCTTCGGGCTCGGGTGTGCGGTTGCCCGGCGGACGGCACTTCACCACGTTGGCGATATAGACCTCTTCGCGCTTCAGTCCCATCGCCGCGATCATGTTGTTGAGCAACTGGCCCGCGCGGCCCACAAACGGCAGCCCCTGCGCGTCTTCGTCTGCGCCCGGCCCTTCGCCCACAAACATCAGCCGCGCCGTCGGCGAGCCATCGCCAAACACGATCTTGTTGCGGCCCTGGTGCAGCGCGCAGCGGGTACAGTCGCCGATATCTTCGCGAATGGCCTGGAGCGCGGCTGCCCGCTCGGCCGGAGGAATGATGTTCAAAGCTTGCGGCGGTGCGGGAAAAGCCTTGTTGCGTACAGGAATGGCTGGTTCCTCTCCGAAAAAGTTGGTCTGTGTCGGCGGCATCTCGGGCTCTTTCACATTAGCAGACTCGTCCAGAACAGGAGTTGCAACAGGAGTTTCTGAAGTAGTGGCGCCTGGATTCGCCGACTCATCTTGGACCGTTTCTCGGATCGCCGTCAGATCGACCGGCCGCCGGTAAAACTCAATAAGTCCAAGATCGCGATAAAAACGAAGGCGCTCCTGAAGCGCATCGCGAAGGGCTGGGTCGAGCGTGCGCGGCACCGGGTCCTACTCCACAATCAAACGCCGGCGCGAGGTTGCAGCTACAATCTCTTCTTCGAAAGCATGATCGTCGCCGGCTTGCCGATTCAGCTCCGCATCGAGCTCGAGCATCACCGGCCGCGGCCGGCGCAGCGTCAGAATCTCATCGAGGATGCGGTCAGCCAGCTCGCGCTTCGGCATCTGCGGCAGTTCGACGGCGGTCGTCGGCGTAAGAAAAGTGGCAGCGTTGGTGTCGGCTTCCATCCCGATTCCGTTCCCCGAGACATCGTTGACAACGATCGCGTCCGCACCTTTCTTGAGGAGCTTGGCGCGGCCGTTTTGCATCTGGTTCTGCGTCTCGGCGGCAAAGCCAACAATAAGCTGCCCCGCGCGCCGGTACCGGACCACCTCAGCCAAAATGTCCTCGGTCGGCGCAAGTTCGAGAGTCAGCGGACCGCTGCGTTTCAACTTTTGCTCAGAAACGGCGATCGGCCGGTAATCGGCCACCGCGGCCGCTTTGATCACGAGCGTGGCCTCGGTCATCCGCGCAAGAACGGCATTGCGCATCTCTTCGGCGGTCGTGATTCTCATCAGTTCGCAGCGTGCCGGCGGATGCAGCGCCGTGGGCCCGCTTACGAGGATCACCTTCGCGCCACGGCTCTGCGCCGCCTCAGCCAATGCGTAGCCCATCTTGCCGCTGGAACGGTTGCCGAGAAAGCGTACCGGGTCGATAGCCTCACGCGTGCCGCCGGCCGTGACAAGCACAACTTCACCCGCGAGATCATGACGCCGGTTCAACGTGGCCAGCACCGCAGCGGCAATTGTCTCCGGCTCGGCCATGCGTCCTGCGCCTACCATGCCGCAGGCCAGATCGCCCGTGCCGGGATCGACCACGCGCACGCCGCGCTGCCGCAAGAGTTCAAGGTTCTTCTGCGTCGCCGGATGGTTCCACATGTTTACATTCATCGCCGGCGCCACGAGAACCTGCGCTGCCGTAGCCAAATACATCGTCGAAAGAAAATCATCGGCGATGCCATGCGCAAATTTAGCCAGAATGTTGGCCGTCGCCGGAGCGACCACCAGCGCATCAGCCCACTGCGCTTCGGCTATATGATCGATGCCATTCTGCTCCGGCGCGGATTCCTCGAAGCCGGCCCCGTCCCAAAGGCTCAAGAGAACGCGATGGCCGGTGAGCGCCGAAAACGTAAGCGGCTGCACGAACCTCTGCGCTGCGGCGGTCATTGCCACACGCACTTCCATCGACTGGCGCTGCAACGCGCGCACCAGCTCCGCTGCCTTGTAGGCAGCGATTCCGCCGGAGACGCCTACGGTAACGCGCATGAATCAATTGTAGAACAGTTGTGCCTGCAACATGCGCAGCCCGCTGCAGGCACACGGCCAGCTTACCGCCATGCGCGGGCGGAAGAGAAGAGGAGTAAATCTAGCTGAGCAAAATCGGAACTGCCGGCCCTTCCACGAGCGGCTTAGTCACCGCAACATCCGCTTTCACGTAAGCAATCTTGCCGGCTTCGATCTCTTCCTGCGCAATGCGGCAGGCCTTGGTGGACTGGCTGGGGATCAGAGCATGGGAGCCGCTCTGCAATTGGCGAGCCCGGCGGGCGGCCACCAGAACCTTGCGGTAATTGGAGTCGAAACTGGTCTCAATCGTCATCGGATTCATCTCCAAAGGGGAGTTGCTGCTGGCTGGAGTCGCCGTTGATGCCGAAGGCTTCCAGCACAGGTTTGAGCCGCTCCTGCGAATTGATTTGCAAGCAGGCCGCGGCGACCTCCAACACCCGGCGGGAGCGGTATGCGATGGTTTCGCCATTGCGATAAAACCGTTCCGCCAGAACAATGGCTTCCAATTGCGCTACTGCCCGATCGAGGATGTCGTTGATCAGAATATAGCCGTATTGCCGGAAATTCTCAATCTCCTTGCGGGCCTCGCTCAGCCGTCGATACACTTCCTCCTCATCCACCACGCCTTCCGCGCGGCTGCGATTGCGCAGCCTGGTGCGCAGAACCCTGGGATTCGGAGGCAGAACGAAGATGCCCACGGCCTCAGGCATCTTGGCGCGCACCTGCGCCGCGCCCTGTACGTCGATGTCGAGAAGAAGATCGTGTCCCTGCGCGCGCGCCTCCTCAAGCGACTGTTTGGCCGTGCTGTAGAGATTCCCGAAGACCTCAGCGTGTTCCAGGAACATGCCCGCTTCCAACATGCGCATGAACTCCTCGCGCGTCGTGAAGTGGTATTCGCGGCCGCTCTGTTCCGATCCGCGCGGAGCCCGCGTGGTCCAGGAGACGGCGAAGTCCACGCCGCTCACCTGCTTGCGCAATTCGCTTACCAGCGTGCTTTTACCTGAGCCCGAAGGCGCCGAGATGATAAAAAGAATGCCCGCCAATTTTCCAGCTTCCCTTTCGTTTCAGTCCTGGTCTCTTCAACAGCAACGACCGCTAGTTTATCTATTCCCCATTCCCTGATCCCTGAAATCACTCCACGTTCTGAATCTGCTCGCGCGCCTTTTCGATCTCCGCCTTCATCGCCAACCCCAGTTCGGTAACGCGCGTTCCCTTCCCACTGACGCCGCCGGTCTTCGAGAGCAGCGTATTGGCCTCGCGGTTCATCTCCTGGAGCAGGAAATCGAGCTTTTTGCCCGCCTCGCCGCCGCAATTGAGCAACTCGCGAAAATGGCCGATGTGCGCCGTCATGCGCGCCAGCTCCTCTGACACATCGCTGCGCTCGACAAGCACCGCAACCTCTTCGAGCAACCGCTGCTGATTGAACTCGGGCCCCACGGCGGCCGTGAGCCGCTGCGCAAGCCGCTCCTGATAGCGCTGTTCGATCTCCGGCCGCAGCATTGCCACGCCTTCCGTGGCGTCAGCCAGCCGGTCGAGCGTGCCATGAAGCACGGCTTTAAGAGCCTCGCCCTCGCGGGCGCGCATCTCTTTCAACTGCTCGATAAGCGGGCCAATCTGCTCACGAATGCTGGCCGCGAGCGCTGCAGAATCATCCTCCCCGCGATGGTCCGCCTGCAGCGCGCCGGGCAGGCGCAGCGCGGCATTCAGGTCAGGCTCACTTTCAAGCCCGTGCTCGGCGCGGGCTTCAGCAAAGGCGGCGAGATAATTTCCTACCAGTTCACGATTGTAGCCGCTCTTTTGCTGCACGCCGCGGTCGATCGAAAACGTGAGTTCGACATGGCCGCGGATCAGCGTATCCTTGAGCGCCTTGCGCAGCTCCATTTCCAAGCCGTCGAGGCTGGACGGCATGCGGAACTGGAGATCGAGAAAGCGGTGATTCACGCTCTTAAGACTGAGCGTATAGCCAAGCTGGCCGCTCACGCGCGCCTGCACCTGGGCAAAGCCGGTCATGGAGTATAAGGGCGAGTACAAGGGCATACCGGCTATTCCTTTCGTCCGGCAGCCAGCGCCGGCACGTACGGATCGGAACTCTGCGGCTCAGGCATATCGATGAACTGCAACTGATAAAGCTTTTGATACATCGGCGAAGATACCAGCAGTTCCTCATGGCAGCCGATCGCCGTGATGCGGCCGCCCTCGAGAACGGCGATGCGGTTGGCGCGGCGAATCGTCGACAGCCGATGCGCGATAACCAGCACGGTGCGGTCACGCATGAGGTTGGCCAGCGCAGCCTGCACCAGAGACTCGCTCTCCGCATCGAGGGCCGAGGTGGCCTCGTCCAGAATGAGAATCGGCGCGTTCTTGAGAATGGCGCGCGCAATGGCCATTCTCTGGCGCTCGCCGCCGGAAAGACGGAAGCCTTTCTCGCCGATTACAGTCTCATATCCCTGCGGCATGCGCTGAATAAAATCGTGCGCGAGCGCGTTGCGGGCTGCGTGCTCGACCAGGGAGAACTTCACATCCGGCTGGCCATAGGCGATGTTGTTGCGCACCGTGTCGTTGAAGAGAATCGTCTCCTGCGTCACCTGCGCAATCTGGCGGCGGAGAGATGCGAGGCTCAGCTCGCGGATGTCGCGCCCATCGATGAGAATACGTCCCGAAGTAACATCGAAAAAACGCGGGATGAGATTCACGAGGGTCGATTTGCCGGCGCCGCTTGGCCCCACGACAGCAAGCACATCGCCGGCACGCACTTCGAGATCGACGTTATGCAGGATCTGCTGCTCGCCGTCCTGGTTCGCATACGAAAAGCCCACGTCCTCAAATCGGATCGCCTCGTGAAAACGCGCCAGTGTCGCCGCCCGCGGCCGTTCCACCACGTCGTCTTTTGTATCGAAGAAAACGAAGATGGAGGCCGAAGCGCCCATGGCCTGCTGGAAGCTGTTGTAGTAAGAGGCGAAGCGGCGGACCGGATCGTAGAGCTTAAAGAGCGCGATGATAAAGGTGATGAAGACCTCGGCCGTCATGCGGCCATGCTGAATCTCGTTGCGACCGATCCAGAGGAGCAGCGCAATGGCGATAGAGCCGATCGTGTCCATCAACGGCGAACTAATGGATTGCACGCGCGCGCTGTGCAGGTTAGCGCGGAAGAGACGCGTCGCGGCTTTCTTGAAGCGAAGAATCTCCCAGAGCTCTGTATTGAAGGCCTTCACGATGCGGTTGCCGGTGACGGTCTCGTGCAGAATATTCTGGATCTCAGCGAGTTTGTCCTGCCCGGTGCGGGTCCTTTTCCGCACGGAGCTGCCGATGCGGCGCGCGGAAGTGACGACGACCGGAACAAACAGCAGGAGAGCCCAGCTCAGCCTGCCGCCCAGCACAACAACAAGACAAACTGTTGCGGCAAAGGTAAAGAACTGTTGTAAAAAGTCGCCGAGCACGGAACTGACCGCGGTCTGTACGCGATCTACATCATTGATCAGCGTGGAGAGAATTGTGCCGGTGGGATGCCTGTGAAAAAAGCTCGCCGAGCGGCGGATGATGGCTTCATACAAGTGGTTACGAAGATCGGTGATGGTGCCGAAGCCGGCATAGTTCACCAGATAAGTTCCCGCGTAATCGCAGATGCCCTTGATGATGGTGGAACCGATGAGGGCGAAGGCGATCACAGTGAGCACATTGTGCATGTGCATCCAGCCGGGAATCATACGATGCACGTCAAACCGCCAGTTCGGCGGTGCGTTGGGAAACAGCGGCAGAGCGTTTGAAGAGCTTTGTGGCTTGAGGACCACCCCGAGGATCGGCACAAACAGCGCCACGCGCAGTGTGTCCAGCACGCCCACCGCAGCCAGCAACAACACGCCCGGCAACCATTGCAGCGTATAGGGCAACCCATAGCGCAGCAGGCGCAGGAAGTTCCTCATGCGGGAGGACCTGCCTGGCAAATCGAACGCCCGGAACACGGCTGAGGATAGGAGCGGAAGCCCATCCCAGTATTGTATCCGTGTTGGGCAGATGCGGCTTCGAGCAGCCGGCAGATGGTCTCAACTTCCGTTAAATCAAGGGCATTGCCCTGATCTGAATCGAGACGCGGATTGGTATGATAGCCCGTGATGAAGAACGCGAATACAGCAACATGGAGCGGCATCCGTACGGTTTTTCTCGACCGTGACGGTGTATTGAACGAAAAAGTGCCTGAAGGGCAGTACGTGTCGCGATGGGAGGATTTCCGCGTGCTTGACGGCGTGCCCGAGGCCGTAGCCAAACTGAATCGGGCCGGAATGCGTGTGATTGTCGTGACCAACCAGCGTGGCGTAGCGCTGGGGCTATACACCGTCGGGGATCTGCAGGCCCTGCACACAGCATTTGCACGATTCCTTGCACGGCACGGCGCGCGGATTGACGCGTTCTACGCTTGCCCGCACGACCGCGGGGAATGTAACTGCCGCAAACCGCTATCTGGACTTTTTGAACAGGCAGTTGTAGATTTCCCAGACGTCTCCGCCGCAAAGAGCGTCATGATCGGAGATTCTCTTGTGGATATCGAATTCGGGCGGCGCTTGGGAATGAAAACTGTTCTTGTCATGGGCACAGAGAATCGTGCG
>JASHQE010000171.1 GCA_030037705.1 Acidobacteriaceae bacterium | reverse complement strand
GAGGTTGCCCCTGGGCCGATGACCGCAATGCGTTTCGGGATGCGAATCGGAAGAATGCCCGCGTTTTTCAACAGGACAATCGATTCCTGTGCCGCGCGCAACGAGAGCTGTTGATGGGCCTTGGAGTGATTCTCCGAATATCGGATCGAAGCGTAAGGCACTGCGGCCTGCGGATCAAACATCCCGAGTTTCATGCGTGCCGTAAATAGCCGCTTCAAGGATGTATCGATCTGTTGTTCCGCAATCAACCCGGCTTTGACTGACTGTACAAGATCGACATATTCATTCCCGCATGTGGTATCGGTGCCGGCCTTCACCGCTATGGCATCTGCCTCTAAATTGCTTTTGGCAAAATGGTGACCCTTCGAGATGTCCTCGATAGCGCCGCAGTCGGAAGTCACAAATCCCGAAAATCCCCAGTCATTGCGCAGGATTGTGCCCAGCAAGGTCGTGTTGGCGCAGGCGGGCACTCCATTCACGGCATTATAGGAGCACATGATCGAGCCAGCCTTGCCGTCAACAATTACGCGACGAAAGGCTGGAAGGTACGTGCCGAAGAGATCGCGCGGCGATGGGTCGACGTCGAATCCATGCCGCAGCGGTTCCGGACCGCTGTGAACCGCAAAATGCTTCGGCGTAGCAATCGCGAGCAGATAATGGGGATCATCCCCTTGTACCCCACGCACAAACTCGGTCGCGAGCACTCCGGTCAAATACGGATCTTCGCCGAGCGTCTCTTGTCCTCTTCCCCATCGAGGGTCACGAAAGATATTGATGTTCGGAGCCCAGAACGTCAGGCCGAAATAACGATCTGTATTTCCTTCACGCTGCGCCTGGTTATAGCGGGCCCGGCCTTCTATGCCGATGGTTGTGCCTTCTTCGTGCAGCAATTCAGCATCCCATGTAGCTGCCATGCCAATTGCCTGGGGAAAGACTGTAGCTTCGCCGCCTCGGGCAACCCCATGGAGAGCCTCGTTCCAATAGTCGTAGTGCGGAATTCCTAAACGGGGAATCGCGGGGGCATCGTCCTGCATCTGCCTGACCTTCTCTTCAAGAGTCATCCGGCTGATCAGATCATCGACTCGTTGAGCAATCGGAAGGGATAGGTCTCGATAAGCCTGAGCGGAACTCCAACTACTACTGAGCAGAAGCGCCAAGGACATCAGAAGCCGCAAAAGTGGAATCCCTGCTCTCACGCTACGCGATCTCATGCTTGACAACTCTCTCTGGAACGTTTTATTGGTTCAACCTATGGACACCGGAAGTCTACGAACTTCACCCAATCATGTCAACCTGGCAGAGCGCGGCACAGCCGGCGCCACGCGGCATAGAAGGCTGCTTCTTTTGATGGCCGCAGCAGCCTTTCCACTTGCAGCGGCTGGCGAAACCAACCGGCAGCCGGCGGACTCTCCGGTCGTTGTTGCGCAGTGGACTCTTGCCCTGCAACAGGACGGAACTGCAGTGGACAGGATCAGCGGCGCAAAAGCGCAAATCAAAGGCAATATTTATCCGGCGGTCAGCCCAGTCGGCGACGCTTTACAGTTTGACGGATATACAGGAGCCATCGCAGCGAGTCCGATTCCATTCCTCGACAACCCTTCGAGGATTGCGATCTCCGCCTGGGTTCAACTTGAGGCATACCCCTGGAACCGCGTTCCCATCCTGGACCAGGAAACTCCTCGCGGCTCGTTCTTCTTCGGTATCGACGAGGTGGGGCATCTGGTCGAGAAAAATGGTTCGTCCAATACGGTAGTGCTCTCGGAAGATTCGATCCCATTGCGTCGATGGGCTCTCGTAACCGTGAGCCTTGAAGACGATGCCGTGAGCTTTACGATCAATGGCTCAACAACGAAGGCGCTCTCTACGCAAGAGGCCGAGGCAAGCGCTACACAAAGCGCATCGGCCAATAATCTGATCATTGGCCATGTCCGGTCGCCCCTCCTGCCTGGGCCGGCAAAAAGCATCCATCCGGAGTTGCCGGTGGAATACTCTATCCAGGGCTCCCTTGGAGAAGTCACTATCGACGGAGGTCCGCTTCCTGCAAGTGACATAAAGCAGATGCTGGCATCTGCCAATCAGGAGCTTCTTAAACCCAAGCCATGGCCTCCACTGCCACGATGGCAAGGCGGGCCGGGGACGTTCGGGGCATTTTACACGACGCTCCACTTCGATCCGCTCTGGGATAAGACCCGGCGTGTAGGCCCTGACTCCGACGTTGTCGTTCGGTTTGACGACTCGCCGGTCCAGCTCATCTTCTGGCAGGGCAACAACTATGTCCCCGCCTGGGTGACAGAAAACAATCGTTGGTACACAGATGAATTCATGGAAATCTACGGGCACCCAAGATGCCCTTATGGAGAAGACTGTGAACCAATGTCGGACAAGCAGGTTCGTTATTCACACGTACGGATTCTCGAAAGTACTCCAGCGCGTGTGGTAATTGACTGGCGATATGCGCTGTCTGAAGTCCAGAACTACGCCATAGCGGATGCAGCTACCCCGACCGCCTGGGGCGATTGGGCCGACGAATACTGGATTGTCTATCCCGACCACATCGCCATTCGGCGATCGGTGTTGTGGAGCACCGCTCCCGATCGTAACAAGACCGAATTTCAGGAGTCGATTGTAATCGTTCCTCCCGGTGAGACTCCTGAGGACAGTGTTCACTTCGACGCCCTTACGTTCGCCAACCTTGACGGTCAGACAGCAACGTATTCATGGGAACCGAAAACAATCCCAGGATTGAGTCTCCCGAGGGGGCCTGCCTCGTTCCCAAAGCCTGAGAACCCGGTCATCCAATGGGTGAACCTCAAATCCCGCTGGAAACCATTCGAGGTTCCATGGGGAGAGCCCATAACGACCGATGCATATAACAGAGAAGCATCCATTTCGAGCTTCGAGTGGTGGAATCACTGGCCGGTTGCTCAGATCCCTTCAAGCGGCCGGCCTGCGCTGGCAGCAGACCGGCCGGGGCACACTTCGCTGTCGCACCTCTATTGGCCTGCGTACCAGCAGAACGAGCAGGCGTTAACTAAACTCTTGTTGACCGGACTGACGACATTGCCAGCCGCGGAGCTTATCCCCGTTGCCAAGTCATGGCGAAGCCCCGCAGGACTGGCATTGCAAGATGGTCACGCCGTGCCTTATGACCCAGCGCAACGAGCGTATGTTTTTCCGACCGGTCTTTCGGCGCCACTTCGTTTTTCGCTCCGCGCAAGCAAAGATCATCCTGCAGAGCATGTGGCCTTCATCGTGCCAGGTTGGAGTGGCTCTGCAAAGCTGACTGTTTCCGGCGGAGCCGGGCCGGTTCAGGCTCGGTACGGTACCGTGCAGGATCTGGAAGGGAGTCGGCTGATTCTCTACGTTCCAATTGAAGCCGAAAACGACGTCGAGTTCGAGTTAAGCCACTAGGCAATACCTGATGAATTACGGAGCGAGAGGTTTTGTGACAGGGCATGGCTTCAGCCATGCCGAAAAGGCGCAAAATTCGAAGAGGTTTTAACCCCTGAGGTATGTTCTTTGTGCTGCAAACAGGTGTTCTCCGATTCGTCAGACACTGCCTAGCGCTTCTCAAAAGAGAACCAGGTAATGTTGAATAGACGCCGTTGCGCCGCGTCTCCGCTCCCGCGTGCAACGAGGAATAAGTCGTGGATGTCTTTTGTAGAAGAGCTGACCGGCGCTGTCAGAATCCGGTATTCGGTTCGGCCACCTGTGGCCCGCACAGCGACAGCTCCCACGAGCGGCCCTGCGGGGTTGTCCAGCCTGATCTCAAGCCGTCCCTCCCGGAGTGAGGTATTTTCTGAGCTCACCTCGACGTGAACAGCTTTTGCGCCCTCGCCAAAATCGACATCGCGGAACTCCAGGTATCCGCCGTCGCCGAGCTTCATTTGGTATTCGCCTTTGAGACCTGGCTCACCCTCCGCATTGACGCGGACTTGGAACTCCGCCGCCTCTCGGCGTGGGGCAAAAGCATCGAGCGTAAGGCGCGAAACACCGGGAGTGCCAACGCCGGCATCTTTTCCTGGGAATACCGGCTCAAGCGTGCCATCCGGACGGATGTGCAGCGCCGTAACGGCTACCTGGCGGTGATGATCGCTCTCTCCAACAACATTTTCGTACGGGACATGATAAGCAAGATACGTTGTTCCGCGGTAAGAGCAGATTCCCTGTTGCACGGATTCTTCTCCATCGCCTGCCGGGTATACGAGATGCCGAGCCGGCCCGTTGAAAGGGCCGAACATACTATGCGAAACCGTGTAATTGACGTAGGATCCCTTTGGATCGCACGACGGTCCTTTGTCGGCTTTATAGGCAACATACGTCAGATACCACTTTCCTTCGGCTTTGAATAAAAGTGGGCTTTCAAAATACTCGAGGTTGCCGCAGGAATCTGCCTTAGGAACATCCAGTTTCACTGGGGCTCCTGCGAGCCGGGTCATGTCAGGACTCAATCGAGCGATCATTGCTTCGTGCTGTGCCGTGTTCCCCGAACCCCATATAAGATACGCCGCCCCGTCATCGCCGCGTATGACCGATGGACTCAATCCTTCGAGAGGCGTCCCATCGGCCATTTTCATGGGGCCTTTGAAAACGTCCTGGTAAGGGCCAAAGGGGGTTCGGGATGTGAATACTCCGATATCGTAAGTTCCGTAATTCTTTTCTTGCGATGAGTTCACGCGAAAGGGCGCATACGCGTAAAACATTCCGTTTCCCGGCACTCCGGCATCTCCATCCCATAGGGCTTCGCCTTTGTTCCACGAAACATCCCTCGCGGTAAGAATAGACCCGTGATCGACCCAATGATCGAAATCGACGGTCGTCAGCGCGTGATAGGCATACATTCCCTTGTAGAATTCATTGGGCCGCTCAAACTCGGTTGAAAAGGGATCCTGCGTCGTGATGAGGTAGAAGGTATGATCAAGTTCCCTGCAGGTAGGATCTGAATTGAACAGATATCCGGGAGTAACAAGCTTCTGCGAATAAATCCAGGGCGTGGCAATCGCAAAAGCACATACAATCAGATTTCTCCATAGATATTTCTTCAACGGACTTCTCTCCTGCATCTTGCGTAACGACAGAGCGGTGATTGCTTACATGCCCAGCCGATACACATCCACCGCAGTGTCATGTCGAATGGCGCCTGCTTCTGAAGCACTCAGTTCACTAAGCCACTTATCAACTGTCCCCATCCACCTGCTATAGCTGGTCGCAACTGTGAGCACCGGCCAGTCGGAACCAAACATTAACCTGGAGGGTCCGAAGGCTGCCAGTACCTGCTCAAAGTAAGGCTTCAATTGATCTGCGGACCATGTTAACCAGTCTGCTTCGGTGACGATTCCGGAAAGTTTTCCATATACATTGGGGCGTTCAGCAAGATGCAAAAGGTTCGTCTTCCAGGGTTCGAGCACTCCATCGCGAATGCGTGGTTTTGCGATGTGGTCTAACACAAATGTCTGATCCGGATGCTGGTCAACGAACTGGATCGTCTGCGGCAAGTGGCGTTCAAAAATCAGAAGATCGTACGTGAGCTGATACTGGCGAAGCAACCGGATACCGGCGTTGAAATCCGCTCTGAGCATGTAGTAGTCATCCTCTTCATCGTGGAGTACATGCCGGACACCCTTGAACTCCCTCCTCTGTTGCCACCGGTCAAGCCAATGCCTCAGATTTGCCTCGACCAGTGGCGCCCATCCGACTACGCCTTTCACCAGCGGAGAGGTCGTGGCCTGTTCGAGAAGCCATTCAGTTTCGTCCACGCTCTGTCGCGCCTGCACTGCAACTGTCCCAACCAGCGCTCGCCCTTCCGCCGCCGCCGCCAGATCGTTGATGTCGAAGTCTCGTCTAAGTACTTGCATCTGTTCGGTCATCCATGGATACTCGTTCTTTGAGTAGCGCCAAAGATGATGGTGGGAATCGACCCACCGATCCCTGATTGCCGTTCTCTCTGGAGTTGGTTCGTCCATGTTCGTGTTCCGCTCTGTACAAGATCGTCCAGCTAAAAACCGGGATTCACCCTGAGGTTTCCGGAAACGTCACATTATCCGCGCCGGTTGGCACCAAACAGCGTTGACACCTCCGGCAGGTGCCTAGTATAAGAGGTATCTTAATGGTTCGTCCATTGAATACGAATTCCGATAGTGGGGCAGTTTGAAGGGCACGGGCTTTAGCCTGTACGTCAACTAGCAAAAGATCAATCGGGGCTTTAGTCCCTGGGAGATTCTTGATTCAAACTGACCCACTATCCAGGTTCCCTTATCAAAGAGGTGAGTGCCGGCTCTTTCCCTTATGTGTCGGCACCTTCGATTGAGGTGATAGATGTCGCAGACCCCCAGTACCATTTTCAGTGGATTCGAGACAATTCGCTATGAAGGACAAGAGAGTCAGAATCCCCTGGCGTACCGCTGGTACCAGCCGGACCGAATCGTGCTCGGAAAGCCGCTTCGGGATCATCTTCGTTTTGCCATCACATATTGGCACAGTTTTGGCTGGAGTGGGGCCGACCCGTTTGGCGCTGCCACAATTGACCGCCCATGGATGCGGAGCGGAGACCCGATGTCTGGGGCACGCATGAAAGCCGATGCCGCCTTTGATCTATTTCGTGTCCTCGATGCGCCTTTCTTCACCTTTCACGACCGTGACATCACTCCAGAAGGAGTGGATCTCAACAGTTCGCTGCGCAATCTGCACATCATGGCAGATTATCTCGAAGCAAAGATGGAGAGCAGTTCGACTGGTCTGCTCTGGGGCACGGCTAACGTCTTCGCTCATCGCCGGTTCATGGCGGGAGCAGCGAGCAATCCGGATCCGGAAGTTTTTGCGTTCAGCGCCGCTACCGTGAAGCATTGCATGGACGTTACCAAACAGTTGAACGGTCAGAATTACGTGCTCTGGGGTGGCCGCGAGGGATATGAGACTCTTCTGAATACCGACCTCAAACGTGAGCTCGATCAACTGGGCCGCTTCATCAACCTTGTAGTGGAGTACAAACATAAGATCGGCTTCAGGGGCGAGATTCTGATGGAGCCGAAACCGAAAGAACCGACGAAGCACCAGTATGACTTTGATACAGCGGCCGTTTATGCCTTTCTGCAGCGCTACGGTCTTGAGAAACATGTGAAATTGAATATCGAAGCGAATCACGCAACACTTGCAGGCCACAGCTTTGAGCACGAAATTGCGATGGCCGCGACCTTTGGCTTGCTTGGTTCGTTGGACATGAACCGCGGAGACCTGTTGCTTGGTTGGGATACCGACCAGTTTCCAAATGACCTGCAAGACGTCACGCTTGCAATGTACGAAGTGCTCCGGGGCGGAGGATTGGGCAAAGGAGGCCTCAACTTCGATGCCAAAGTAAGGCGCCAGTCGATTGATGCCGATGACCTGATCCACGCTCACGTCGGCGGGATCGATCTCTGCGCTCGCGCATTTCTCAATGCGGCTAGGCTCTTCGAAGAGAAGACGCTCTCGTCCATTGTGGAGAAACGATATGCCGGCTGGGATTCCCCCTATGCACAGGCGATGCTGCGAGGAGAACTGAAGCTCGAGGAGATTGCTTCACAGGCGGAGGAGAAGAATCTCAACCCGGAGCCTCGCTCCGGGAAACAGGAATTCATCGAGAACCTTGTGGCACGTAGCCTGTTTTAGAGCAGTTCCCGAATGAATGACTTTTTGAAGGTCAACATGAATTCGGGGAATGCTCTAATTATTCTCCGGCCGTCCTGTTTGCCACACACGGTTATGGACCGGCGCCAATATACGGAGCACCTGCTCCAAGAGCTCGGTATCCACGGGTTCTTCAGAAGCGCTAACCGCGGCCTCGATCTCCTCCGGCTTAGAAGCTCCCACTAATGTACAGGCGATGCCAGCCTGCGTGGTTGCATATTGAATGGCCAGTTTCGCGGGGGAGATCCCCTGAGAACGAACAAAGCGCACTGCCTCACCGCAAGCCCTTCTGACTTCTTCCGGAGCGGGATGCCACGATGGCAAT
>JASHQE010000170.1 GCA_030037705.1 Acidobacteriaceae bacterium | reverse complement strand
GCGGTTCCTGCGCCCGCAGGCGAGATGCAGGTGGTCCTCGGCCCCGGCTGGCCCGGCATCCTGCTCCATGAGGCCGTCGGCCACGGCCTTGAAGCCGACTTCAACCGCAAGAAGACCTCCGCCTTCGCCGGACTCATCGGCAAACCCGTCGCCAGCCCCAAGGTCACCGTGGTCGATAACGGCACCATCGCCGGCCGGCGCGGCTCACTCAACGTGGACGACGAAGGCTCGCCCACGCAGGAAAACGTTCTGATCGAAAATGGAGTCCTGAAAGGCTATCTGTCCGACAAGCTCTCGGCACGGCTTATGGGAATGCCCAACACTGGCTCAGGCCGGCGCGAGAGCTACCAATCCATTCCCATGCCGCGCATGACCAACACCTACATGCTCTCCGGCGACGACTCACCCGAAGACATCCTGCGCAGCGTGAAGCGCGGCCTTTACGCCGTCAACTTCGGCGGCGGCCAGGTGGATATCACCAACGGCAAATTCGTCTTCTCCGCCTCCGAGGCTTATCTGATTGAAGACGGCAAGATCACCGCCCCCGTCCGCGACGCCACGCTGATCGGCAACGGCCCCGAAGCGCTCAAATACGTGTCCATGGTGGGAAATGATCTGAAGCTCGACGAAGGCATCGGCACCTGCGGCAAAGACGGCCAGTCCGTCCCCGTTGGCGTGGGCATGCCGACCATCAAGCTCGATAAGATGACGGTCGGCGGCACAGGCAGCTGATCGCCGACCCGATGGGGAGATTCATTGGTCCTCGGACAAAGGGAGCATGGGCGTACCTTTATCAAACTTCTTCTTTGCCGGATGCTAGGTGGCCCCAGAGCTCGATTTTGAGACCTGGGAAAGCACAAATCCCATCCGAGCACTGTCATCCTGAGCGAGCGTCGCCGCGGCGACCGAGTCGAAAGCCTGCCCTGAGTGAAGTCGAAAGGGATCTGCGACTGCTTTTGTAGGTATTACCCTGATTCGTAATCCGCTATGTGGTGGCTTGCCGGGTTGCGAAAGAATTATGCGCTGAAGAACTTCTCCACATCCGTAATCGTCTGCGTCATCCGGTACGGCGGCAAACTTTGCAAAAACGTCTGCCCATATCTCTGCGTGCGGATGCGCGGATCGAGCAGCACCAGCACACCGCGGTCTTCTAACGATCGGATCAGCCGTCCGAATCCCTGCTTGAGCGTAAGCACCGCCTCGGGCACCTGATAGTCGAAGAACGGCCGCCCGCCCGCTTCCTCAATCGCTTTCATCCGCGCCTGCACCACTGGATCGTTCGGCACAGCGAACGGCAGCCGGTCGATAATCACGCAGCTCAGCGCCTCGCCCTGTACATCTACACCCTGCCAGAAACTCGACGTGCCGAACAGCACCGCATTCGGCGTCACGCGGAATTCTTCGAGCAGCGCCTTGCGCGGAGCCGTGCCGTGCAACAGGATCGGATAATCGAGCACCGGCAGAAGCCGCTCATAGAGATCGCGCATCTGGCTGTAGCTGGTGAAGAGACAAAAGGCGCGGCCGCGCGAAATTTCGAGCACGCGTTGAATGCACTGGGCTGCCGCCTCGGGAAAATCGGGATCGCGCGGGTCGGGCATCTCCGGCGGCAGGTAGAGCAGCGCCTGCTCGCTATAGCGAAAATGCGAAGGCACCACCAGCTCGCGCGCCCCGCAGCCTGTATCGCCCAGGCCGAGCCTGCGCCGCAGATGCTCGAAGCCGCCTTGCACGGTGAGCGTGGCGGAGGTCAGCACGACCGTAGGAATCGGCTCGAAGACCAGCTCGCGCAGGAGTTCGGAAACATCGATGGGTGTAGCCTGCAGATAGGTGGTTCGATTTTGCGAGCGGAACGCTCGGCTGCCGCCCGAATTTTTCTCTCCGCTTCCGCCCAGTTTCCCCGCAGACGAAGACCTGTCCGCGGGGGCCCCGGCTGTCGCCCGCCGCTCCAGCCAATACACCATGTTGGCGGCATTCGACTCAAGCAGGAATTCGAGCTCACCGCGCAGCCGCGTCACGCGTTTCTTCAACCCAGGCGCCTCGTCGATGCCGGTGAGCCGTTCCATCTCCGCTTCCATCTGCTTGAGGACGGCGCGCACACTCAGATAAAGATCGCCCGACGATTCCAGAAACTCCTCGCGCGCGGTGAACGGCTGCCGTCCGTCACTGGCCAACGGCAATCCTGCAAAGAACATCCGCGCCCGGTCGCGCAGTTGTTGCGTCACCGCGGGCAGATGCCCGGCGCCCTCCTTGCCGCGCAGCAGCACATCGGTGTCCCGCGCGAGCTCCTCGAAGCGCACATTGCTCACGGAGAGCCCAAAGTAGCTGGACGCGACCTCTTCGAGCTCGTGAGCCTCGTCGAAGATGACCGCTGCCGCTTCGGGTAGGATCCCCGCGTCGGGCGCGCCCGCAGCCTCCCGTTTCACGCTCATGTCGGCAAAGAAGAGATGGTGATTGACGATGATGATGTCCGATTCAAGCGCTCTTCGGCGCATCTCGGTGATGAAACACCGCCGGTAATCCGGACAGGTCGACCCCAGGCACGCATCGGCCCGCGCGTCGAGCTTTTGCCATAGCGCACTTGACTCAGGCAATCCCGAGAGCTCCGCGCGGTCGCCTGTTTCCGTGATCCGCTCCCACTCGGCAATCTGCCGGTATTGGTCGATCTCTTCGAGCCCTGACAAAATCGGCTGCTCGCGCAGCGCGACGAGTTTATGCCGGCAGAGATAATTCGCCCGGCCCTTCATGTAGCAGACGTGCAGTTCGCCAAGCAGCGTTTCGAGAAAGGGGATGTCACGAAAGTAAAGCTGATCCTGCAGGGCCTTGGTGCCTGTGGAAACAATGACGCGCTGGCCCGTGCGCAATGCCGGCAGCAGATAGGCCAGCGTCTTGCCCGTCCCGGTTCCGGCTTCCACAATCAGGTGCCGCCGCTCGCTCAGCGCGCGTTCTACGGCCTTGGCCATTTCGAGCTGCCCCGGCCGGTACTCATACGGCAGCGGTGACCGTGCCAGGATGCCGCCCGGCGCAAAGAACTCATGCAGGCTTGGTAGAGTGCGGGTTTGACTGTCGATGGAAGCCATCTGGCTGTACACGAGGGTTGGCGCTCCCACCATCATAGCGGCAATAGCGAAACTCCGGCGAAATCTCGTCCGTTTGCTGCCCGTGCGACCATAGATTTGCGCGCTCCGGAGATTCCCTCATCGACCTCACGACTCTCTATGTCCTGTTGATCATCTTTGCCGCTACGCTCATCCGCTCCGCGCTCGGTTTCGGTGAGGCGCTCGTCGCCGTTCCTCTGCTCGCGACCGTCATTCCCGTGCGCGAGGCGGCGCCGCTGGCAGTGCTTCTCTCCGTCACCGTCGCCGGCATCGTCGTCGTGCAGGACTGGAAGAAGATTCATCTTCGCAGCACGGTTTGGCTTTTGCTGCCCACGCTGCTCGGCATCCCGCTCGGCCTTCTGCTCCTCACCCATGGTCCGCAGCGGCTCGTAAAGGCCACACTGGCCATACTCATCCTGGCGTTTTCGATTTATTGCCTCATTGGCCGCGCGCCGGTGGAGCTTGAGCGCGACAGCCGCCCGTGGCTTTTGGCTTGCGGCTTCCTTGCCGGCGTCTTCGGCGGCGCGTACGGCATGAATGGCCCGGCGCTGGCCGTCTATGGATCGATGCGGCGCTGGTCAGCCCAGCATTTTCGCGCCACGCTACAGGCTTACTTCCTGCCCGCCAGCTTGCTGGGCGTGGTTGGCTACTGGTGGGCCGGGCTCTGGGTGCCTGCCGTGACACACGACTACCTGCTCTCGTTGCCGGCTGCGGTGCCCGCCGTCTTTCTCGGCCGATTCATCAATCACCGGCTGAACCAGGAGGTCTTCAGCAAGTATGTCTATGCGGGGCTTGCGGGGATCGGGTTGCTCCTGCTGGCGCAGTCCGTCAGCTCTTCGCAGTGGCTTCAGCGGTAGTTGGGGTCGATAACCCGCATTACGCGCGCAACGCGATTGGCCGGAAAGCTGCGCTGCGTGCTCATGCACTATCGCCGCATTCGGCGCAAGGCATTTCCTCGTTCCTCAGGATGTTTAGGCAACCAGCTCCAAAGAACGGTCACCCCCTCCCATGCACATAAGATGGAAGAAGGCGGTTTGGAGAGAGACTTTTGCCCGTGCATCGCAGATCGGTTGTGCCAGCCAGGCTCGGCGCAGGAGCGCTGACCGGATCCCCACTGCCGCTGGTGGCCATCGTCGGCCGGCCCAACGTGGGCAAATCCACTCTCTTCAACCGGCTCACGCGCAGCCGCCGGTCGATCGTCGGCGACGAGCCGGGCATCACCCGTGACCGCATCTACGGCGAGTTCGACTGGACGGGGCGCCGCTTCCGCCTCGTCGATACCGGGGGAATCATTCCCAACGATCCCGAGCTCATTCCAACCGAGATCTTCAATCAGGCCAAAGTTGCGCTTGAAGAGGCAGATGCTCTGGTGATGGTTATCGACGCGCGTACCGAGCTCGCCAGCCCGGACTACGACCTAGCGCGGCTGCTTCTGCGCGGCGCCAAGCCGCTCTTTCTCGCCGTCAACAAGGTGGAAGGCGAAGCCATGGCGCTGGCCGCGGAAAACTTCCGCAGGCTCGGCATCCAGAATGTCTTCCCCATCAGCGCCGAGCACGGGCAGGGCATCGGCGAATTGCTCGATGCAATTGCTGAAGCGATTCCCCCGCCGGATCGCGCAGCCGAAGAGATCGAAGAAGCAGAAGAGAACGAAATCTTTGCAGGCGGACCGCCCGCTCCCGGCGCGGCTGATTTATTCGAAGGCCAGAAAGAAGTCGAAAGCGCTTCGAAAAAACAGAAGATCCGCACCCACGGAGAATTTGAACAGCGTGAAACCTCCATCGCCATCATCGGACGGCCGAACGTCGGCAAATCCACGCTGCTGAATGCGCTCACCGGCACCTCGCGCGCCATCGTCTCGCCCATCGCCGGCACCACGCGCGATGCGGTCGACGAGGTGGTCGACTTCGAAGGCTCGGCTCTGCGTTTTGTCGATACGGCGGGCATCCGCCGCAAAGGCAAGACGCGCCTGATGGCCGAGAAACTTAGCGTGGTGATGGCGCGCCGTCATCTCGAAGCTGCCGACGTTGCGCTGCTTGTGATCGACGCAACGGAGGGGGTGACCGCAAGCGACGCCACCATCGGCGGCTACGCGCATGAGAGCGGCCGCAGCGTAATTCTCGTCGTCAACAAGTGGGACGCAGTCACCACCGGCCGCACCGACGGCAAACAGCCTGCCGATCGCGCAATTTTCGAGCGGCAGATGCGCTCCGCGCTCAAATACCTTGGCTACGCGCCGGTCGTCTTTCTCTCCGCGCGCGAGGCAAAACCCGGCGACAAAACCATGGTCCGTGTGCTGCGCGAAGTGAGAACCGTAGCCGCTGAACGCCGCAAGCGCATCTCCACCGGCGAGATGAACCGCTTCCTCGCGAAGCTCGATTTCCAGCGCGCGCCGGTACCCATGTCGAAACGCGTTCGCATCTTTTACATGACCCAGGCTGCTGTGGCGCCGCCCACCTTCATTCTGTTCACAGACCGCGACGTGAAGCTGCACTTCGCCTTCGAGCGCTTCCTCGAAAATCAGATTCGAGCCGCCTTTGGTTTTGAAGGCACGCCCATCTGGTTCAAAGTGAGGGCGCGCAACGCGGAAGATCAGAAGTAGAGAGGTGCGCTACTGCGGCCCGTCGGAACCATCCGTTGCCGCCGGACCGTTACCCGGCGTGGTCAGCTTCGTCATGTGTATGCTGGCCTCGGTCTCCGGGACGGTGCCGTCATTAGCCTGTACTTCGGCAGGTGCTCCCTGAATGAGGATGCGCCGCACGGCTTTGCCGCGCGCGGGCACAAAGACGCGCTGGGTAATGGAAGTTCCGGCGGTGCGGACGATGACGGGAATCTCTGCCGCGGCATAACCGGAATTCGAAAGATTCACAGCAACAAGGGTGTTTCCGTTTTGGGCGGCAGCGGGAAAGACGCTGTCGATCGCCAGATCGGGAAGGCCCTTGTCGGCATCCACCCAGTCTGAGAAGAACCAGCTTAGATTGCGGTGAGAAGACTGTTCCAGCAGATTTTCGAACTCACCTGGTCCTCCATTCCTGTTCCCATCCCGCGCGGAATCGTAAGCCCGTAACGCAGAGGAGAGCGCGGCGTCGCCGGCGATGTCGCGCAGCATCCAGAAGATGTAACCGGCCTTGGTCCGGTAGTAAGCAGGCGCAATGGCCTGGCGCAGCGGTTCGCCTGCACCTTCGCCGGGGCTCGATGGTTCAGCCAGCGCGAGCGCCTGACGGCCGGCTGCAAGGGATTCGAGCGCCTTGGTGCGTCCACTCTGTTTTTCTGTCCAAAGCGTGCCCATGAAATAGGCCAGGCCTTCATCGAGCCACGCGGGTGGTGGCATAGCGGTGCGGAGCCAGGCGTGGGTAAGGCCATGCACCATCACATCATCCAACTGACCGGAGCTGATCTCGCGGATGGGCATCGCCGTTGCCGCCCCCATCTCCGTAGGCACATCCTCCGCATCGGGCAGGTCGAGAATGGTGAACTTGGAACGAGGATGCGCTCCGAGCCAGCTTTCGAGAAAGGGCGCAACAGCGGGCACGGCCGAGAGCCAATCACTCGCCGTAGCCTCGTCTTCGTCCCGTGTCCAGAGAGTGACGTCAGAGCCTTCCACCGGCTTGCGAACAGCCACAAAGAGGCTTGGCGTTTCGAAGCCCAAGATCGAATCTGAGAGTTCCGCCTTGGCCACTCCGGCCACTTCTTCGCTGCCATTCGTAATGGCGAGCGGCACGGACTGGCCGTTGATGAGGGCTACGGTAGGCGCGTGGCCGCTTGGAAACTCGTCCGTGAGGCGCAGGTGGAAGCGCGCACCTTCCATGTGCAGCTTGTGCTCGCCAATCTCATCGAAGAGGCGCGCGCCATCGCCCAGAATGACCGGAACACTTGAGACCGGATACCAGGCCACGTCACCGAAGCCGCGCAGGCCGGTGAAGTCGACGCCGATCTCGTCCCAATTTACATGCAGGGCCACGTCGTCCGGCGTGCCGAGGACCACAAGCCGCTGCGCGTTCTGCGCAATGGCGCCGGAATATGTGACGTCAAGCTGGAGCGTGGCGCCGGGCGCGAGCGGTGCGGCGAGCGGAACGGCAGCCTCGTGCAGCTGGCCGGTGTGATCTGAATCTGAATTAAGGGTCGCAACCTTAAAACTCACGTCCTGCGCGCCGATGCGGATGCGCTCCCAATTGAGCGAAGACGAGATTTGCAGCGGAACGTGCGCCAGCGGTGCTTTGCCGTCGTTGCGAACCGTCAACAGCGCGCGGACTGCAATATGCTGCGCGGCCGGTTCAAGGTGCACCTCCATGTCGTAGCTCGTGAAGGTCACAGCCTGCCGCTCCCGGTCGTCGGCTATCGGCGTAGCAACCACCGCCGGCGCGCCGGGCCCTCGGGTCGTGGTCGTGTTGCCATTCTCGTCCATCGAACGCGAAAAGAGGACCTGGCCCCGGGTCTGATCACGGTGCTGAGGCGAAGTGGCAGGCGCTTGCGGAGGAGATGTCTGTGCAGTGGAGGAGATTACGGCCGTAGCCAGCGCCAGCATCACCGGCGCGAAAACCAACTTCATGAACCCAGACCTTTCCGCCCACTGCGTAGGGCACCACCGCGTGGGGCAGAGTCTTGGACGGATGTCGGGATCGAATGCAGCCTAGCACGCCGCTGCCGTGCAGCCTCATAGAGCACGACGGCTCCGGCCGCCGAAACATTCAGCGAGCTCACTCCGCCGGCCATTGGAATCCGCAGCAGATGGTCGCAGGTGCGGCGAACCAGATCGTGCAGCCCCGCGCCCTCACTGCCCAGCACCAGCACTACATTGCCCGTCAGATCGAACCGGTCGTACTCGGTCTCGGCCCTCTCATCGAGCCCCACCACCCACAGATTCCGCTGCTTAAGGTCTTCGAGGGCGCGCACCAGGTTTACGACGCGGGCGATGCGCAGATGCTCGGCTGCTCCTGCGCTGGCCTTTACCGCCGCCGCGCTCAGGGGCGCGGAGCGCCGCTCGGTGAGAATCACGCCATCTACGCCCGCGCCATCCGCCACGCGTAACAGCGCGCCCAGGTTTTGCGGATCTTCCACGCCATCGAGCGCAAGAACCAGCCGCGCAGCGCCGGTTTGCGCCGGATCGGCTGCAAACAAATCCTCGATCGCCAGAAACTCCTGCGGCCGCACCAGCGCCACCACTCCCTGATGCGCGGTGGTCTGCGCGACCTGCGTCAGTTGCTCGCGCGGCTCCTGGCGCACCCGCACGCCGGATTCGCGACACTGGGCGATCAGCCGCTCCAGCCGCTCGTCGCGGCGCTCGCGGGCCACCAGCACGTGGTCAAAACGGCGTTTGCCCGCGCGCAGCGCCTCCTCAACCGGATGCAGGCCATACAGCACTTCCATACCTTCAGTTTAGTTGGCGCGAATGGACCGGTGGCGTGAGAATCCGCGTCTTCGCGTATACGATGGCTTTACTGGAATGGCATGAGCGCACCGCAAAAAAAATCCTTCACCGCCCGCCTGGAGCCCGACGGTACCGCACTCAACTGGGTCATCGCCCGCGTGCCCTTCGATATCGCAAAGGCCTGGCCGGAGCGCAAGCGGCTGCGTGTCCGTGGCGCAATCAATGGTTTCGTCTTCCGCACCTCCCTTTTTCCCGTGCCCGGCCAGCGCGGGCACATGGTGCTGGTCAACAAGAAAATGCAAAAGGGCGCCGGGGCTCGCCAGGGCGACATGGTCAAGATCACTCTGGAGCCGGACTTCGAAGAACGAAAGGCCGTGATGCCGCCGGAGCTCGACCGCGCCCTCAAAGCCGACCGCCAGCTCCGCAAATGGTTCGAGGGCTTGAGCGAGTACACGCGCCGCATGCTCTGCGCCATGGTGGGCGAGGCAAAAAGCGCCGAAACCCGCAGACGGCAGGCGGAGCGCATCGCCGAGTGGTTGCTGCTCACCATGGAAGGTGAGTTCGAAACGCCACCCATTCTCAAAGCCGCCTTTGCCCGCCAGCCTCTTGCGGAGGCAGGCTGGAAGGCGATGACCCCAGCTCAGCGGCGTGGCCATCTGTTGGGTATCTTCTACTACGAAGGCGCCGAAGCCCGCGCGCGCCGGGCCGCCAAAGCCATCGAGGACGCGCTCAAGGCCGCCAAAAAAGCTGCTGTTGCACCAAAATAGGTGCAAATTTCCGTCTGCAGAACTTTCTCCTCGTCTTTCAGCGACAACTTATCGTCTAATCAAAATGATGACGTTCGCATCCGTAAAGCCGTTCTTTGTCCAGGCCGTCGCCGTAGCGCAGGATGAGCAGGCGCGCCAGGAGAGCCTCGCGGTTGCCCAGGGTCTCAAACGCCAGGAAGCCGGCCTTCTGGACGAACTGATCGTCCGCTATCAGCACCGGCTGCTGCGCTATCTGATGTATCTCACCGGAAACCGCGAGATGGCAGAAGACCTCTTTCAAGAGGTCTGGATGCGGGTTTTGGTCCGTGGCGGCCAATTTAACGGGCAGGCCCGGTTTGAGACCTGGCTCTTTACCATCGCCCGCAACCTGGTCATCGATCAACGGCGCAAGCGCACGGCATGCAGCCTCGATGAATTGTTCGAAGGCAAAGGCGACGACGACCGTCCCATGAGCTTCGAAGTTGCCGATGGCGATCCGACCCCCTTTGACTGCGTATCCAACCTCGAGGATCGGCAGCGGATCGCTGCGGCTCTCCTAGAGCTCGATGCCCTGCATCGCGAGGTGCTGGTGCTCCGTTTCCACGAAGAGCTCTCTCTCGAAGAGATTGCCAAGGTCACGCGCGCTCCTCTTTCTACTGTAAAATCAAGGCTTTATCGCGGCCTGGCCATGATCAAGCCCAAGCTCGAAGCCGCGGCCGCGTACCAGCAGGAGGCGGTGTGAAGACCATCGGGCTGGCGGGCAACTCAGGCGCGGAACAGGATCGTGATCTGCTTGCGGCTCTTGCTGGAGTCCAGGCGGGGCGCGAACGGGCCGTCGCCCACCGCACCCGCCGTGTCGTGATGACCTCGCTGGGCGTCATGCAGGACCAGAAAGCTGGCCGCAAGCGCAGCCGTTCCTTGGCCCTGGCATCGATTCTCCTGGTGATTCTCGCGATGGGGCCCTTTGTCTGGCGCGTAGTCGACGACATTGCCGGCGGCGAACACTGGGAGGACTTGGCCACGCAGCTTGGCCTCTGGGTGTGCATCTTCTTTCCGGCCTTGCTGGCCGCCGCGCTGGTGGCTGGCTGGATGCGGCAAAAGCCCTGATCGCGCGCCCGCGCCGCAACTTCCGCCTTTCCTCGTCCGTCCATTTAAAAAAGAAGATAAGCTGTTTTGTACCTGGAAAGGCAGCGATGCGCGATCCCCAATCCATCACGGTCAATGACGACGAACGGATGATTCCGACCTGGTCGATCGTTGCGGCTGCGCTGGCGTTTTTGCTGGTTGAATACTACTGGTGGGTTGTGGCTCCAGGACAGCGGCATCATCCCGCTCCTCCTCTCGGGCTCCGGCTCTACTTCGATCTTTCGTGGGGCCTGCTCGCCGCGCTCTACTTCCTGCTGGTGGGCTACATCAGCAAGGACGCGCCCCGCCGCGCGATGAGCACGTGGTTTTGGATGTTCATCTGCTTCGTTGCGCCGCCGGGCATTGGGGCCGTCATTTATTTTCTGCTGCGCCAGCCTGAGGTTTCCCGCTGCCCGGCCTGCGGCACGCACGTGCAGGGCGACTTCCACTTCTGCCCGCAGTGCAACTACCAGCTCACAGCCAGTTGCGGCAACTGCTTCCGCACCGTGCGCGCTACGGACATCTACTGCACCCGCTGCGGCCACGAGCTCGCCACCGACCACACCCCGGCCCGCCTGCGCGTGCTCAGCGAATAGCTTTTCTCGCCCATCCGCAGCCTCTCGTGGTATTCGGCCCGGGCCAGCTTCCCCGAACCACCTTCATTGACCCCCTTCCACCCCGGTCCTTACAATCGATCTTCCGGACCGCATGTCCATCTCTGCGCTGATTATCGATGACGAACAACTGGCTCGCGACGAGCTCAAGTACCTGCTCGATTCCGTGGGGGACGTGGAAATTGTCGGCCAGGGGGCCAACGGCATCGAAGCCGTGAACCTGATCGAGGAGCACCACCCCGATCTGGTGTTTCTCGATGTGCAGATGCCCGGCCTGGACGGCTTTGCCGTCATCCAGCGGCTGGTCGAGCGCAACCGGCTCCGCAACGGCGGCCAGAGCGCGGAACCGCTGCCCCAGATCGTCTTCGCGACGGCCTACGATCAGTACGCCGTGCGCGCCTTTGACGTGAACGCCGTCGACTACCTGCTCAAGCCTTTCGACCGCAGCCGCGTCTCCGCGGCCGTGGAGCGCGCCCGCGCCCGCCTGGCCGGGGGAACCGCCAACACCCAAGAAACGTCCGCCGGCCCGCAGCCCACAAGCTCGCAGATCGATGCCTTGCTCCGCCTGCTCAACCGCGCTCCGGGCGCCGACCGCGCCGCGCAGCCGGCCAAGCTGATCGTGCAGGCGCAGAGCCGGCTGCTGCTCGTCGATCAGGCCGATATCTGCTTCGCCGCCATCGATGAGGGCGTGATCCGCATTGTGACGCGCAGCTTCGAGGGCCAGTCCAAGTGCCGGACACTCGAAGAGCTGCAGGAACTGCTCGATCCCACCCACTTCTGGCGCGCCCACCGCGGCTTTGTCGTCAATATCGACCACATCCGCGAAGTGGTGCCCTGGTTCAAATCGAGCTACCAGCTGCGCATGAACGACAAGCAGCAGACCGAAATCCCCGTCAGCCGCGCCCAGACCAAGCGCCTCCGCGAGCTGTTCAACCTGTGAATCTTAACTAGGCCTGTTCACACGCCAGGTGCCGGGTGCCCCAGGTCTCCCGGCGGGTGGCCCAGGTTTGGGCGGCGATGGGTAGAGCACTGCGCTCCCGCGCAGACATGGATGATGGGTGCCCCAGGTCTGTCCGCCGCGGTCCGCCTCGGCGGAAGGCCCTTCGACTACGCTCAGGGCAGGCTCTGGGGCACCCATTATCGTGCTGGATTGAATTCCCTGAGACCTGGGCT
>JASHQE010000169.1 GCA_030037705.1 Acidobacteriaceae bacterium | reverse complement strand
TTGCCGGTGCCGGTAGGCGCCAGAATCAGCGCGCTCTCGCCGCGAGCGATCACCGGCCAGCCCAGCCGCTGGGGTGCGGTAGGCGCGTCAAAGACAGCCCGGAACCAGGCGGCCGTGACAGGGTGAAAGGAGGCAAAAGGATCGGAAGGCACAGCCGGCGTTGATGGAGGTTCGGGGGTGGGCCGGCGCGAAGACATACTATTTTGAGATTAGCGCAAGCAATTGGCGAATACAAGGCGAAGACAAGGCGGCGGCAAAATTCAAAATCATTCTGCCCCGCAGAGCAGTCCCAGAAAGTAACACATGCCACCGGCGGGGCGCGCGAGGCTATCCCTTACCATAAACGTGGCGTAGCTCGAATGCGAGAAAATCTGGCCACATTACTCGATGATTTTCGCCGCTACAGCGACGAGATTGCCGTGGTGCGGTACCAAGGCAACCGGCGGCGTGCGACGACATATGGCGAATTGGCGCGGCTCGCCGGGCGATTTGCAGCGCTGCTTGATCGGCGCGGCATCGGACCGGGCGACCGCGTACTGCTGTGGGCGGAAAACAGCGCGGAGTGGATTGCGGTCTTTCACGGATGCCTGCGGCGTGGGGTCCTGGTCGTTCCGCTGGACGCGAGCGGGAGCGCGGATTTTGCCGGGCGCGTGGCCGCCGATGTGAAACCAAAGCTCGTCGCGGGGGATGCACTGCTGCTGGCGCAGTTCAATCCCAGGTCTCAAAATCGAGATCTTCACCCCACAGACGAAAATTTACCTGTGGGGACTCCGACCCCGGGGCACCCAAAATCAGGCGCAGGTGAGGATGGGTTTCCGCAGCTTGCATTTGAAGACTGGCTCGATGCATTGCCGGCGGAAGAAGCCTGTCCGGTGGCAGGGCTCTCGCGCGAGACGCCGCTGCAGATTTTGTTCACTTCGGGCACGACGGGGGATCCCAAAGGAATTGTTTTGACGCATGGCAACGTGCTGGCCAGCGTGGGGCCGATTGAGGATGGCGCGCAGCCCTACATGCGCTACGAGCGGCTGATTCATCCTCTGCGCATTCTGCACACGCTGCCGCTGAGCCATGTCTTCGGACAGACGATGGGGCTGTGGATTCCGCCGGTCTTCCGCGCCGAGCTGCACTTTGAAAGCCGTCCGGCCGCGCCGCGGCTGATTCAACTCATCAAGCAGGAACGCATCTCGGTGCTGGCCTCTGTGCCGCGCGTGCTGGCGCTTTTGAAGGCGCACCTTGAGGCGAACGATCCCACACTCGCGGCGCGCGTGGAACAGGCGCGAGGAATCGGGCCGCTCAAAAAATGGTGGCGGTTCCGCGCTGTTCACAAAGCCTTCGGCTTCAAGTTCTGGGCCTTCGTCTCGGGCGGCGGCGCGCTGGCCGGCCCGCTTGAGCAGTTCTGGAACGCATTAGGGTTTGTGCTGGTGCAGGGCTATGGGATGACCGAGACGACGGCGCTCATCACACTGAACCATCCCTTCCATGTGGCCCGTGGGACGATCGGCAAGCCGCTGGCCGGACGCGAGGTGAAGCTCGGCCCCGATGGCGAAGTGCTCGTGCGCGGCCCGATGATCTCCGGCGCGACGTGGCAGGGCGGGCAGCTTAAGCAGCGCGAAAACGAATGGCTGGCCACGGGCGATCTCGCGGAGCAGCAGACTTCGGGCGAACTCAGGTTTCTCGGGCGCAAGAGCGAGGTGATCGTCACGGCAGCGGGCCTGAATCTGCACCCCGAAGATATGGAGGCAGCGGTCGAAGAGCAGCCGGGCGTGGCGGCGTGCGCGGTGGTCGGCGTGGAGACGCCGGCAGGGCCGGAGCCGTGCGCAGTGCTGGCTGTGCGTGGACCGAACGAGCAGGCGGCGAAGGCAATCGAAAGTGCGAATGCGCGGCTGGCGGAGTTTCAGCGGATCAGGCGCTGGGTGCTGTGGCCGGAGCCCGATCTGCCGCGCACCTCGACCGGCAAGGTGAAGCGCAAAGCGGTAGCGGCATGGCTTGCGCAGAACCAGAACGGAAGTGTAGCCGGAGGTGAACAGCAAGCAGCGGCGGCTTCCTCCGATTGGCTGCTCACATTGATTGCGCAGATGACCGGTGAAATGCATCCTGGCGGGAGTGACGAGCTGCGCCTCGGCGAGGATCTGCACCTGGACAGCCTGGGCCGCGTGCAGTTGGCCTCAGCTATCGAACAGCGGCTCGGAATCGTTTCCGGCAGCGGATTACTCGAAGACGTGCAAACGCTCGGTGAGTTGAGGAAGCTGGTAGCGGGCGAGACAGCTTCCAGTCCGGAGGAAGCGGCACGCATCCTGTCGACGGAAAAAGACCGACGAGCGGAGGCACGGACACTTGAAAATGCTACCGAAGCGCGTGGGGAGACCGGAGCCGCGCTTCAGCCATTCTCCCCATCGGAGCCGCCGCGAACGCACTATCTTTATCCCGAGTGGCCGTGGTGGAAGCCGGTCGCTTGGATCCGGATGGCATTTATTGAGACGGTGGCGCAGCCGCTGACACGGCTGCTGGCTGGCCCGCGCGTGGTTGGGCCAGGGATGCCGCTTCCCCAGGGTCCCATGCTGATTGTGGCGAATCACGTGACCGCGTACGATCCGCCGCTGATTCAATACGCGCTCCCGGGCCGAATGCGGCGGCACATTGCAACAGCGATGTCGGGCGAGATGCTCGAAGACTTCCGTCACGCGCGCAATCCCGATCGCGCACCAGGCACGCGCGGTTTTTTCCTCTTCGGGCCACCGGCTTATTTTCTGGTGACCGCGCTCTTCAACGTGTTTCCGCTGCCGCGCCTGCGGGATTTCCAGAGCAGCTTTGCCCACGCCGGCAAAGCAATGGACTGCGGCTACAACGTGCTTGTGTTTCCCGAAGGGACACGCTCAGCCGAAGGCAAGCTGGCGCGGTTCCGGCCCGGGATCGGATTGCTGGCCAAGCAAAGCAATGTGCCGGTGCTGCCGATTGCGATTCGCGGGTTGGGCGAGCTGAAGGTGAAGGGACGGGGCTGGTTCCGTTCGGGCAAGATCGAGGTGCATGTCGGCGAGGCGATCCGATTCGGGCCCGAGGAGACTGAAGCGGCGATTACGCAAAGGCTGCACGACGAAGTGGGGCGGCTGCTGAACGGTGCAATGTAGGCCCGGCTTCGAGCGCGCTCACCCAGCGTTAATTTTCCGATGGCATCTCGGCGTGATCGATGACGAGAACCGTGACGGGCCCCTTTTGCGATTCGAGCTTGAGGCCGAGCTGCTCCTCGAGCGCGGTGAAGATCGATGGGCCGGAGTCGGCTGATGCGTCAGAGGAGGAAGCGACGCGGTCATCAGGTGTCCACGTGAGCTTGAGATCATAGCGGCCCTGGATGCCCGTCTTGTCGATCACATCGCGGCCCACTTCTTTTGATAACTCCTCAGCGAGTGCAGAAACGCTATTGGTAAAACTCTGAACCTCGATGTGACCTCTTCCATGATTGACGATGGCTCCGTTCTCTTGTACTGGGCCGAGCTTGGGTCCGCCCTTCGCAACGACAAGCGCGTAGATGGGCAGCTCTCTCGTTTCGGTGTGCGTGACGAGTTTGAAGCGGTCGGCGAGCAGCGCCTGCACCATCTTTTGTTTTTGCAGCCGTCCTGCGTCCGAGGTCAGATTGCGCATCTGCGCGTCAACGGAGCTGTCTGCCGTGGCCTCGATGTTGAACATGGTGGATTTCGCCCAGTCGGGAGCATCGAGAATCCTGGTTTCGGGCATGTTGAACGCCCAATGGATCAGGCCGACCAAACTCATGTTCTCCGCTTTGAAGTGGCTGTCGAAGGGTGAGCTCCAAATCGAATTGTGCTCATGCGGCTCGGAAATATGCGGATGAATGGCGGCTACATCGAAGGCGGGTGCTGGAGATGAAGTGGTCTGGCTCTGCGGCGCTGCGGGGCTTTGCGCGCATATGCCATGCGAAATTGCGATTGCGGTTGAAAGGAGCACTCTTCTTAAGGCGGAGAAAGAAGGCATAGAAACTCCGAGGCCGAGTATACATTGCAGGTTGAAATGCATTAGCCTTTAAGTTCTATGGACACGACGCAGTGGCCGGATAAGGCGCTCGCAGCGTTGTTGGAAAGCGCGCGGCAGGCGGCTCTCCGTTCTTATTCGCCATATTCGGGGTTTCGCGTGGGCGCAGCGCTCAAGTTGAGCAGTGGCGAGATCGTGACTGGAACGAATGTCGAAAATGTGAGTTACGGATTGACGATCTGCGCGGAGCGCGCAGCGCTGGTGCGGGCGGTGAGCGAATTCGGGCCGGAGATTCGCATCGCCGCCGTGGCTGTCGCCAATTTGAATGATGCGGCCAGCCCGCCGTGCGGCGCATGCCGGCAGATGCTGGCGGAGTTTATGCTGGCGGAGGCGCCGGTGGTGTTCCCTGCCGCGGACGGCCTCCAGACACTGGCTTTCCATGAACTGCTGCCGCTGGCGTTCGAGATGAAATTGAAGTAAGGCATATTGGGATGACACGAGCAGACGATACACCGGACAAAGCCAGTGCGGCACCATTGCACATGATTGACATCATTCGTAAAAAGCGCGATGGCGGCGCGCTGAGCGAACGCGAGATTCGCTTCGTGGCAAATGGCGCGGCTTCGGGCTCCATTCCGCTGGAGCAGCTTGCAGCGTGGCTGATGGCCGCGTGGATCAAAGGACTCTCGCTCGACGAGACACGCGCGCTCACCTTGGCCATGCGTGACTCGGGTGAAAAGTTTTCTCCCGTGCGACTGGGCAAGACGGCCGTGGACAAGCACTCGTCGGGCGGTGTGGGCGACAAAACCAGCTTCCTGGTCGCTCCGCTGGCTGCGGCCTGCGGCGTGGCCGTGCCCATGATCAGCGGGCGCGCGCTGGGCCACACCGGCGGCACGCTGGATAAGCTCGAGTCGATCCCCGGCTATCGCACGGCGCTTTCGCTCGACGAGTTCGAGTCCGTGCTGAAGCAATGCGGCGCGTCCATCGTAAGCCAGACTCCGGCGCTGGTGCCCGCCGACCGCATTCTCTATGCGCTGCGCGACCGGACCGGCACGGTCGAAAATCCAAGCCTGATCTGCGCCTCGATTTTGAGCAAGAAACTCGCCGCGGGGCTCGACGCACTGGTGCTCGATGTGAAGACCGGCTCGGGCGCCTTTCTCCGCGATGTGCGGCAGGCCGAGTTTCTGGCCGCGTTGATGGTGGCCACAGCCGAGATGGCCGGCACGCGCACCGTGGCGCTGCTCACCGACATGGGCCAGCCGCTGGGCCGCGCAGCCGGCAACTGGATCGAGCTGGTTGAATCGATCGAGCTATTGCGCGGCAAACAGCCGGCAGAGGGTCCCGAAAGTAATTTCGACCTGCGCGAGCTGTCGCTGATTCTGGCGGGATGGATGATTCATCTTGGAGGAAAGGCGGACACTCCGGAGAGCGGCTACGAGCGCGCGGAGGCGGCGTTGATGGACGGCTCGGCGCTGCGCATCTTTTTTGAAATGGTGGAAGCGCAAGGTGGCGATGTGAGCGTCTTCCATGACGCGGAGAAATTTCACAAGCCCGGCGTGACGGAAGTGGTCACCGCGTGGGAGAGCGGCTTCATCGCCGAAATGGACACTACGGCACTGGGATGGGCGGTGCAACGGCTGGGCGCAGGGCGCGAGAAGGCTGGCGAACCGGTTGATCCGCACGCGGGGATTCTCTTCCACGCGCGGCGCGGCGCGCAGGTGAAACGCGGAGAGCCGCTGGCTACGCTTTACGCGACGAGTGCGGCACAGCTCGCCGAGCCCAGGGAGATTCTCTGCCAAGCGATTACCTTGTCCAAAGATCCGCCCCACGCAGTGGTGCCGCTGGTGAGCCGCATTTTCACGCGCGATTCGGCGGAGAAGTATCTCCAAAATGCGGTAAGGTAGACGGATAAGACAAGGGAATAGCCACCCCAGCGAGCAAAGATCGCTCGCTGGGGACCCGGCAGGGTTAGGGAACAGGGAATAGCGCTGGCCTTTGCTGTGGCACTGAGATGGATTGCGCGCTTTTCTGTTCCCTATTCCCTGATCCCTGTTCCCTGCTTTCAGGAGGCACATTGGCGCGATTTACCGGGGTGTTGGGGATTCTGGCGGTTTTGCTGGCTGCCTGGCTTGGTTCGACAGACCGCAAGCGGATTCGCTGGCGCACCATCTTCTGGGGTCTTGGCCTGCAATTCGGATTCGCTTTCCTGGTGCTGCGCTTCAGCTTCGGCCAGCAGGTCATGAATCGCGCCGGTGCGGTGGTGACGAATATGCTCTCGGCCACGTTTGCGGGGACGCAGGTGCTGTTCGGCGAGCTGGGACTTCCCAACGCCGGACGGTTCGGAGCGTTGATTACGGACAAGGCGCATCCTGCTGCGGGA
>JASHQE010000168.1 GCA_030037705.1 Acidobacteriaceae bacterium | reverse complement strand
CACCTTCAGGTAGTTGGTCCGCGCATCCGCATAGTTGCCCAGATGCCGGTCGCTCTCCGCCAATCCCCAATACACATCGGGATTGTCCGGATCGAGCACCATCGCCGACTGATAGCGTGAGAGCGCTGCCCGCCAGTCTTTGTTGTCAAGATAGTATTTGCCGACGTTTTCATCTTCGGCCGCCGTCTCGTGGTGCTCGGGCTCGATCTGATCCTGCGCGTGCTTGCCGTGCTTCGCGGGCTGCTCGTCATCCGGGCCGGGTAGCAGGTTATCCATTCCGCTCAGGCTGGAACTGGAACCCGAATCCGGTCCCGTCCCACTGGCCGTGGCGGGTGAATCATCCGGACTCTGCACCGGGTCAATATCGCCAGCCGGCAGCACGGCCCGTCCGTTGACGGACCCATCAAAGCTGCCGGGCGGCAAATCCGGCGTATTCTTTGCGGGCAGCACCGGAACCGAGCTTTCATCTTCAGGAAACGGATTGGCATTTTGCTGCACAGAAGGCTGTGTATTCGCAGGCTTCTTTTGATCCTGCGTATTGGTATTCTGGCCTGCCGGAGCCTGCGCGCTCAGATGCACTGCGGTTGCCAGGCAGCAACCTGCAACGAGCGCAACTGCCAGGACCGTCTTCACCGCGATCTCCTCACTCCTCCAATGGTACGATGCGGTTCGTGGAGTGTCGATCGACTCCCGGGAAAGGAATGCATCGAAAACCCGCATGGCTCTCATGATCCGCTCATCTGCAATTCACGCCGCTGGCTGCTACACCACCACGGCCATCCGCAAGGGCGCCCGCGTTGCCGAATATACCGGCCATCTGATAACCAAAGAAGAGGCGGACCGGCGCTACGACGACTCGCTCCTCACCTATCTCTTTGGACTCGGGGACGGCGCGATGGTGATCGACGGTCACTCCATGGCGATGTTCATCAACCACAGTTGCCAGGCCAACTGCGAAACCGAAGAGATCGATGGCCATGTGTGGATCACCGCTCTCCGCCACATCGCTCCCGGCGAGGAGATCACGTACGACTATTGCCTGTATGATGGCGGCGACGACGATGAGGCCATCTGCAACTGCGGGGCGAAAAAATGCCGCGGCACGATGTATTCGGCGGCGGAGGTCAAGAGCCGCAAAGCGAAGGCCGGAACACCAGGGAAGACACAAGGGAAAACGCAGGGAAAAAGGCGTAATAATAAGTCTGGAAGCGCATCCCGCAAGAAACACAAACGATGACTGTGGCACCGCATTGAAAGAAGAGTCGCAACTGCCGTCTCTCACATTGGACCAGATGGAGGTCTTGCGGAAGTTTGCGCTGTTTGAGGCCGGCCTGGAAGAGATGCGCCGCGCGCTGGCCGGCGTATTCGAATTCAACTTCGAAGCAAAAGAAAGGATCGCGGGGGGATACTCGCCGGCGCGGACAGCCTCTACCTATTTCCGCGTGCCTGAGCCGGGCATTCTCATCACCCGCAAACACATCGAGAACGCTCTCGAACGCAAGCGCTTCGGCCTCATCACCGAGCGCGATCTCGTTATTTGGGCGACGGTGCTGCTGATGAATGACGCATACGCGCTGGACCCCGCCGATGAAGACCTCATTGCCGAATGGCTGAATGACATCAGCCTGAACCTCGACGCATCGTAGCGGCTCTTCCTGGTGCGCCGATGCGTCAGCCGGCGCGTGGTGGTCCGGGCGGCGTGTCCCGCACCGGTCTGAAACGATACAATCTCCTCCAGGCTGATTGTTTTCGAAAGCGGCCGCGAGGAGTGCCTGCGCACATGGGTTACCAGGTTCTAGCCAGAAAATACCGTCCGCAGCGGTTTGCCGACGTGGCTGGCCAGGACCACGTGACGCGCACGCTGATGAACGCGCTGGCGCAGAATCGCATCGCCCACGGTTACATCTTTTCCGGGCATCGCGGCATCGGCAAGACGACCATTGCACGCATTCTGGCCCAGGCGCTGAATTGCCGCAACGAGGTCGGCTCCGCGCAGCGCCCCACGCCGGAACCTTGCGGCGTGTGCGACTCCTGCGTGGAGATTCGTCAGGGGAATGCCGTCGACGTAATCGAGATCGATGCGGCCACCAATCGCGGCATCGATGAAATTCGCGAACTGCGCGAAGCCGCGCGCTACTCGCCGGCGCGCGACCGCTATAAGATCTATATCCTCGACGAGGCGCACCAGATTACCGAAGCCGCCTTCAATGCGCTGCTCAAAACCCTTGAAGAACCGCCGGCCCACGTCGTCTTCATGATGGCGACAACCGAGCCTGAAAACATTCCGCAGACCATCCGTTCGCGCTGCCAGCATTTCAGCTTTCACGCGGTCAAGTTCGACGACATTTTAGGCCAGTTGAAGGCGATCGCCGTGCACGAGCAGGTGGAAGCCGAGGAAACCGCACTCGCGCTGCTTGCCGAAGCTGGCGATGGTTCGATGCGCGATGCACTGTCCATCATGGACCAGGCCATCGCATCGGCGCCGGCAGAAAACGGGCGTCCTCTGCTCGCCGCCACGCAGATTCGCGAGCTGATGGGCTCGGTGCCGAACACGGTCTTTGAGCGGCTGCTCGAAGCGGTAGCCGCGGGCCAGAGCGCGGAGCTGATGGAACAGTTGAACGTCCTGCTCAACGCGGGCCACAGCCCCTCTTCGCTGGCACGGCAGATGGTGCGTTATCTGCGCAATTGCCTGATGGCCAAGCTGGGCGGCGAGCAGACGGAGCTGCTGCAGATCTCCGCCGATGAGCGCGCCCGCGCCGCGCGCACGGCATTGCTCTTCACCGAAGAGGAGCTGACGCGCAATTTGCAGATCGTCCTGCGCACCTTCGACGATCTGAATTATCGCCAGGAACAACGATTTCATCTCGAGCTGGGGATATTGAAGCTGATCCACGCGCAGCGCCTTCTGCCCATCGAAGAACTGCTGAGCGGCATGACAGGCCATGCAGGAGCGCGCAGCGCAACGTCTTCGCCCGCTCCGCGTCCTGCTTCTGCCGCACCGCCGCGCCCGGTTTCTTCTGCGTCCGCACTGAAGCCTGCAGCGCCGTCGATCTCTCCCGAAGTTGCGCCTGAAGTTGCGGCGGAATCCGGTGCGCAACTTTCGACCTTATCCAATACCGATACTCTGGGTACCGATAGTCTGCGCGGCGCCATTGTTTCGGCGCTCGCTGCCGCGGGCCACAGTTCCGCCGCGCAACTGCTGGGTGCGGGAGCATGGACCGTCGACGGCTCGAATTTGCGCATTGAAGTGCCCGGCATCGGCAAAAAAACGCTCAACCTCTATGTAAGTGCCGCAGTGGAGAAAATCTTTCGCCAGGAGCTGCAGCGGCTCGACGGCCCTGCGCGTTTTCTCGTAGTTCCCGGAGAAGGCGCGGCGTTCACCGCGGCCGCCAGCACCGCTCCGATGGCCGGCAGCATCCAGGAAGAGGCGATGTCTCATCCATTGGTGCAAAAGGCGAAGGAGATTTTCAACGCCGAGGTCCGCAGCGTCGTCGATCTCCGCACAAAGTAGAGAGGTTCGAAAGAGGGGTACGCGATGTTGAATCCGCTCAAACTTTCTGAGATGCTTTCCCAGGCTGGCCAGATGCAGGAAGAGGTGCAGCGTAAGCTGAGCGAGACGATCGTGGAGGCATCGAGCGGCGGCGGCGCCGTGACCGCCACGATGAACGGCAAGAAAGAACTTCTCAAGCTGCGCATCGATCCCTCCGCGGTAATGAGCCTCACCGGAGGCCAGGCCGACGTCGAGATGCTCCAGGACCTGATTGTCGGCGCAGTGAATGAAGCGGGACGCAAGGCGGAAGAAATCATTAAATCCAGCCTGCAAGGTGCGCTGGGCGGCTTGAAGATTCCCGGCCTGAGTTGAGCATTCCTTCCCCGCAGTATTTGAATCGCATGGAGAGAAGACGTTGTCACGTTATGCGGAGCCGATGGCGCGGCTCATCGAAGAGCTGAAAAAGTTGCCCGGAGTGGGCACCAAGAGCGCGCAACGCTATGCCTTTCACATTCTCCGCTCCAGCGATGAAGATGCCGCCTCGCTGGCCGATGCCGTACGCGGCCTCAAGGCCAGTTTGCGCCTCTGCTCTATTTGCAATAACGTAACGGATATCGATCCCTGCGCCTACTGCGCAAGTCCAGCACGCAATCGGCGGCTCGTCTGCGTGATCGAAGAGCCCACCAACATCGCAGCCGTGGAACGCACACGCGCGTATCAGGGCGTGTATCACGTACTGCACGGAACCCTGTCGCCGCTGCACGGCATCGGCCCTGATCAGTTGCGCGCCGGATCGCTCGTGAGCCGCGTAGAGCGGGGCGAGATCGATGAAGTGATTTTGGCGACGAGTCCCACGCTCGAAGGTGAAGCCACGGCCAACTGGCTCGCTGCTGCACTGCGCAGCTTTTCGGTCAAGATCACAAGGATTGCTACGGGCGTCCCTGCAGGCAGCGACATCGAATACGCCGACGAGGTAACGATGGCCCGCGCGCTGGACGGACGGAGAGAGATGTAAGCCGGTCGAGGCTCGTGCTTCCCCAGGTCTCATCCGCCGCTGTCCGGCGGGTGGCCCCGGTTTGGGCGGTGATGGGTAGAGCATGATGCTGGGTGCCCCAGAGCCTGCCCCGAGCGAAGTCGAAGGGTCTTTCGCCGTGGCGGACCGCGGCGGATGAAACCCGGGAAAGCACAGCGCCTGACCTGCCCACTGTCATGTTGAGCGGAGTTGCGAGCGTTTTTGCTCGCAATGGAGTCGAAACATTTGCGGTTGTCTTTGTAAAGGCGGCGTGGGTTGAACTGAATCAAGATTGGTACGACGTGAAGCCATGTGCGCCGGAGGCGCAATGGACTATAGCCCCGCGCTTCAGCGTGGGGTTGGGATATGGAAATTCGTTATAGAATGCGCGTCCCGTAGGGACAGTGGGACAAAACGCAACTGGGCGCGCGATCTGCAAGGGAT